>NZ_JBFTNV010000045.1:0-46942 GCF_056397645.1 Rhizobium sp. 05L429 | reverse complement strand
GTCATAAAGCCCGTCAAGGCAATATGATTCAGGCCCTTAGCGCGAAAAAAACATCCGTTGCGGCCTTGAAATCCTCGAAACGCTTGGCCCTGCGCTGCTCGGCTTCTTCGTCGCTTCCCCAATGCTCGATGGTCCAGTCCTCATCGAGATGGGCGAGCGACCAGGCTTCGTCTGGCGTGATCCGCTCTTCGGCAATCGCAAGCGCCAGAAGCGCCGAACCGGTTAGCGTCGTCATCGTGTGGAGAGCGGCGAGCGTGAGTGCGCTGTCATGCCGGCGCAGCGCCGAACCGAAGGCGGCGATCGCCTCGCGCGGCTGCTCGTGATGCATCACACCTTCGACGAGGATGAAGCGCGCACCGAATTCGGCGGCTGCCCAGTCGAGCACCGGATCCCAGCGCTCCGTCTGTCGCTCGACCAGCTTTTGCGGGTCGTCGGCGCGGTAGCAGAGCAGGTCGCTCGATGAAAAGCGCAGAATATCCTCGAAGACGGCCTGCGTGTCGGTCGCAACGCCGTCGATCGCCGTGTTGACAAGACGCGTCATCGGCATCAGCGAGGGATCGATGACCTCACTCTGTGCGTCCCATTCGGCAGCGACGAGCTTTGCCAGCGCTTCGCTCGGCACTGCCAGTATCTGGCGGGCCGGCGTGCGCACGAGTTTGCCGTCCAGCTCGATCGCGAAACCATCTTCGTGTGGTGCAGTGGAAACCGCCTGATAGAAGCGCTTCGGCAGCGGCTTCTTCATCTGGATCTGCGCACGGCGGATCGGATCGGGATGGCTCAGGTCTTCGGAAAGGTCGTTCAGCAGGTCGCGCATGGGCTCACCTCAGGAAAAATGGCGCAAAATCTCATTCGGATGATAGGCGATCGCATCGGCGCCATTGGCGATCAGTTCATCCACGCTGGCATAGCCCCAGGCAACACCGATCGCCTTGGCGCCGGCAGCCTTTGCCATCTGCATATCGTAAATCGCATCACCGATGACAATGGTGTCGGCGGCAACGATGCCGGTTTCATCGCAGCATTCGCTCACCATGGCCGGATGCGGCTTGGAGGGGCAATCGTCGGCGGTGCGCGATACGATGAAGTTGAAACCATGCGTTTCCGCCACAAGCTTTAGCCCGCGCCGGGACTTGCCGGTGACGGCGCCGATCAGCAGATCCTCGCGCCCACTGATCGCATCGATCATCTCTCGAATGCCGGCAAACAGCGGCTCCCGGTAGTCGAGATCCTGCCGCACCACCGAGAACAGCGATTTGTAATGCGCCGTCATGTCGATGTCTTGCTGCTCGACATGCTGCTTGCCCTGCATGCGGGCAATGGCGATATCCAGCGACAGGCCGATAATCGCCTTGGTATCCTCAAAGCGCGGCTCTGCCTTGCCGAATTTTTCGAAGGTGCGGCGCATGGTTTCGTGGATCAGCCCGGCGCTGTCGACCAGCGTGCCGTCGCAATCAAAAAGCGCGAGTTTCATTCGTCGTCTCTCTCAGCGCCGGCAAGGTCGAGACCGAGAAGGTTCCAGGTCTGCACCATATGCGGCGGCAGCGGTGCGCTGACGCGCAGGCGCCCGCCGGCGGGATGCGGGATATCGATATGGCGTGCGTGCAGATGCAGCTTCTTCTGGATGCCTCCGGGGAAAGGCCAGTTTATATCGTCGTCGAAATATTTCGGATCGCCGATGATCGGATGGCCGATATGCAGCGCATGGACGCGCAACTGGTGAGTACGCCCCGTATAGGGTTCCATCTCCAGCCATGCGAGATTCTGCGCCGCCGTCTCCAGCACGCGGTAGAAGGAAATCGCATGATCGGCGCCGTCTTCGCCGTGCTTGGCGATGCGCATGCGGTCGCCGTCGGCCGTCGGCTCCTTGACGAGCCAGGTCGAGATTCTGTCCTCGTGCTTGCGCGGTACACCCTTGACCAGCGCCCAGTAGGTCTTCTTGGTGTCGCGTTCGCGGAAGGCGGCGGTCAGCTTCTGGGCAGCACCCCGCGTGCGGGCAATGACGAGCACGCCTGATGTATCGCGGTCGAGGCGATGCACGAGGCGCGGCTTCTCGCCCTTCGGGCTGGTCCAGGCTTCGAGCATCTGGTCGATATGTCTTGCAACACCCGAGCCGCCCTGCACCGCAAGCCCTGGCGGCTTGTTGAGGACGATGACCTTCTCGTCCTCATGTAGCACCATGCGGGATAAAAGCTCGAAATCGCTCGAATGCTTGAGATCCTTGCCGGCGATCGGCCCCTTCAGCTTGGCATCGACATCGAGCGGCGGGATGCGCACCATCTGGCCGGGCTGCACACGGGCATCCGATTTGACGCGGCCGCCGTCGACGCGCACCTGGCCGGAGCGCAGCAGCTTCTGCAGTGGGCCGAAGCCAAGCCCCGGATAATGGATCTTGAACCAGCGGTCGAGCCGCATGCCCGCTTCATCGGGCTCCACCTTGATGTGTTCTATGCCTGCCATGGATATCTTTCGGAAAATACGGGCGCGATCGAAGCCGGCGCCTCTCTTGCCGCTGCCTTTAGAGCATTTTTCACAAAACGGAAATCGGAATCGAAATCAGAGCAGTACGCGCATCAGGCCGAGGCCGGCCATGACGGCCATCATCGAAAGCCCGACGCTTGCTGCGATATAGATGCCGCCGGCAAAAACCTCGCCGCGCTCGAAGAGGGAGATCGCATCCAGCGAGAAGGCGGAGAACGTGGTGAAGCCGCCGAGGAAGCCCGTGATCAGCAGGAGACGCAGCTCCACCGATGCGTTGAAACGGCGCGCAATCATCTCGGCAAAGACACCGATGATGAAGCAGCCGACGACGTTCACGACAAGCGTTCCCCAGGGAAAGCCAGGCCCCATGAGCCGCAGGGAGCCCAGGCCGACATAATATCTCAGAAGTGAACCGATTGCGCCGCCGACGGCGACGAGCAGAGCCTGGAACATGCCCCGGTTTATTGCGATTCCGTCCTGATTCCAATCGCATCTGCAGAATTCTTACCATCCGGTAAAATGCGAATGATTTTCTTAAGCCGAACGCGAAGATCGTCCCGGTATGACAGGCGCATGACACAGCTTGTTTCCATATCCGCGAACACCGCTGCCTTCGCTTTCGATTCCCTGCGCATCCCGCAGCGAGTGGCGACGGGCACGGCCGCGCGCGAAGCTCGCAAGATTGCGGAACGCCAGCTCAGTCCGAGCGGCGACGATCGGGAAGAATCTACCAATATCATCCAGAATACCGAAGTTGCGCTCGATCTGATGACCAAGGGGTATCGCCAGCCGCAGGCCGGCTTGCAGCAGGCCCTGCAGTCTTATGAGGATGTCTGAGATTTAAGTTTTGCTGGGAGGAGCAAAGCCCGCGCATTGTCGCGGGCTTTTTTGTTTTTCACCGCTTATTTGCCCTGTGCCGACAGCACGTTCAGCACCAGGTCGACCTTGCCGGCCTTTTCGAAGGTCAGGGTAACAGGCACTTTGTCGCCCTGCCTGAAGGGCGTCTTCACCTTCTGGAACATTAGATGCAGGTTGCCGGGCGCAAGCTCGACGGTCTGGCCGGCGGGAATGGCGATTCCGTCCTTCAGTTCACGCATCCTCATGACATTGTCTTTCATGGCCATCTCGTGAAGCTGCACCTCGCCGGCATTGGGCGACGTGACCGAGACGAGACGGTCATCGGCAGAGCCATTATTCTTCACGGTGAAGAAGCCGCCGCCGACAGGCTGGCCGGGCAGCATCGCCTTGGCAAAACCGCCGGAGACTTCGAGATCGCCAGCCTTCACCACGTCACCACCTGTAGACATGCTCATGGAGCCCATGCTGCCCATATCCATGCCCTTCATGTCATGATGATCCTGTGCGAGTGCTGATCCGGCGAAGCCGCAAGCGCAAAGGAAAGCTGTAAAACCAAACGTCCTGACAATGTTCATCGAATATCTCCTCGCTTTGCGTCGCGTTAGCCAATTTTGCCCGCAAATGCAAAAGCCCATTTGCCACGCATCGCAACCGGCTTCTTTGAGCCGCGACAAAAATTTGTGCAGCTACGACATTTCGCTTGCCAAGGCCCGCCGCCCCCGGATAATTGCCGCAACCTTGTTGGGAGAAGCCGGTACGTGATGCCGGTGCCGAAGGAGCAACCGCCCCGGAAACTCTCAGGCAAAAGGACCACAAGGGGCAGACGGAACTCTGGAGAGAGGCGTTCTCGAAACGCCCGCCGAAGGGATAACAATCTCAGGCACAGGGACAGAGGGGGCTCAAGGAGACAAGGCGCAACCGCGCCTTCAGTTTTGAGCCCGCGCCCGGAATATCCGGCGCAAACCCCGGAGGCGTCGTTTGGACGATACTGCTGCCCTTAAGAAAACCCCGCTTCACGCGCTGCACCTGTCGCTCGGCGCCCGCATGGTGCCCTTCGCAGGTTATGACATGCCGGTGCAATATACTGCCGGCGTCATGAAGGAGCATCTGCAGACCCGTACTGCCGCCGGCCTCTTCGATGTCTCTCACATGGGCCAGGTCATCATCAAGGCGAAGTCCGGCACGTATGAGGATGCGGCGCTTGCGCTCGAAAGCCTCGTGCCCGTCGATATCCTCGGCCTCGCCGAGGGACGCCAGCGTTACGGCTTCTTCACCGATGAGAACGGCGGCATCCTCGACGACCTGATGATTACACATCTCGACGACCACCTCTTCGTCGTCGTCAACGCTGCCTGTAAGGAAGCCGATCTCGCGCACCTGCAGAAGCATCTCTCCGATACCTGCGAGATCACCGTCCTCGACCGCGCCTTGATCGCCCTGCAGGGCCCACGCGCCGTCGACGTGCTCGCCGAACTCTGGGCCGATGTCGCCGCCATGAAATTCATGGACGTACGCCACTGCCGCCTGCACGACGTTTCCTGTCTCGTCTCGCGCTCGGGCTATTCCGGCGAGGACGGTTTCGAAATCTCCATTCCCGCCGACAAGGCCGAGGATGTCACCAACCGGTTGCTCGAGCATCCCGATGTCGAGCTGATCGGCCTTGGAGCGCGCGACAGCCTGCGCCTCGAAGCCGGCCTCTGCCTCTATGGCAACGATATCGACACGACCACGTCGCCTGTCGAAGCCGCCATCGAGTGGGGAATGCAGAAGGCTCGCCGTACGGGCGGCGCCCGCGCCGGCGGTTTCCCCGGTGCTGAGCGCATTCTCGGCGAACTCGACAATGGCGTTTCCCGCAAGCGCGTCGGCCTGAAGCCCGAGGGCAAGGCGCCTGTGCGCGGCCATGCCAAGCTCTATGCCGATGCCGAAGGCAAGACCGAGATCGGCGAAGTCACCTCGGGTGGTTTCGGCCCTTCCGTCGAAGGCCCCGTCGCCATGGGCTACCTGCCGGTTTCCCACGCTGCAGCGGGCACGCAGGTCTATGCCGAAGTGCGCGGCAAGTACCTGCCCGTCACAGTCTCTGCCCTTCCCTTCATCACGCCGACCTACAAACGCTGACCCTTATTGCGAGAGGATTTTTCCATGCTGAAATTTACTGCTGAACATGAATGGCTGAAGCTCGAAGGCGATGTCGCGACCGTTGGCATCACCACCTATGCTGTCGAGCAGCTCGGCGACCTCGTTTTCGTGGAATTGCCTGAAGTCGGCGCTACCTTCTCCAAGGATGGCAATGCTGCGACAGTCGAATCCGTCAAGGCTGCTTCGGATGTCTATTGTCCGCTCGATGGCGAGATCGTCGAAGTCAATCCGGCCATTGTCGCCGACCCGTCGCTCGTCAATTCCGATCCTCAAGGGTCTGGCTGGTTCTTCAAGCTCAAGCTCAAGAACCTCTCCGATGCCGATGGCCTGCTCGACGAAGCAGCCTATAAGGAGCTGACTGCGTAATGACGACGCCTACCGAATTCCAGTTCACCGACTATCAGCCTTATGACTTCGCCAACCGTCGTCATATCGGCCCCTCGCCGTCTGAAATGTCGGATATGCTCGGCGTCATCGGCTACAAGAGCCTCGATGCGCTGATCGACGCAACCGTGCCGCCCGCCATCCGCCAGAAGGCGCCGCTCCTCTGGGGCGCACCGATGACGGAGCGCGAGGCGCTCGACAAGCTGCGCGAAACCGCCAACAAGAACAAGGTTCTGACCTCGCTGATCGGCCAGGGCTATTACGGCACCATCACGCCGCCGGTCATCCAGCGCAACATCCTGGAAAACCCGGCCTGGTACACGGCTTACACGCCATACCAGCCGGAAATCTCGCAAGGCCGCCTCGAAGCGCTCCTGAACTACCAGACGATGATCTGCGACCTGACCGGCCTCGATGTCGCCAACGCTTCGTTGCTCGACGAAGCGACGGCTGCTGCCGAAGGCATGGCCATGGCCGAACGCGTCTCCAAGTCGAAGGCCAAGGCATTCTTCGTCGATGCCGACTGCCACCCGCAGACGATCGAGCTGATCAAGACCCGTGCTGAGCCGCTCGGCTGGAGCGTCATCGTCGGCGACCCCTTCAAGGATCTCGATCCTGTCGATGTCTTCGGCGCGATCTTCCAGTATCCGGGCACCCATGGTCATGTGCGCGATTTCACCGGCCTGATCTCCCGCTTGCACCAGACGGGCGCCATCGCCGTCGTCGCCGCCGATATCCTGTCGCTGACGCTTCTGAAGTCACCGGGTGAAATGGGTGCCGATATCGCCATCGGCTCCTCGCAGCGCTTCGGCGTTCCGGTCGGTTACGGCGGCCCGCATGCCGCCTACATGTCGGTCAAGGATGCCATCAAGCGCTCCATGCCCGGCCGTCTCGTCGGCGTGTCCGTCGATGCCCGCGGCAACCGCGCCTACCGCCTGTCGCTGCAGACACGCGAACAGCATATCCGCCGTGAAAAGGCGACGTCGAACATCTGCACCGCGCAGGTTCTGCTCGCCGTCATGGCCTCGATGTACGCCGTCTTCCACGGCCCGAAGGGCATCAAGGCAATTGCCCAGCAGGTCCATCAGAAGGCCGTGCTGATGGCCAAGGGTCTGGAAAAGCTCGGCTACAAGGTTGAACCGGAAACCTTCTTCGACACGATCACCGTCGATGTCGGCCACATGCAGGGCCTCATCCTGCGCGCGGCCGTCGCCGAAGGCGTCAACCTGCGCAAGGTCGGCCAGACGAAGATCGGCATGTCGCTCGACGAGCGCACGCGTCCGGCAACGCTTGAGGCTGTCTGGCGTGCCTTCGGCGGCAATTTCCAGATCGCCGATTTCGAGCCGTCCTATCGCCTGCCGAAAGATCTGCTGCGCACGAGCGAATACCTGACGCATCCGATCTTCCACATGAACCGCGCCGAGAGCGAAATGACCCGCTACATCCGCCGGCTCTCCGACCGCGATCTGGCGTTGGACCGCTCGATGATCCCGCTCGGCTCCTGCACGATGAAGCTGAATGCGACAGCGGAAATGCTGCCGATCACCTGGCCGGAATTTTCCGACATCCATCCTTTCGTGCCGGCCGACCAGGCGCTGGGCTACCGCGAAATGATCGATGACCTGACGGAAAAGCTCTGCGCCGTCACCGGCTACGACGCTTTCTCCATGCAGCCGAATTCCGGCGCACAGGGCGAATATGCAGGCTTGCTGACCATCCGCAATTACCACATCGCGAACAGCCAGGGTCACCGCGACGTCTGCCTTATCCCGACCTCGGCGCATGGCACCAACCCGGCCTCGGCCCAGATGGTCGGCATGAAGGTGGTCGTCGTCAAGGTTCGCGAAAACGGCGATATCGACCTCGACGATTTCCGCGCCAAGGCCGAGCAGTATGCGGACAATCTGTCCTGCTGCATGATCACCTATCCGTCGACGCACGGCGTGTTCGAGGAAACCGTCAAGGAAATCTGCGATCTCGTGCATCAGCATGGCGGCCAGGTCTATCTTGACGGCGCCAACATGAACGCCATGGTCGGCCTGTCCCGTCCCGGTGACATTGGCTCTGACGTCTCGCACCTCAACCTGCACAAGACCTTCTGCATCCCGCATGGCGGCGGCGGTCCCGGTATGGGCCCGATCGGCGTCAAGTCTCATCTGGCGCCCCACCTGCCGGGTCATCCGGAAACGGACGGTCGTTCGGGCGCGGTTTCGGCAGCAGCCTTCGGTTCGGCCTCCATCCTGCCGATCTCCTGGAGCTACTGCCTGATGATGGGCGGCGAAGGCCTGACGCAGGCAACCAAGGTGGCGATCCTCAACGCCAACTATATCGCGGCTCGCCTGAAGGGCGCTTACGACGTGCTCTATAAGTCGGCTGCCGGCCGCGTGGCGCATGAATGCATTATCGATACCCGTCCGCTGGTCGACAGCTGCGGCGTGACCGTCGATGACGTCGCCAAGCGCCTCATCGACTGCGGCTTCCACGCGCCGACCATGAGCTGGCCGGTTGCCGGCACGCTGATGATCGAGCCGACGGAATCCGAGACCAAGGCCGAACTCGACCGCTTCTGCGAAGCGATGCTGGCGATTCGTCAGGAAGCCCGCGACATCGAAGAGGGACGTTCGGACAAGCTCAACAACCCGCTGAAGAACGCCCCGCATACGGTGGAAGACCTCGTCGGCGAATGGGATCGCCCCTATTCGCGCGAACAGGCCTGCTTCCCGCCCGGCGCCTTCCGCGTGGACAAGTACTGGTCCCCGGTCAACCGCGTCGACAACGTCTATGGCGATCGCAACCTGATCTGCACTTGCCCGCCGGTCGAGGCTTACGCCGAGGCTGCTGAGTAAAGCTCAGGCCGGACGCCCGAAGCGCAAGCAAAGGGCTGGACAATCAAAGCCCCTTCCTTCACGGGAGGGGCTTTCCTAATTCTGATAGAAATACACGAAGGAGGTCACACCATGTCTCAGGATCAAAGCGAAGCAAGAATGCAGGCGCCCTGGTCGAAGCCTGTGCTCGTCGCCCTCGAAGAGCCCGGCCAATATGAGACCATCGACAATACCCAGGCGGCTTCCTGGGCGATGATCGAGGACTGGCCGACGGAAGATGGTGCCGCACTCGACCAGGCACTGCTGGTCTGCGCCGATGTCATCAAGGGCAAGCGTACCGGTGAGGATGCGCGCAAGGCATTCATCGCCGCTGCAGTCGAAGCGGGCCTCGATATCAAGGCGTGAATTGCGGCTGTTGGCCGAGAGCCGCAGATGGATAATACGCGACGACGCATTCCCGACGATGAAAGAAAGCCGCCAGACTTTTCGGAATTTTCATTGGGAACGGTGAACCAATTTCGGTTCGCTGCGTAATCATCTTTGCTGGATACTGCAAAACCAGCAGGAGAAGGGTTGCCTGCCCCTGTACCGGGCGCCCTTCTCCTTTGTCAGTCTCATAGCAACGAGTTTGCGAACGTCATATCCGGCATAGGGAAAAGACGCTCCTGGCGCGACATGCTTTAGAAGCGCTCGCCGACCATATCCTCGCTTTTGGCCCACAATGCCCTGGCCGTCTCGAGATCGAGCGCGTAGGAACGCACGCCTTCGGAAATCGGGCTGATCGCGGCATCCGTCACTTCGGAAACGTGGCAATTCTCGCAATATCTGCCGCCGACCACATCAGCCGGAGCGACGAAACCTGCCCAGACGGAGGTAGCCGCACCCTGCGGGATCGTCTTCCACTGGAAGGGCGGCTTGCCCTCGGCGGCGAGTGCTGCATTGATCTGCGCCATCATGCCTTCGATCATGCCGGGGTCAAGGTGACGTCCGAGTTCGGTGCTGATGCCGCCGGGATGCAGCGCCACAGCACGGATGCCGCGCTCGCCGAGACGCCGGTCGAGTTCCACAGCAAAAAGAATGTTAGCCGTCTTCGACTGCGCATAGGCCGCCCAGGGTTCATAAGCCCTGTTCTCGAAATTGAGGTCGTCGAGGCTGAAGGGCGCCATGCGATGGCCTGACGATGCAACGATCACAACACGGCCGCCCGATTTGACGAGCGGTGCGATGCGGTTGACCAGCACGAAATGGCCGAGATGGTTGGTGCCGAACTGCGTTTCGAAACCGTCGGCGGTACGGCCGAAGGGGGCCGCCATCACGCCGGCATTGGCAATGACGACATCGAATGGACGGCCGTCCTTGATAAGCGCATCGGCACAGGCCCGCACGCTTGCGAGCGAAGCAAGATCGAGCTCGATGATATCAAGGCTGCCGCCATCGGCCGCATCGGCACGCACGACATCCGTGGCCGCCCTCGCCTTTTCGAGGTCGCGGGCCGTCCCCACCACCTGTGCTCCGTGGGCTGCCAGTACCCGCGCGGTCTCGACGCCGAGGCCGGCCGAAACACCGGTTACCAGAACACGCTTGCCCTTGAGATCGACGCCGGCGAGCACCTCATCCGTAGTCGATTTCGCGCCAAAAACTCCACTCATGATTATCTCCTAGATCAATGGACGCACCGCTCCGGGCTGGTGGACCATTGCCCACCGGCCTCTAATGGAATAAAAGGAGGATGCCTCCAGATAAATACGGAGGGCACCTCCGTTTATCAAGGGGACTTCTCGGAAATGGCCGGAAAAAGTGACGGGTCCACCGTCCGAAAGCCGCGTGCGGATGCCGAACGCAATCGTCTTTTGCTGATGGAAACCGCAAAGACCGTGTTTGCCGGCAAGGGTTCCGGCGCCAGTCTGGAGGAAATTGCCCGCGCAGCCGGCGTTGGCATCGGAACGCTTTATCGCCACTTTCCGACGCGCGATGCGCTGGTTTCCGCCGTCTATCGCAACGAGACGACGCAGCTTGCCGCTGCGGCCAGGAGCCTGTCTGAAACGCATCCACCTGTTGAAGCGCTCCGCCTGTGGCTGGTGCAGTTCGTTGATTATGTCGTGACGAAACACGGCATGTCCGAGCTGCTGGATTCGCTTGTTGGAGGCACGTCCGAGCTCTATGCTGATTCTGTTACCCCGATCACCGACGCCATCCATCTGCTTATCGACCGCGCTACATCAGCCGGCGAAATCCGCCTGACGATGGACCCGCTCGATCTTCTGCGGGCACTTGCCGGTGGCGCGAGCATCAGCTGTGGCCCGGCTTGGCGGGTTGCGGCACGGCAGCTTATCGATATCCTGATTGCAGGTATGAGGCCCGGTCGATGAGGCATACGTGCCGTTCCGGTACAGCCGCCGCAGGCCCCCTCGCCTTTCGCTAACCGAAACCGTTCAGCTTTCCCTAAACCCTTGCCGGTAAAACCGTGGAGGTCCGGAAACAGGGAAACGGTCGATGAGCATTTCTGCAGTCACGCATACGGCTCTTTCGGGAATGCTGGCGCAGACGACGCGCGCAAGCGCGATCGCCAACAACGTCGCCAATGCAAGCACGCCGGGCTATGGCCGCCTGAACACCAGCTTTCAGTCCGTCGAACCCTCGGGCGTTCGGGCAAGCGTTAGCGCGACGGATCAGGGCGTGGATTTTGCGACCGAGCTCACCGACCTGATCGAGACCGAACAGAGCTACAAGGCGAATGCCGCGGTCTTCGAGACCGGTGCCGATCTCTGGGACGTGCTGATGAGCATCAAGCGCGACTGATCGCACCTCACCTTTTCAAACGATCGAATAAGCCACCGAACCGAGCGCCACCGCGCCGAAGGCGATCAGCATATAGCTCGTCGCGCGGCCGACCTTGGCCGCGAAATCGGCCGACAGCCGCTCCCTCGCGAGACTGACGGCACCGCTCAAGCAGAACCACCAGAGCAGCGATCCCATGAAAACGCCCGACACGATGGCAGCCGAGCTGAAGCGCCGTGTCTCCTCGGTCAGGCCAAGCCCGGCAAACAGCGCCCCGAAGGAGAGGATTGTCGCCGGATTGGAAATGGTCAGCAGAAAGGTCGAGACGGTCGTGTGCAGGAAGTCGGCCGCATCGATCTTCGCCGCCTTCATCTTCCCTTTGTTCTTCAGTCCCCGAAAGCCGAGCCACAACAACATCAGCCCGCCGCCAAGTGCCAGCGGAATGGTGGCCATCGACATGGTTTCGGAGAAGACCGCAATCCCCGTCACTGCGACCAGTGCATAACTCGCGTCTCCCAATGCCGTCCCCAGCCCGCCGGAAAAGCCGAACCAGAAGCCCTTCTCGAGACTTCTGTTGATGCAGAGCGTTCCGATAGGCCCAAGCGGCGCTGTGATGATGACGCCCAGCAGGGCGCCTTTCAGGAACAGAAGGAGCATTGTCCGCTTTTCTTCTTCTTGGTCGCTTGTCGGTCTTTGGACAGGCTCGTCTAAATCAAAAGGCCGCCAACTATGGCGGCCATCAGGCATATTCAACGAAAAGCGGTTAGTGCTGTGCCGGCACCACGGCATCGCCGCGCGCGGCCAGCGCTGCCAGATCGGCAGGCTTCAGCTCGACAGACTCACCGCAGCCGCAGGATGAAGTCTGGTTCGGATTGGTGAAAATGAAGCCGGAGCGAAGTGTCGTTGTCTCGAAGCCGAGTTCGGTGCCGAGCAGGTAGAGAACGGCCGATGGCTCAATCCAGACTTTCGCGCCGTCGCGCTCCATCAGGTCGTCCTTGGCATTGGGCTCCGTCACCATGTCGATGGTATATTCCATCCCGGCGCAACCACCCTTCTTGATGCCGACGCGAATGCCCTTGGCATCCGGGCCGCCGTTGCTGACGAGCGCCTTCACGCGCTCTGCGGCGGCTTCCGTCATGCTCATTACTGCAAAGCCCATGGGCTCAATCTCCTTCCACAACCGGGGTCAAGATCCGGCGCTTCATGAATCAATGTAAGGTGATCACCTTAATCGATCAATACCAGCCGGTCAGTACCAGCCAACTGCGACCTGCGCCTCCTCGGACATACGTTCCGGCGTCCACGGCGGATCGAAGGTCATTGAAACCTCGACGCCCAAAACGCCTTCGACAGCGCCGACGGCATTTTCCACCCAGCCCGGCATTTCGCCGGCAACCGGGCAGCCGGGTGCGGTCAGCGTCATCATGATCTTTACCATCCGGTCGTCTTCGATATCGATCTTGTAGATGAGGCCGAGCTCGAAGATGTCAGCCGGAATCTCCGGATCGTAGACGGTCTTGAGAGCGCCGATCACGTCGTCGCTGAGACGCGCCAGCTCCTCTTGGGGAATGCTGGAATGCACGATGCCTTCGCGCACGTCGATCTTCTCTTCATTCAGGCTCATGGCTTCTTCCTCAAGCAAAGAACTTGCGCGCATAGTCGAGCGCATCTGCAAGCGCATCCACCTCGGCGCGGGTATTATACATGCCGAAGGATGCACGGCATGTGGAGGTCACGCCGAAGCGTTTCAAGAGCGGCATGGCGCAATGCGTGCCGGCCCGCACGGCAACGCCCTGGCGATCGATCACCATCGAGACGTCATGGGCGTGAATACCGGCCAATTCGAAGGAGAAGATGGCGCCCTTGCCGGGAGCATTGCCGAAGACGCGCAGCGAATTGACCGCCTTCAGCCGCTCTTCTGCGTAAGCCGTCAGATCCGCCTCATGGGCTGCGATATTCTCGCGGCCGATCTTGTCCATATAGTCGAGCGCATAACCGAGCCCGATCGCCTGCACGATCGGCGGCGTGCCGGCCTCGAAACGATGTGGCGGATCATTATAGGTGACGATATCCTCGCTCACTTCGAAGATCATTTCGCCACCGCCCTGGAACGGCCGCATCTCCTTCAGCCGGTCCTTCTTGCCGTAGAGCACGCCGATGCCCGACGGGCCATAGAGTTTGTGACCGGTCATGACGTACCAGTCGCAATCGATATCCTGCACGTCGACGGGCAGATGCACGGCACCCTGCGAACCGTCGATCAGAACGGGAATGCCGCGCTCATGGGCGATGCGGCAGACTTCCTTGACCGGAACGATGGTGCCGAGCGCATTCGACATATGGGTGATGGCGACGAGCTTGGTCTTGTCGGTCAGGCTCTTTTCGAAATCCTCGATATGGAAGGCGCCTTCGTCATCGACGGGCACCCAGACAAGCTTGGCACCCTGTCTCTCGCGAATGAAATGCCAGGGCACGATATTGGAGTGATGCTCCATGATCGTCAGCACGATCTCGTCGCCTTCGCCGATCTTGGGCATGCCCCAACCGTAGGCAACTGTGTTGATCGCCTCGGTGGAATTCTTGGTGAAGACGATATCATCAACCGAAGGTGCGTTCAGGAAACGGCGAACCTTTTCGCGCGACGCTTCATAGGCTTCCGTGGCCGCATTGGAGAGGTAGTGAAGGCCGCGATGCACATTGGCATATTCATGGCTGTAGGCATGCGAGATCGCGTCGATCACCGCTTGCGGCTTCTGGGCGGAGGCGCCGTTGTCCAGATAGACCAGCGGCTTACCGTGCACCTTCTCCGCAAGGATCGGGAAATCCCTGCGGATGGCTTCGACATCATAGGTGGTTGCCGGCACGATCTTGTCCATGGCGCTATCCGATCAGGCGTGCTTTTCCAGCCAGGCCGAAATGACGCCTTCCAGCGCCTCGACCAGGGCTTCGTCTTCCATTTCCTCAACGATCTCGGCAACGAAGGCGTTGACGAGCATGGCGCGCGCCTTGTTCTCCGGAATGCCGCGAGCCATCAGGTAATAGAGATGGTTGTGGTCGATATCGGCGACCGTCGCACCATGGCCGCACTGCACGTCGTCGGCGAAGATTTCGAGCTCAGGCTTGACCGAGAATTCGGCATCGTCGGACATCAGCAGCGTGTTGCAGGCCATCTTGGCATCGGTCTTCTGGGCATCGGGCGCAACCCGGATCATGCCCTGGAAGACGCCTCTGGCGCGATCGAAGACGACGTTGCGGATCACTTCCGTCGAGCCGGTATGCGGCACGTCATGGCCGAGCACCATCGTCACATCGGTATGTGTCTCGCCGCCGAGCAGGTTGATGCCGCGCAGCGTCAGATCGGCGCCCTCGCCCGTTACCTTGATATTCAGCTCCTGGCGCACCAGCTTGCCGCCGGCATTGATGACGAAGAGCTTCAGCTTGGCGTCAGCGCCGAGATCGATGCGGATCTGGCCGAGATGCGTATCTTCGCCACCCTGCTGCTGCAGAATGATCCAGGTGAGCTCCGTGCCCTCACCCACCGTGATGTCGCTGACATGCGACACGAGCGCGGCGTCACCCGTCACCGACTGGTGACGCTCGATGACGACACCCTTCACATTGGCGCCGAAGGTTACAGGCAGGCGGGTATGAATGTCGCCGCCGGCATGCACGAACTGGATTTCCAGTGGCTCTTCGAGCTCCGTGCCATCGGGCACGTCGACGACATAGCCATCCTTGACGAAGCTGCCATTGATGCGGCCGACAGCGTCGTCGCGACCGAGCGCATCGAGATTGGCAGCGGCCGAACCGTCGGTCAGCTTTTCGGAATAGACCGAAACCGAGAGATCTCCGATTGCGGCCTTGTTGGCGGCCCTGCCCTGAATGACGGCAAGCACCGGAGAACCCTCAACCAGCGGCGGCAGCGCTTCCGAGCCGGCGTCACCCGCCTGCGCCGGAACGCTGCGCAGCAGGTTCTTGAGATCGGTATAGTGCCAGGCCTCGACGCGGCGCGTCGGCAGGCCTTCCTTCTTCAGGTCGTCGAGCAGCCGGTCGCGCAACGCGGTGACCGCGCCATTGCCCGGCAATTCGCCGATCTGGTGGTTGAACGCTTCAATCAGCGCCGATTCGGCCGCGGTCAGGCGGCTCGTCGTTTGCATGTTCATGGACGTCGTCCTTTCCGCCACGCTCAGGCTGCGGCGCCGATGATATCGGCGTAACCGTTGGCTTCCAGCTCATGGGCGAGCGTCTTGTCGCCGGACTTGATGACCTGGCCCTTGTAGAGAACGTGGACCGTATCCGGCACGATGTAATCGAGCAGGCGCTGGTAATGGGTGATGACGACGACGGCACGATCGGGCGACCGCAGCGCGTTGACGCCGTCGGCCACGATCTTCAGCGCGTCGATGTCGAGGCCGGAATCGGTTTCGTCGAGCACGCAGAGCTTCGGCTCGAGCAGCGCCATCTGCAGGATTTCGGCACGCTTCTTCTCGCCGCCGGAGAAACCAACGTTCAGCGGGCGCTTCAGCATCTCGGTGTTGATCTGCAGCTTGCCCGCAGCGTCCTTGACGCGGCGCATGAAGTCGGGCGTCGTCAGTTCGGCTTCGCCGCGTGCCTTGCGCTGCTCGTTCATCGCCACCTTCAGGAACTGCATGGTCGCAACGCCGGGGATCTCGACAGGGTACTGGAAGGCCAGGAAGATACCCTTGGTGGCGCGCTCGGCAGCGTCGAGCTCGAGGATGCTCTCGCCGTTGTAGAGGATATCGCCCTCGGTCACTTCGTAATCTTCGCGGCCGGAGAGGATGTAGGAGAGTGTCGACTTGCCGGAGCCGTTCGGGCCCATGATGGCGGCAACTTCGCCAGCCTTCACGGTGAGGTTCAGGCCACGGATGATTTCGGTGCCGTCTTCGGCGATGCGGGCATGGAGGTTCTTGATTTCAAGCATCTTTGGTTCCTGCGTTTTCTCTGCGTAGCTCATCGGAGCCTCGCGTAATTTCTAAGGGCATTGACACGTTGTGCTCTGTGCTATGGCCAGAAGAAACGAATGACACGGACAAACGCGACCACGATGAGCCAAGGCCATTTGAGAAATTCCGGGATATCCGGAAACATCTTTGCCGATTTTTCCATGCGCTGCCGGAGAAACACATAGGGCTGCTCCGGCGGCATCTCCGTCTCGTATCTTTGCTCGCGGGGGCCTATCTTCGACAGGATCTCTCCGCGCATATTCGTCAGGCGTTCAAGAATTCGCTTCTTGTCCGCCTCGCTCATGTCAGCCGACTGAGCCTTCCAGCGAGATGCTGATCAGCTTCTGCGCCTCGACGGCGAATTCCATCGGCAGCTCCTGCAGCACTTCCTTGACGAAGCCGTTGACGATCAGCGCGATCGCCGCCTCGGTCGGAATGCCACGCTGCAGGCAGTAGAACAGCTGGTCTTCGGAAATCTTCGAGGTGGTCGCTTCGTGTTCAAATTGCGCCGTCGAATTCTTCGCT
Source organism: Rhizobium sp. 05L429 (assembly GCF_056397645.1). Lineage (NCBI taxonomy): Bacteria > Pseudomonadati > Pseudomonadota > Alphaproteobacteria > Hyphomicrobiales > Rhizobiaceae > Rhizobium > Rhizobium sp. 05L429. The sequence goes on along the minus strand of NZ_JBFTNV010000045.1, from coordinate 29,994 downwards.
TCGATGTAAGGCACCGTATGGGCGCCGCACTTGTCGCCGATCAGCAGCGAGTCGCACTGCGTGAAGTTGCGGGCGTTGGACGCCTTGCGGTGGGCCGAGACCTGGCCACGATAGGTGTTCTGCGAAACGCCGGCGGCAATGCCCTTGGAGACGATGCGGCTCGACGTGTTCTTGCCGAGATGGATCATCTTGGTGCCGCTGTCGATCTGCTGATGGCCGTTGGAAACGGCGATTGAGTAGAACTCGCCGCGGCTATCATCACCGCGCAGGATGCAGGACGGGTACTTCCAGGTGATGGCAGAGCCCGTTTCGACCTGCGTCCAGGAGATCTTCGAACGGTCGCCACGGCAATCGCCGCGCTTGGTAACGAAGTTGTAAATGCCGCCCTTGCCGTTCTTGTCGCCCGGATACCAGTTCTGGACCGTCGAATATTTGATTTCGGCATCGTCGAGGGCAACGAGCTCGACCACGGCGGCGTGCAGCTGGTTTTCATCGCGCTGCGGTGCGGTGCAGCCTTCGAGGTAGGAGACGTAAGCGCCTTCCTCGGCGATGATCAGGGTGCGCTCGAACTGGCCGGTATTCTTCTCGTTGATGCGGAAATAGGTGGAAAGCTCCATCGGGCATCGCACGCCCTTCGGCACGAAGACGAAGGAACCGTCGGTAAAGACAGCGGAGTTCAGCGTCGCATAATAGTTGTCGGTGGTCGGAACGACCGAGCCGAGGTATTTCTGTACCAGCTCGGGATATTCGCGGATCGCTTCCGAGATCGACATGAAGATCACGCCGGCCTTTTTCAGCTCTTCCTTGAAGGTCGTGACGACGGAAACGGAATCGAACACCGCATCGACCGCGATCTTCGGCTTCTGCACGCCGGCCAGGATTTCCTGCTCCTTCAGCGGAATGCCGAGCTTCTCGTAGACCTTGAGGATTTCAGGATCGACGTCTTCGATCGACTTCGGACCCGGCGTGCTCTTCGGCGCCGCGTAATAGTGGATCGCGTTGAAATCGATCTTCGGATAGTCGACGCGGGCCCAGGTGGGCTCGTCCATCGTCAGCCAGCGCTTGTAGGCTTCGAGGCGCCATTCGAGCATCCATTCCGGTTCCTGCTTCTTGGAGGAGATCAGGCGGATGATGTCTTCGGAAAGGCCCTTGGGTGCCTTGTCCATCTCGATGACTGTTTCGAAGCCGTATTTATACTGGTCCACGTCGATCTGGCGGACGCGATCGACGGTTTCCTGGACAGCAGGCATGTCGTTCTCCAATCTTGCCGGAGAAAAGGTCCGGCAGCTTGTCGTGCGGGCAATTTTCTTTTGCCCCTGATATAAGCGGCCAAAAGGGACTTTTCAGCCCTGTTGGCAAGTAGAAATTTGCGTTTCCGCAAGTTTGTGAGGCGGTCAGGCCGCCTCGCCCGCCAGCTTTCGCCGGGAGGCAATTTTCGTAAAGGTGGCAATCGCCCTGTCCACGTCATCAGCCGTCGTCGAAAACCCGAGCGAGATGCGCAGAGCGCCGAGCTTCGGATCGCGGCCCATCGCCGTCAGCACATGGCTTTCACCGACCCGGCCTGAAGAACAAGCCGAGCCCGCTGAAAGGGCTAAGCCTTCGAGATCGAAGGCGATCTGCCCGGTCTCCGCCTTCATGCAAGGCAGGGTGAAGAAGATGGTATTGGCGACGCGCGGGCCACCGGCGCCGTGGATGATGACATCGGGCGCCGCAACGCGCATGCCGGCTTCCAGCCTGTCGCGCAGCACGGCAATGCCGGCATTGCGTTCCTCAAGATTCTGCAGCACGGCTTCCGCCGCCGCCCCGAAGCCGATCAATGCCAGCGAGTTCTGTGTCCCCGAGCGGTGACCCTTCTCTTGGCCGCCGCCGCGGATCAGCGCCTTCGGCATCAGCGCTTCGCCACGGGCAATCAGTGCGCCCGCACCCTTCGGCCCACCGATCTTGTGCGACGAAATGATCATGAAATCCGCGCCGATCCGATCGATCTCGGTCGGCAGGCGGCCGGCCGCCTGGACGGCATCGACGACGAAGAGCCCGCCATGGGCGCGCACGATCCTGCCCGCCTCTTCGACCGGCTGGACGATGCCCGTCTCGTTGTTGACGAACATGATCGCCACCATCGGCAGGCCTGTCGCCTTGTCGTGGGCATCGAGAAGTTCGGAGAGCGCCTTCAGATCGACGATGCCGGCATCGGTCACCGGGATCTCGGTCGTCTTGTCTTTCGGGAAGCGGCCGCCCTCGCGGACCGCCAGATGCTCGACGGCGGAATGATACAGACGGCCAAGCTTCATCGGCGTGCGGCCCATGCTGAATTCCGCCGTCAGTACCATATTGGCAGCTTCCGTGGCGCCACTGGTAAAGATAACATTGGAGGGATCGGCACCGGTCAGCAGTGCGATCTTGCGGCGCGCGCCCTCGATGGCCGCACGGGCAGCACGGCCTTCGCCGTGAACGGAATTAGGATTGCCGAAGATGTCCATGGCGCGCATGATCGCTTCACGCGCTGCAGGGTGCATCGGCGATGTTGCGTTCCAATCGAGATAAAGGCGTGGCGGCGCCATTGTCTTCGGTCCTGCGCTTGACGAGCTTGCTCAGGCGCGGCGGCGCATTTTTCTTGAAATTTCCGCCGGGCTTGCCTTATGACACATTCCACGCTGCGTGGATCGCCATGCAAGTTTCGAATTGTTCTAAACTGCGTTTTAGAAAAGCTGACAACAATCGTCAAGTCATGTTGTCACCAAACGTAGCGTGAACGCGAAATAAAACCCGGAGTACCGATGCCCGAAGTTATTTTCAACGGCCCAGCCGGCCGTCTTGAAGGCCGCTACCAGCCCTCCAAGGAAAAAAGCGCACCGATCGCCGTCATTCTGCACCCGCATCCGCAGTTTGGTGGCACGATGAACAACCAGATCGTCTACCAGCTCTTCTACATGTTCCAGAAGCGCGGTTTTACGACACTGCGCTTCAATTTCCGGGGCATCGGCCGCAGCCAGGGCGAATTCGACCATGGCGCGGGTGAGCTTTCGGATGCGGCTTCCGCGCTCGACTGGGTGCAGAGCCTCCATCCCGATTCGAAGACCTGTTGGGTCGCCGGTTACTCCTTCGGCTCCTGGATAGGCATGCAGCTTCTGATGCGCCGCCCGGAAATCGAAGGCTTCATGTCGATCGCGCCGCAGCCGAACACCTACGACTTCTCTTTCCTTGCCCCCTGCCCGTCCTCCGGCCTGATCATCAATGGCGAGGCGGACAAGGTGGCACCTGAAAAGGACGTCAACGGTCTCGTCGAGAAGCTCAAGACCCAGAAGGGCATTCTCATCACCCACCGCACCGTGCCGGGCGCCAACCACTTCTTCAACGGTCAGGTCGACACGCTGATGGCCGAGTGCGAGGATTATCTCGACCGCCGCCTCAACGGCGAGCTGGTGCCGGAACCGGCAGCCAAGCGGATCAGGTAACGGCCTGCCGCACGGCGGCCGTCATCTCGAATTCAACGCCCTTGATACCTTCGATAAAGATCGGCCCGCGCACCCGCATGCCGATCTTTTTCAATACGTGCTGCGAGGCGAGATTGTCCGGGTGCGTGAAGGCGATGAAATGCGGCGGAAAATCCCTGGAAAAGAACCAGTCGGCAAGGCTTCCGGCAATTTCCGTCGCATATCCCTTGCCCCATTCGCGAGCGTAAAGGGCATAGCCCATCTCATATTCGCCGGTGTGGTAGAGCGAGATCCCGGCACGGCCGATGAAGCGGCCATCCTCGCGGCCGACGATCTTGTATTTCGTCGTGCCGTCGCGCCCCTGCTCGGCAAGATATGTCGCCAACCGCTCTTCGCATTTTTCTCGCGACCAAGGGGCGGCGCCAGACATGTATCGCGTCGTTTCGATCGTCGAATGCAGGTCGAAAATCAGGCCCGCATCACCGTCGTCCCACATTTTCGCGATGAGGCGCGGCGTTTCGAAGATAATCCCGTCCGTCATCTCGCCGGCTCCGCCAACACGCCGCCGGTCACTGGCTGGCTGACGCCCGTCGTGCCGGGATAGGTGAGCGGTAGCCCCTCCAGCGAGCGTACCGCCAGATAGGCCCACGCCTCTGCCTCCATCGCATCGCCATCGAAACCCGCCTGTTCGGCGCTCATGACTGCCGAGCCCCTCTCGCCGGCCATGTCGGCGAATTCCGCCATGATGGTGCCGTTCAGCCGGCCGCCGCCGCAGACGATATAGACGGAGGGGCTTTCCGGCAGATAGCCGGCCGATTTGACGATCGAGGCGGCGGCGACATGCGCAAGCGTGCGCGCGCCGTCCTCAAGGCTCGCCTCGCCATCGACAAGCGGCTTGAAATCGCCGCGGTCGAGCGAGCGGCGGATATTGCCTTGGAAGAAAGGGCTGCCGAGATAACGGGCGGCGATATCAGCCACCACCTGCCCGCGCCCGGCGATCTCTCCGCCGGGATCGTAAGTCTTGCCGGTTTGCATCTCAACCCACTGGTCGATCAGCGTATTGCCGGGGCCGCTGTCGAAGGCTGCGATGCGCCCATCCACGCCGATATAGGTGAGGTTCGAAATGCCGCCGATATTGACGAAGCAGACCGTCTGTCCCTCTTGCTGGAAGCGGCCGGCAAGGGCTGCATGATAGGCCGGCACCAGCGGCGCACCCTGCCCGCCATGCACCATATCGTTGGCGCGCATGTCGTAGACGACGGGAATGCCGGTGCGTTCCGCCAGCAACTCTCCATCGCCGATCTGGATCGTCAGCGCATCGCCTGGTCGGTGCAGCACGGTCTGGCCGTGGAAGCCGAGCACGTCGATATCGCCGCTAGCGAGCCCGAATTTCTGGAGAAATGCCGTAACGGCATCTTCATTACGTAGGGTGAGTTCAATTTCGATCTCACGAAGTTCATTGGGCCGTGCGCTGCGATCGCTCAGCGGCCGCGCCAGGTCGAGCGCACGCTTCAGCCGCTCGCGAAAACCGGCATCATAGGCCACACCCAGGAACGGACCGCGCTCGATGAAGCCTCGCCCGTCGGTTCTGAGCAGTGCCACATCGATGCCGTCCATCGAGGTGCCGCTCATCAAGCCGATCGCAGTCCTGACGATATCCATTGCGCCGCGCGCCTTTCATGCGATTCCCGGATGCACTTTTGGAAAAACAGTGCTAAACGCGCCGCGACGGTTCAACAAGCGTCAATCCCATTCCTGTTCGACGTTCAAGAGACGAAGCCCATGCCCGAGTTCAAGTCCGATTTCCTCCGCACGCTACAAGAGCGCGGCTTCATTCATCAGATTTCCGATGAAAGCGGCCTCGACGATCTCTTCGCCAAGGAAACCGTGACGGCTTATATCGGCTTCGATCCGACCGCACCCAGCCTGCACGCCGGATCGCTCATCCAGATCATGATGCTGCACTGGATGCAGAAGACCGGCCATCGCGCCATCTCGCTGATGGGCGGCGGCACCGGCATGGTCGGCGACCCCTCCTTCAAGGAAGAGGCCCGCCAGCTGATGACCGTCGATACGATCGAAGGCAACATCGCCTCCATCAAGCGCGTCTTCTCGAACTACCTTGATTACGGCGACGGTCCGAAGGACGCGCTGATGATCAACAATGCCGAATGGCTGCGCTCGCTGAACTACCTCGAGTTCCTGCGCGATGTCGGCAGGCATTTCTCGGTCAACCGCATGCTGGCCTTCGACAGCGTCAAGACCCGCCTCGACCGTGAGCAGTCGCTCTCCTTCCTGGAATTCAACTACATGATCCTCCAGGCCTATGACTTCGTCGAGCTTGCCAAGCGCTACGATTGCCGCCTGCAGATGGGCGGTTCGGACCAGTGGGGCAACATCGTCAACGGCATCGACCTCGGTCACCGCATGGGGACGAAGCAGCTCTATGCGCTGACCTCGCCGCTGTTGACCACATCTTCGGGCGCCAAGATGGGCAAGTCTGCGACCGGCGCGATCTGGCTGAACGCCGACATGCTCTCGGCCTATGATTTCTGGCAGTACTGGCGCAACACCGAGGACGCCGACGTCGAGCGCTTCCTCAAGCTCTACACGACGCTGCCGATGGACGAGATCGCCCGCCTTTCCGCACTCGGCGGCTCCGAGATCAACGAGGTCAAGAAGATCCTGGCGACCGAGGTCACCGCGATCCTGCACGGCCGCGAAGCTGCCGAACAGGCAGCCGAGACGGCACGCAAGACCTTCGAGGAAGGCGGCCTCTCCGACAACCTGCCGTCCGTCGAGGTTCCCGCCTCCGAGCTCGACGCCGGCATCGGCCTTCTGTCGTTGATCGTCCGTGCCGGCCTCGCCGCGTCGAACGGTGAAGCCCGCCGTCACGTGCAGGGTGGCGCCGTGCGCATCAACGACCAGGCCGTCAGTGACGAGCGCCGGATGATCGGCAGCGGGGAAATCACCGCCGATGGCGTCATCAAGCTGTCGCTCGGCAAGAAGAAGCACATCCTGATCCGCCGTGCAGCGTAAACCGCGCAAGCGATAGGATCCAAAAAGCCGGCTTTCGCGCCGGCTTTTTCTTTGCAGACAAACTTCGTCTTTTCCTCAGCAGATCCTCGGGACAAGCCCGAGCATGACGAAAGAGGAGTTGGCCGATCTTGTCAGCAGTTTGAAGCGGGCGCCTGTCTCGGCTTTCCAATTCCTTACTGGAATTCGAAGATCTGGCGGAAGACCCCGGGCGCAATCACCGACAGTGGGTTAATCTGCAGGTTCGGCTGGTCGAACTTACCGGTCAGCTTGAAGGTAATGCCGATCAGGCCGCGGTCCGAGCCGTTGCCGAGGATGATGCCGATCAGCGGCAACTCGGCAAAGAGACGGTTGAGGCCATAGGCCGGCATGAAGGTGCCGGTCATGTCCATGTTGCCCTTGGCATTGCGCACCACGCCCTGGAAGGTCGCGCCGATCTGGTCGCCGCGCAGCACGCCGTTTTCGATGGAGATCGCCCCGCCGCGCGAGACGACACGGGCAAAGCCGCGCTGGAAGCGCTGCGAGGAGGTATCGATATCGCGTTTGACGGCTTCGTTCAGCGTGCGCTGGTCCGAACCGACAGGTGTGGAAACGATCGAGCGCAGGCGCTGCTCGTTGACGATCGAGAAACGGCGTACATCGACCGAACCATCCCAGCCGCCGCCTGCATTGAGGCGGACCGCCAGATTGAGCAGGCCGCCCTGCATATGCTGGTAGAGATCGGCAAAGCGCGACACCGAGCCGGCATCGCCGCTGGTGACGTTGATGACGCCGCCACCCTGCATCTGGCTGACGACAGCCTCGCCGCTGTCGGTGATCCCGGAGAAATTCAATGATTGCAGCCGGCTGCCGCTCAAGCCGATCTGCGCCTGGAAATTACTGATTTTCTCGTCGTTGAAGCCGATGATGTTCTGCAGCTTCGCCCGCACGCTCACGCCAGTGGCATCGCCGCCGTCACCATCGCCCCCGGAGTCCGATTTCAGCCGGTCGATGATCGGCCGCACGTCGGCGCTGGCGCCGGAGACGGAGATATCGTAGCTGCCCTTCCCGCGCTTCAGCGACAGCGCGAAATCATCGACGGAGGAAAGCTTCACGCTGTCGAAATCCGCCGACATCAGGCCGCTTTTGCCGATCACGAGTGCGCCCGTTGCCCCGAAGCCATCACCCTTCAGGCGGAAATTCCTGACTTGCGTATTGTCAGGCGGGCCGGAAACCTCGAATTCGGCATTGGCGGGAATGCCGCTGCCCTTCGACCAGCCGATCCAGGGCAGTTCGAGCGATGCCTTGCCGAGATCGAGCTGCACGTCCTGACGATCCTCGTCGAGGCGCGTCAGGACCAGCTTGACGCTGCCGCCAAGGATGCCGGACAGGCCAGGCAACAGCCTGTCGCGCTGGTCGCCGTTCAGTGTTGCCGTAATCACGCGCTGCGGCTCGATGCCGGAAGATTTGTCGACGGGCTCCAGCATATCGATATCGGCGGATACGCCGTCGATGTCGGCCTTGCCCTTGACCTTCACCTGCTGCGGATCGGCGTCGAGCGTACCGTCGAGATTGGTGATGATGCGTCCCGAGAACGGTTTGGCAAGCGCAATGTCGGTGAGCTTCATCTGCGCCGTCCACTCAGGCGGCAGCGGATTTTGCGAGGACAGAAGCCCGAACTGCGCCTGCACATGCGCGTCGATATTGCCCTTGAGGTCGTCGGGCACGAAGCCCGCGCGCTGCAGCACCTTGATCGGCTTGTAGGTCAGAAGCTCGCCCACCGCATCGGCAGAACCTGAAACGGAAATGTCCGCAACGGCCATCAGCGGCTTGTCATAGACCGACGGCAGCACGAAGGTGCCCGGCTGTACCGCCACTGAACGCCCGGACGGGAAATAGGAGGTGCCGCTCTTGAGCGAGATCGCCGCCCGCCCGCCTGTCAGGTCGAAATGCGCCGCCGTATCGCGTATCGGGGGGATTTCGCCGGCGACATTCATGCGCGTCCCGGCGATGTCGAAGGCGATGCGGAGCTGGTTTTCGTCGAGCCGCAGGCCGCGTCCTCTCGCAGCCTCATCCAGCCGGCCCGGCGGAATGAAGACGGAAATGGAAGCGTCGGTCACCACGCCGCCGAAGAGGTTTGCAAGCACCCATACCCGCGCTTTGGACGCCATCCAATAGGGCCAGAGCTGTTTGATCGCTGTCGTCTGCATCTGCTGCGACTGGCCGACAAAGCTGATTTCGGGCGATTTGTCGTTCAGCCGAAGATGCAGAGCGCCGTAGAGCGAACCGAGCGGCGAGGAAGCCACCATGTTGGAAAACTGGAACTCGCGGCCGGCGACGAGATAGCGCCCGGTCGCCTGCAGGTCGAAGGACAGCGGCTGCTCGCCGGAGTTTGGCGCCGCCGTGCCGCCACTGATAAGCGCATCGATGCCGAACCCCTTGCCTGCATTGGGATCGAGCTTGTCGAGGTCGATCACTGCACCGCTGATCGGCAGCACGGTCGGGCCGAGATGCAACCGCGACTTGGCGATCTCCAGTGTCTGCCTGTCGAAGTCATAGGCAAGATTGAACTGGCCGTCCGTCAGTTCCTGCGAATCGCCATCGACATAGATCAGGCCGGGGTCGAGATTGAGCGCTGCATTGAGCGTCGGCTTGACGCCATCGGCGGCCCGCACGGCGGACAGGGTGAGGTTGCCGAATGAGTTGAGGCCCTGGCGGATATCCCCCTGCTCGTTGCGCTTCAGCGCAAAAGGCGCCAGGTCGACATGCGTCAGCGTGGCGACGAGCCGCGATGCATGGCCGCCCGCCTCCTCGGTGATGACGTTGAGATCGGCGGTCTCGCCATTGATCGAGATCTGTCCGCTCAGCTGCAGCGAGCTCGGCCCGGCATGTTCAAAGGCGAGGTTGTCGACCACCAGCGAGACCGGCCCGTTTGCCGTGTCTGCGAGCTTTATGTCGATACCCGAGATGCGCACCGAGTCCGTGCCGCCGCGCTCGACGAAGGTCCGGAACATGTCGAGATGCGAAAAGATCGCCTCCATTGCCGCCGGAATCGCATCCACACGCAGATTGTCGAGCTTTACCGGATCGCCCGAGGGAAGCAGTGAGGTGTCGAGCGCGATATCGTCCGCCTCGACCGACGTCACGGCGATGCGGCCGCGGAAGAGCTGCAGCGGATCCAGCGCCATGCGCATCGACGATGTGGTGGAAAGATGCTGGCCGCTCTGCTGGTCGATCATATTGACGTCGCGCGCTTCGAGCGCCAACCGCAGGCCGGAGGTGAAGCGGATGACGGTGGAGCCGACTTCGGCCCGGTAGCGCGGCCCCAGTGCACCGTTCAGCGCCGCTTGCGCCTGCTGTGACAGCGGCGCGTCGATAATTCCGCTTTCGATGGTGAAGACGATCGCCGCCAGGATGAACAGGATCACTGCGCAGAAGCCGCTGGCGGCTTTTGCGGTGCCGCGCATGCGTGAGCGCGGCGGCGGGCAATGCACGATGAGGGGATCCTCCGCTTGCGCGGAAGGCAGGTTGTGCAAGGCGACGATATCCTTCTTGCGAAACGTGACTTTTTCGCCGCGGATGGCTGACATGCGCCTTGGGAAACTCCTGGATCTGATTTGAATCACTCTGGGCGGGACACCGTTTCGTCCACTATATAACCCGTCTGATATAGTATCTCTCCTAAACCCGGCAAAAGAAAGTTTTGAGAATGACTGCTCCCGGTATTGGTTCTGCTGCTCCCGATTTCAGCCTCCCGCGCGATGGCGGCGGCCGCATTTCACTCTCGGATTTTCAGGGAAAGCCGGTGGTCCTGTTCTTCTACCCCAAGGATGACACCACGGGCTGCACCACCGAATCACTTGATTTCACAGCACTTGCCGATGAGTTCGCGGCTGCCGGAGTTATCGTCGTCGGCATGTCGCCCGATTCGGCGACGTGCCACGACCGCTTCGTCAAGAAGCACAAGCTGACGGTTGCCCTTGCCTCCGACGAGGACAGGACGACGCTGCAGGCCTATGGTGTGTGGAAGGAAAAGAAGATGTATGGCCGCACCTTCATGGGCGTCGAGCGTACGACCTTCCTGATCCGCAGGGACGGCACCATCGCCACCATCTGGCAGAAGGTGAAGGTCGCGGGCCATGCCGAAACGGTGCTGGCAGCCGTCAGGAATCTTGCCGCGTGACGACCATCACTTCGCTGCGCGGCGGCGCGATCGATGCGATCCGCTCCGCCGATCTCGATCGCAAGACCGATCTGGCGCAGGAAAGCGCTAACAGGTGGTTCGCGCGGCGCATCTCGCTGCGCTCGCCGCTCGACGCACCCCTTCCGGAACGTCCCGGCCGGCCGGAAAAGCCGCTGCTGGTGCCGCCGACCCAGGTTGGAAAACGCTCGCTCCATACCGTGCATGGCCGCGTCGCCCTGTTGCACGCGATCGCCCATATCGAACTCAACGCTGTCGATCTGGCGCTCGATATCGTTGCGCGATTCGCCTCGGCACATGTGCCGAACTCCTTCTTCGATGGCTGGATGCAGGTGGCCTTCGAAGAGGCCAAGCACTTTCGCTTGGTGCGCAAGCGGCTGAATGATCTCGGCGCCGATTATGGCGATCTTCCCGCCCATGACGGTCTTTGGCAGGCGGCACATTCGACCCGCAACGACCTGACGGCCCGGCTTGCCGTCGTGCCCCTGATTCTCGAAGCGCGCGGCCTTGATGTGACGCCTGCACTGCAGGCCAAGATGCGCGAGACCGGCGACCTCGAAAGTGCTGCCGTTCTCGACGTCATCTACAACGACGAGAAAGGTCATGTCGCCGTCGGCGCAAAATGGTTCCGCTTCCTCTGCGCCCGGGAAAAGCGCGATCCGGCAAGGACGTTTCAGGAGCTGGTGCGGGCTAATTTCCGCGGTCCGCTGAAGGCGCCGTTCAACGATGTGGCGCGCGCCGAAGCCGGGCTGACGCCCTCCTTTTATCGCGCGCTGACATCGACGAGCCAAAGCTGAACGGCAAAGTTCCCTAACGTTGCGTAAACCACTTATTAACCATAACTATATGTAATTAATCCCAATGACGCGGGCGCTGGAACCGCGCATCTTTGGGGGGCCCTCCGTGACGAGCGGACATCACAGTCGGGTATTCGGCAAGAGGGCACAAGAACACATCCTCATTCTCGCAAGTGGCGACAGAGTGCGCCACATGACGGTGAAGCCGTGGATGGCTGCCGTCGCCTTCTGCTTCGTCGGTGTCTTTTCCATAGGCTATTTGCTTGCCACCTCCTACCTCGTGCTGCGCGACGATCTGATTGGCGCGACCATGGCCCGCCAGGCCCGCATGCAGCATGATTATGAAGACCGCATCGCAGCGCTCCGCGCACAGGTCGACCGCATCACCTCCCGCCAGCTTCTCGACCAGCAGGTCGTCGAGGACAAGGTTGACAAGCTGATGGAGCAGCAGATGGCGCTGACCTCGCGTCACGGAAAGCTCGACAACCTGCTCGACCGTGCTGAAAGCTCCGGTCTGACCGGCAAGGATGCGCCCGCCGCGGACGTGCCTGCACAATCCTATGCGCCTGATATCAAGGACAAGCGCGCTTCGCTGACCGGCGGCGCACAAGCAATTGAAAAGCTTCTGGCGGGCGATAATCAGCCAGCCGATGCCGGGGCACCCGATAATTCCACCCTCGCCTATGTTCCATCGGAGGAAACCGTCGGCGACCGCGCCGACCGTGTCTTTTCCAAGGTCACACTCTCGCTGAAGACCGTCGAGCAGGACCAGAAGAGCCGCATCGAGCAGCTGACGAGCGATGCCGGCAATGCCGCCGATACGATCAAAGGCGTGCTCGATCGTTTCCATATCGAAATCCCGGCAGAGACCATTGCCGCCAAGGAAGACGAGGACAGCGCCGTCGGCGGTCCTTATGTGGAACCTGAAAGCAACGACGACTTCAACAATTCGCTCGTCCAGCTTGATGGCGCGCTGACGCGTCTGGAAGCCGTGCGCAGCACCGCCGAAGCCCTGCCCTTCCGTAACCCGGCCATAGGCAAGGAAGTCACCAGCCCCTTCGGCAACCGGCGCGATCCGTTCCTCGGCCGGCTTGCCCTTCATTCCGGCATCGACTTCCGCTTCTCGCCCGGCGAGAGGATCCGCCCCACCGCGCCCGGCAAGGTGGTCGCGGCCGGCTGGACCGGCGGTTATGGCAACATGGTCGAGGTCGATCACGGCAACGGCATTTCGACACGCTACGGCCATATGTCCGAGATTCTGGTGAAGGTCGGCGACACGGTCGACCGCAACGATGTCATAGGTTTGGCCGGCAGCACGGGCCGCTCCACAGGCACGCACCTGCATTATGAGGTGCGTCAGGATGGGCATGCCGTCGACCCGATCTATTTCATGAATGCCGGCCTTAAACTTGCCACTTATATAAAATAGCCGATCTGGGTAACGAACACTTCACCTCAACCCCGGGGTGAAGCCGCTATTCCTTGACTTGCCGGCCGTTTCGGACTATGTCGCGCAGCATTGCGGCATGCAATCCCGCCGACTCGCCAGAGACCGGCCGAACGGAACGGAAACAGTTTTCCCTTTGACGACATTTGCTGATCTTGGTTTGAGCCCCAAAGTGCTCTCCGCTGTTACCGATGCGGGCTACACGATCCCCACTCCCATTCAGGCTGGGGCAATCCCCTTCGCGCTTGAACGTCGTGACATCTGCGGCATCGCGCAGACCGGCACCGGCAAGACGGCCTCCTTCGTTCTTCCCATGCTGTCGCTTCTGGAAAAGGGCCGCGCCCGGGCCCGCATGCCCCGCACGCTGATCCTGGAACCGACCCGTGAACTGGCCGCCCAGGTTGCCGAAAACTTCGAGAAATACGGCAAGAATCATCGTCTCAACGTCGCCCTTCTCATCGGCGGCGTATCCTTTGAAGACCAGGACCGCAAGCTGGAGCGCGGCGCAGATGTATTGATCTGCACCCCCGGCCGCCTTCTCGACCATTTCGAGCGCGGCAAGCTCCTGATGAGCGGCGTGGAAATCCTCGTCATCGACGAGGCCGACCGCATGCTCGACATGGGCTTCATTCCGGATATCGAGCGCATCGCCAAGCTGATCCCCTTCACCCGCCAGACCCTGTTCTTCTCGGCCACCATGCCGCCGGAAATCCAGAAGCTCGCGGACCGCTTCCTGCAGAACCCGGAGCGGATCGAAGTTTCCAAGCCGGCTTCGGCATCGGTCACCATCACGCAGCGTTTTGTCGCCTCTCACGACAAGGATTACGAGAAGCGCGCTACATTGCGTGACCTCGTCCGCGCTCAGACCGATCTGAAGAACGCGATCATCTTCTGCAACCGCAAGAAGGATGTCGCTGATCTCTTCCGTTCGCTGGAGCGTCATGGCTTCTCGGTCGGCGCCCTGCATGGTGACATGGACCAGCGCTCGCGCATGGCCATGCTTGCCAACTTCAAGGACGGCAACATCCAACTGCTCGTCGCTTCCGACGTCGCCGCCCGCGGCCTCGATATTCCCGATGTCAGCCACGTCTTCAATTTCGACGTGCCGATCCACGCGGAAGACTATGTTCATCGTATCGGCCGCACCGGCCGCGCCGGTCGCTCGGGTGCTTCCTTCACCATCGTCACCCGCCGCGACCAGAAACATGCCGACGCGATCGAAAAGCTGATCGGCGAAAAGGTCGAATGGCAGAGTGGCGATCTGTCCTCTCTGCCGCCGGCCGAAGAAAGCCGCGACAGCGAGCGGTCTCCCCGCCGCGGCAAGGGCCGTGAACGGGACAAGGATCGTGGCCGCGAGCGTGAACGCCGGCCTGCGAGTCATAAATCTGATATCAATGCCGAAGATAATGGCATTGAAGTCGTGGAAGCAGCACCAGCAAGACCAGCAAGGGCCGAAACCGTGAAGAACGAGCGCAAAGCAGAACCGAAGCCGCAGAACAACGCGCGCAACGCTCGGCAGTATCCGGCGAACGATGACAATCGCGAGCGCCGTCGCCATCGTGACCACGATGATGGCCCAACGCCGGTTGGCTTTGGTGACGATATTCCCGCTTTCATGCTGATCGCCGGCTACGCAAAGGCCTGATTGCCCGATGGGCACGCCCGGCATCGATTTCCCAGGCCTCGGTGTAGGCCTGGTGATTTTGCGCGACGGCAAAATCCTCCTCTACAAGCGTATGCGTCCACCTGAAGCCGGCTACTGGAATATTGTCGGCGGCAAGGTCGATCATATGGAGCCGGCTGAGGAAGCCGCGCGCCGCGAGGCGGAAGAAGAAACGGGGCTCACCATCGGTCGCATCGAACGAATCGGCTCGACTGAGCAGATCATCGAAGCCGACCGCCAGCACTGGATTTCCCTTCTCTATATCGCCCGTGACGTGACGGGCGAGCCGCAGCTCACGGAACCGGACAAGCTGTCGGAATTCGGCTGGTTCGGCCTTGCCGATCTGCCGGAGCCGCTGTCAGCGTTTACCAGGGTTGCGATATCATCTCTTCCGGCCGGGCAATTGCGCTGATCATTCAGCCCGCAATGCGGCTTCATAGGCAAGCCGCACCCAGCGCGCCATGACGTCAGGGTCATCATAGGCCTCTTCAGGAATGCTCCAGTAAGGCATCTTCACCGGCGCACCCTTCTTGCCCTCGTAGAACCATTGGCTGGCGCCGGCCGCCGTAAATTCCGCCGCGCTCTTCTCGTCGGCCTTCAGCAGGATCTCGTCGCGCACTTCCAGTGCCAGGATCCGGCCGAGGTGGTAGATGCCCTTGCCGCCGAACATGGGCTTGATGGTGACAGGCCCAAGCGACTGAAACATTTCCTCGATGCCGGCATTGTCCATGGCCTGTCGCTCCTCTTGCGTGGCGAGCCAGCTAAATCGAATGATAGCCGCGGTTCAAATAGAGAAGCGCCGGGTGGATCTCGGTGAAACGAACGGCGGCGACCTCGCCGAAGATGACGTTATGGGTCGGCATTTCCTTGATGTCGGTCACTCGGCAGTCGAAGACGGCAAGCGCATCGGCAAGCACCGGGGCGCCCGTTGCCAGCGTTTCGAAGCGGGCGCTCGAGAAACGATCCTCGTTTTCCAGATGCGTACGGCCTGAAAAAGCATCGGCAACGGCCTGATGATGGGCGCCGAGTGAGTTCAACGCGAAGATGCCGCTGCGGAAGAAGATCTCGTTCTTCGCATTGGTATTGTTGAGACAGACGAGGACGGAAGCCGGATGGTCGGATACCGAGCAGGCGGCCGTGATGGTGACGCCGCGGCGGGCCTCACCCATGGCCGTCGTCACGAGTTGCACGTGGCCGGCATAGCGGCTCATGGCGTCGCGATAGAGGCCGGGATCGATATGCTGCCTGTTCAACACATGCTTCTCCGCGTTCGGTGTCTTGTTCTTGTTATTTCACCAATATGGCGGGCATCGGTTACCTTTTCTACAATGGCACCCGCGAAAAGCTGCGGAACCTGCTTGTTTTTCTTTGACGATTGTCGCCGTGCGGATAAAAGGGCATGGACAAGACGAGAGACCTGCACCTTTCATGACGACCCTGCGTGTCATAGCCGCCCTTCTGTCGCTGATGGCGTTGACGGCCGAAAGCCGTGCGGCCGGCGTGACGATCGGAGTCGTGGCGCCGCAGGGGGGCACTTTTGCCTCGCTCGGCGCCCAGATCTTCGCAGGAGCGAATTTCCAGATCCAGCAGGCGGGCGATACGGTCGTCCCTATCAACGAGACCTGCCAGGACAATAGCGGCCAGGCGATCGCCGATGCGCTGATCGCTGCCAAGGTCCAGATCGCGATCGGCTTCCTGTGCAGCGAGACGCTGGAAGGCGCCCTGCCGAAGCTGAAGGACGCCAGTATCCCTGCCATCACCGTATCAGTACGCTCACGCATCCTGATGGAAGATTCGCTGAAAAACGGCTGGCCCCTCTTCCGCCTCGGCCCGCAGGATAGTGATGAAGCTGCCAAGATCATCCAGATCATCCTGCAGCAATGGACGGCTTCTCCGATCGCCCTCATCGAAGATGGTACGATCCACGGCCGTGAACTGACGGAAGCCGTGCGCAACGCGCTGGAAGAAAATGGCCTGAAGCCCGTTTTCACCGACACCTACCGGCCGGGGCAGGAACAGCAGATCGGCCTCGTGCGCCGCCTTAAGCGGGCCGGTGCCACCAAGGTTTTCATCGGCGGTGACAGGAACGATGTCGCCACCATCGCCCGTGACGCGAGGGCCGAAAACATCCCGCTCGACATCCTGAGCGGCGATGCGATGCGCGCTGCAAACCAGCCGCTCGCGCTGGCGGATGGCGTGCGCGCCGTTGCCATCCCCGAATATGCGCTTCTACCGGATACGGCTGCGACCGTCGCGGCCCTGCGCGCGGCTGGAATCGAGCCGGAAGGCTATGTCCTGCCGGCAGCGGCCGCCGCGCTGATTGCCAGCCAGGCCGTGCAGGCGGCGATGGCCGAAGGCAAGCCGGTTGCCGAAAAGCTGATCAGCACGGAATTCCACACGCCCATCGGACCGGTCACCTTCACGCCGGCCCATGAGCTTTCGCAAAATCCCTATCGTCTTCTCGAATGGCGCGGCGATGCTTTCGTCCCGCCTGCCGACGGGACAGACTGACCTATTGACAATGCCGGGAGGCGGCTTGCCCGCTGCCGGTTGAGATGGAGACCGAGACCCATGACGACACTGCCCATCCGCATCGCGCCGTCGATCCTGGCGGCAGATTTTGCAAAGCTCGGCGAGGAAGTACGCAACGTCACCGCAGCCGGCGCCGACTGGATCCATCTCGACGTCATGGACGGGCATTTCGTGCCGAACATTTCCTTCGGCCCTGACGTTATCAAGTCGCTGCGCTCCTATACGGATGCGACCTTCGACTGCCATCTGATGATCTCGCCGGCCGACCCCTATCTGGAGGCTTTCGCCAAGGCCGGCTGCGACCGCATCACCGTGCACGCAGAGGCAGGACCGCATCTGCACCGCTCGCTGCAGACGATCCGCCATCTTGGCAAGAAGGTCGGTGTCACGCTCAATCCGGCAACGCCGCTTTCTGTGGTCGAGAACGTGCTTGACGATGTCGACCTCATTCTCATTATGTCCGTCAACCCCGGTTTCGGCGGCCAGAAATTCATTCCGGCAATGGCAGACAAGATCGCAGCAGCGAAGTCACTCATCGGTGATCGCCCGATCGAGCTTGAGGTGGACGGTGGTGTGACGGTCGATACCGCGCCCACCGTGGCAAAGGCCGGCGGCAACGTGCTCGTCGCCGGATCGGCAATTTTCAAGGGCGGCTCGGTCGAGTCCTATCGCCAGGCCATCACCGCCCTTCGCAACGCGGCTGAGGGAGCTCGCTAATGACGAAGCGCATGTTTATGGGCGGGTTTTTCGCCGCCCTGCTGACCGGCATGGCCGCGACGGCCTCGGCCGGCGACATTGCCAATATGCAGCCGGTCGGTTTCTCGGCCGATGGCAAGATCTTTGCCTTCCAGGAATTCGGCATGAAGGATGGAAAGGTGCCCTATTCGGATACCTTTTTTATCGACACCGAAACCGGTGAAAACCTTGAAGGCACGCCCTTCCATCTAGAGCTGACAGACAAGGACGCTGATCTTTCCAAGGCGCGTCGACAGAACCTGACGGCTGCCCGTAAGCAGATGGACAAATACGACCTTCTGACCAATCCGGGCCTGATCGCCGCCTTCAACCCGCCGACCGAACTCGGCTCGCCAATGAAGACGATCCGCTACACGACGCTTGCCAACGATGGCCCGCCGCGCGGCGCCTATACGCTGCTGCTCGGTGACGCCGATGTCGCAAAGCCGGATAGCTGCAAGGACGTCAACCGCGTCACCGGCTTTACGCTGCAACTCATCGAAAAGGACGGCGCGCCGCATCGCCAGCTGGTGCATGAAGACAAGTCGCTGCCGGATGATCGGGGCTGCACGGTCGAATATCGCATGGGCGGCGCCCTCGTCTACCAGCCGGAATCGGCAAAGCCTGTTCACATCGCCCTCATTCTGGCACTGAGCGCCGCGCCGGACGGCCGTAACGGCCGCTGGATCGCCGTTCCGGTTCACCCCTGAGAATGAACCGTCTGCGGGCGGCATGGCCGTCCTTTCCAGATTTTTTCATTGGCGCCCCGCTCTGGGGCGTCCAGATGCTGCTCTCGGTCATGGTTGGCCTCTACCTGCGTAATGGATGGGAAACGAGCCACGTGCTCGATCTCTCCATCCTCTATTTTAGCGGCGGGCTGCTCTCCTGGCCCTTCAACCTGCTTGTGGGGCGCTATTTCGCTCTGGGCCATAAGGTGGAGACGCGTTTCGCCGCTTTCTTCCTGGCGTTGACGACCGGCACGGTCCTGATGACAGCCTTTCTCTTCGCCATGGACTACCGGATTTTCTATGCCCGCTGGCATGCGCCGTTCGGCTCTGTCATCTGGATGTTCCAGTTTGTCTTTACCGGCGCCAGCGCCGTTTATCAGTTCCTCGTTATCGGTCTGGGGCTATTTCTGCCCCTTGGACTGGTCTGTCTTTTCGCCACCAGCCTGGCTCTTGCCAAACGCATGCGTTGAGATTGCCGGCCGTCTTTGCTACAGGGGCCGCAGCTACTGTCACGAAATGAAGGCGCTCGCACATGATCCCTCGTTATTCCCGGCCCGAGATGGTCGCCATCTGGTCTCCCGAAACCAAGTTCCGCATCTGGTTCGAGATCGAGGCCCATGCCTGCGACGCGCTGGCGGACCTCGGCGTGATCCCGAAGTCGGCGGCTGCCACCATCTGGGAAAAGGGCGGCAAGGCGACCTTCGACGTCGCCCGCATCGATGAGATCGAGGCCGTCACCAAGCATGACGTTATCGCCTTCCTGACCCACCTTGCCGAAATCGTCGGCCCGGACGCCCGCTTCGTCCATCAGGGCATGACCTCGTCCGACGTGCTCGACACCACGTTCAACATCCAGCTCGTGCGCGCCGCCGATATTCTTCTTGCCGGCATGGACCGCGTTCTCACAGCGCTGAAGACGCGTGCCTTCGAGCACAAGGATACGATCCGCATCGGCCGCAGCCACGGCATCCATGCCGAGCCGACGACGATGGGCCTGACTTTCGCGCGCTTCTATGCCGAGATGAGCCGCAACCGCGCCCGTCTGGTCGCTGCCCGTGCCGAAATCGCCACGGGTGCCATCTCCGGCGCCGTCGGCACCTTCGCCAATATCGATCCGGTTGTCGAAGAGCATGTCTGCGCAGCCCTCGGCCTCGTTCCCGAGCCCGTCTCCACGCAGGTCATTCCGCGTGACCGCCATGCGATGTTCTTCGCCACCCTCGGTGTCATCGGCTCGTCGATCGAAAACGTCGCGACCGAAATTCGCCACATGCAGCGCACCGAAGTGCTGGAAGCGGAAGAATACTTCTCGCCGGGCCAGAAGGGCTCGTCGGCCATGCCGCACAAGCGCAACCCGGTTCTCACCGAAAACCTCACTGGCCTTGCCCGCCTTGTGCGCATGTCGGTGGTGCCGGCCATGGAAAACGTGGCGCTCTGGCATGAGCGCGACATCAGCCATTCGAGCGTCGAGCGCGCTATCGGCCCCGACACGACTGTTACCCTCGATTTCGCGCTGAACCGTCTGGCCGGCGTGGTCGAAAAGCTCGTAGTCTATCCCGAGAACATGGAAAAGAACCTCAACAAGTTCCGTGGCCTCGTCCATTCGCAGCGCGTTCTCCTGGCGCTGACCCAGGCCGGCGTCTCCCGCGAGGACGCCTACCGCCTCGTCCAGCGCAACGCCATGAAGGTCTGGGAACAGGGCAAGGATTTTCTGGAAGAACTGCTCGCCGATGCCGAGGTCCGCGCCGCGCTTTCTGAAGAAGACATTCGGGAGAAGTTCGACCTTGGCTATCATACGAAGCATGTCGACACGATCTTCCGCCGCGTCTTCGGCGAAGCGTAATCGCTGCAAGATATCCCTTGAAACGGCGCCCATGAGGCGCCGTTTTCATTTCCGCTTGCGCTGCGTGGAGGCCACCGGCGTCTTGCGCTTTCTCGACTCGCGTTTTGCAGGTGATGTATCGGCCGGCTCATCCGATATCTCGCAGGCCTCTGTCTCACCCTTGCCTTTAGCCGCTTTGGCCACCAGTTGGTCGAGATGCTTGAGGTCTTCTTCATCGAGATTTTCGATGCCGATGAAGCGGTTCTCCGCATGGCTGGTCAGGATGATCTCATTGAGCTTTGCCTGGATGGCCCGCGTATCGCGTGTCTGCGCATTCTGCAGCACGAAGACCATCAGGAAGGTGATGATCGTCGTGCCGGTATTGATCACCAGTTGCCAGGTTTCCGAGTAGTCGAAGACAGGGCCGAGAGCAGCCCAGATGATCACGGCGATGAGCGCCAGAATGAACGTCACCGGCTTGCCCGCCCACTCCGATATCTTGGTCGCGAAGTGGGCAAACACGTGGCGTATGGTCACCTTGAAATCCTCCTCAGAAGTCGGCGCAAGACAAACTCCATGCAAGGTTCCGAGGTTCCAGAGTGCAGTGAATTTCCGGGGGGCATCGTGGAAATTCGCGATACCCCCGGGAGTGCTGCCGTCACATGGCTTCGCGGGCAATCAGCTTCCGGTAGAGATGCCAGGTCGCATGGCCGAGGATGGGAATGACGAGTGCGAGGCCGACAAAGAGCGGGATTGTGCCGATGACGAGCGATGCGGCAACGATCAGGCCCCAGAGCAATACCGGTACCGGATTGATGAAGGTTGCGCGGATCGAGGCGACCATCGCGGCCACCGCCCCGCAATCCCTGTCGAGCAGCATCGGGAAGGTCACGACGGTGATCGCCAGAACGACGAAAGCAAAGCCGAGGCCGACCAGATTGCCCCACAGGATGAGCTGCATGCCTTCCGGCGTACTGAACACTTGCTGCAGGAAGAGCGACATGGAGCGCGGGAAGACTTCGCCGAGAAGCCCCGCATAGATGGTTTGCGCCGTGACCAGCCAGACGGTGAAGATCCCGAACAGCAGGAGGCCAACGGCGATGATGGACGGCAAAGCCGGCGAGTGGCGCACGTCGAGTGCATGCGTCCAGGAGGAATCGAGTCCGGCTTCGCGCCGGCGGCTGATTTCGTAGAGGCCGATCGCGGCGATCGGGCCGATCAGCACGAAGCCCGACATAAGCGGAAAGATCATCGGTGCAAGATTGGCGCCCGAACTCAGCATCGTCAGGAAGATGCCGGCGATCGGATACATGAGACACAGGAAAACATAATGCGAAGGCTTCTCGCGGAAATCCTCGAAACCGAGCCTGAGCGCGTCGAAGACGTCGGCTATGCTGATCTTATTGACCACGGGCCGTGCGAAGCTCTCGCCAGCGCCCGTCATGACATGAAATGTCGTCATGGCTTTCTCCTCCTCAGCCAAGATGAGCCGGAGGCGATGTGTCGGCAACAAGGGGCCGACACGAGAACGCAACCGGCAGACAGCCACTGTAGCAAATTTTTTGAGCTAAGTCGCTCTTTCCCTTGACATCGCGGTTACGCTTTCTCACATCGGCGGCACCATGAAAGCTTCAGACGCAGATATCCTCATCATTCCCGGCTATACCAATTCCGGTCCCGACCATTGGCAGACCCGCTGGGAAGCAAAACTCAGCACGGCGCGGCGCGTCGAGCAGGCGGAATGGTCGAAGCCCGTGCGCGACGACTGGACCGCCCGCATCGCCGAAGCGGTGAATGCCAGCACACGCCCCGTCGTGCTCATCGCCCATTCCCTTGGCGTGCCCTCGGTGATCCATGCCATCCCGCTGTTTCAGAAGCGCGTTGCCGGCGCCTTCTTCGTGGCGCCCCCCGATGTAGCCAATCCTGATATCCGCCCGAAGCATCTGATGACCTTCGGCCCCTACCCGCGCGATCCGCTGCCCTTCCCCTCGATTACGGTTGCCAGCCGCAACGATCCCTTCGGCACCTATGAGCATGCCGACGATATCGCCAACAGCTGGGGTTCCTTCCTGGTGGATGCCGGCGAGTCCGGTCACATCAACTCGGAATCCGGTCACGGCCCGTGGCCGGAGGGCACGATGGTCTTTGCCCAGTTTCTCAGTCGCCTGCCCGGCTGAGAAACCGGAATATCGGGGGTTTCCAGAGAATTAAGCGATCGCTTTCTAAGTATTTCTTAATGGAAAGACCGCAGACTGCGCACACGCCAGAATAGCGAGAGCGCCCGTGAAGCAAAGCCAGCCGCCCAAAACCGCCGCCGATATCAGTCGCGACGAACCGGCGGCCGATGGGTTCGCAAGCTACACCGATGATTCCGACATCGCCGAGCGTGAAAGCCGCTGGAACTATGCGCTGGTCGGTTCCGGCCTCGGTGTCTGGGATCACAATTATCGCCTCGACAAGAAATATTATTCCCAGACATGGAAGAACATCCGCGGCATGGCCCCGCATGAGGAAGCGGATGGCGACTACGAAGCCTGGCTGCAGCTCGTACATCCTGATGACCGTGATTTTGTCGTCGAGGCGATAGAGCGCCAGAACGCCGGCGATCCGAATTGTCACGTCTTCCAGTATCGCGAGCGCCATAAGGACGGACATTGGGTCTGGATCGAATGCCGAGGGGCGCCTGTCGAATGGGATGAGAATGGCGCTGCACAGCGCGTCGTGGGCACGGATACCGATATTACCATCCGAAAGGAGACCGAGGAGATGCTGTCTCAGCTCTCCCGCCGTCTCGATCTTGCTCTGCAGATCAGCGATATCGGCGTCTTCGAAGCCGATATCGATCATCGCACCGTCGAATGGGACGATCGCCTCATCGCGATCTACGGCATGAAGGGCCTCGATCGCCACGCTGCCGCCGCTGCGTGGCCGGATGCGATCCATCCCGACGATCGCGAGCGCGTGCTCGGCACCGTCGAGAGCAATGTCCGAGACGAGATGCCCTTTCACCAGGAATTCCGAATCATCCGGGGGGATGGCGCCGAGCGCATCATCCGCGCCCGCGCTGCCTTCTTCGTCGATGGCAACGGTTGCCGGCGGTTGATCGGCGCCAACTGGGACGTAACGGACGAAGTGGCGTTGCGCAACGAACTGCAGCGAGCCAAGGATCTCGCCGAAGCACGCAACAGGCAGCTCGAAGCCGCCAAGGAAAGCATCGAGCATCTGGCGTTCCATGATTATCTGACCGGCCTGCCGAACCGCCGCTATCTCGACAAGATGCTGGAGGAGCGCTCCACCCAGTGCCGCGAGGAAGGCCTGGCGCTCGCCATCCTTCATATCGATCTCGACCGTTTCAAGCAGATCAATGATACGCTCGGCCACCGCGCCGGCGACCATATGCTGAAACATGCCGCCCGGGTATTGCGCGACTCCATTCGCGCCACTGATTTCGTCGCGCGCATCGGCGGCGATGAATTCGTCGTCCTCTGCATCGTCGACACCGCCTCGAAGAAGATCGCCACCGTCGCCGAGCGCATCATCCGCGAGCTGCGCAAACCCATCAAATATGAGGGGCATGATTGCCGCTTCGGCGCCAGCATCGGCATCGCCATCGACAGCGGCCCGAAGCTCGATGAAAAACAGCTTCTCCTTAATGCCGATATCGCGCTCTACCGGGCCAAGGGCTCCGGCCGCAACCGCCACGAATTCTTCTCCAATGCCGCGCGCCGCACGATCCTGACGGCCAAGCGCCTAGCGGACGAAATCCTGATCGGCCTGGAGCGAAGCGAATTCGTGCCCTTCTATCAGCCGCAATTCGATGCCCGCACGCTCGATATCGCCGGCATCGAGACGCTGGCCCGCTGGCAGCATCCCGAACACGGCCTGCTGGCCCCGGATCGTTTTCTCGACATTGCCGAAGACCTCGACGTGGTCTCGACCATCGATGCCTTGATCCTCGAACGGGCGATCGCCGATCGGAAGGTCTGGGTCCGCGAAGGCTTCGCCATTCCCCGCATCTCGGTCAATGTCTCCGGCCGGAGACTGTCCGATCCGCAGCTCGGCAAGAAGCTGCGTTCGCTGAAGATCGAGCCCGGCACGATCTCATTCGAGCTTCTGGAATCCATCTCGCTCGACGATTGCGACGAGGCGGTGACCGCAAATCTGAAGAAGCTGAAGAAGCTCGGCATCGACATCGAAGTCGATGATTTCGGCACCGGCCATGCTTCGATCGTCAGCCTGCTGCGGCTGAGCCCGAAGACGCCGAAGATCGATCGCGAATTGATCAGCCGGCTGCCGCAATCGGCCGAGCAGCGCAAGCTCGTGCGCTCCATCATCGAAATAGGCCGCTCGCTGAACATTCTCGTCACCGCCGAAGGTGTGGAGACCACCGATCACGTCCGTATCCTGCAGGAGCTTGGTTGCGACATGCTGCAGGGCTATGCTCTCGCCCGGCCGATGCCTGCCATGCAGATCCCCGCGTTCATCCGCAGCGGAAGCTGGCGGCAGCCGGAGGGTGCGGCCCGCGCGCTGCAGACGGATCTGCGACTTTCCGTCGACCGGCCCATCTCCAAAACAGCCTCCAGATAAACACCTGTATAACCCCTCCGAGATTTTGCCTTCATTTCACCGTAAACAAAAAGGCGGTAGTCTTCCCTTGCGAAGACATTCGATTCTCTTTGCGGTTTTCCGCGCAGGGCCGGAAACCGGGGAAGGAGTGACAGGCGGATTGTGAAACTCTCTCTTTTCCTTTAAGGGGACGCCACGAGATCGATCCACGCGCGCTATCCCAAGAGCGCCAACAGCAGAGAATAACGACTATGAACCGTCGCCGCCGTATCTACGAGGGCAAGGCAAAGATTCTGTATGAAGGGCCTGAACCGGGTACGCTGATCCAGTTCTTCAAGGACGATGCCACTGCTTTCAACAAGAAGAAGCACGAAGTCATTGATGGCAAGGGCGTCCTCAACAACCGTATTTCTGAATATATTTTCAGCCATCTGAACAACATCGGCATTCCCACCCACTTCATCCGCCGGCTCAACATGCGCGAGCAGCTGATCAAGGAAGTGGAGATGATCCCGCTTGAGATCGTCGTGCGCAATGTCGCCGCCGGCTCGCTCGCCAAGCGCCTCGGCATCGAGGAAGGCGTGGTCCTGCCGCGTTCGATCATCGAATTCTATTACAAGTCCGATACGCTCGAGGACCCGATGGTCTCCGAAGAGCATATCACCGCTTTCGGCTGGGCCAACCCGGCGGAACTCGACGACATCATGGCGCTCGCCATCCGTGTCAACGACTTCATGACCGGTCTTTTCCTCGGCGTCGGGATCCAGCTCGTCGATTTCAAGATCGAATGCGGCCGCCTCTTCGAGGGCGACATGATGCGCATCATCCTGGCCGACGAAATCTCGCCGGATAGCTGCCGTCTCTGGGATATCGAGACCCGCAAGAAGATGGACAAGGACCTCTTCCGCCGCGATCTCGGCGGATTGCTGGAAGCCTATTCGGAAGTCGCGCGCCGTCTCGGCATCATCAATGAAAACGAGCCCGTGCGCGGCACGGGTCCCGTTCTGGTCAAGTAAAAGCAGGGAAAACAAGTGATCAAGGCTCGCGTCACCGTCACGCTGAAAAACGGCGTTCTCGATCCTCAGGGCAAGGCTATCGAAGGCGCGCTTGGCGCCCTCGGCTTCGGCGGCGTCGGCCATGTCCGCCAGGGCAAGGTCTTCGACCTGGAACTTGATGGTTCCGACAAGGCCAAGGCCGAGACGGAACTCAAGGCCATGTGCGAGAAACTCCTCGCAAACACGGTCATCGAGAACTACGCGATCGCGATCGACTGACGATCACAGGCCCGCCGTCCGGCGGGCTTTCAGGATTAGGCGTCATGATGGAAACAAAGCTGGAGACGGAAGTCTCGAAATTCATGAGCTATGTTTTGCGCCATGCGCCGGAAGCCGCAGGCCTGACGCTTGATGCCGAAGGTTGGGTCCCCTTCGATGTGTTCGAGAAGGCGTTGATGTCGAGATACGACGTCTCTCGCGCCGATATTATCGAAATCATCGAGAACAGTCCGAAGAAGCGCTTCGCCCTGGTCGATGACAGAATTCGCGCCAACCAGGGCCATAGCATCGGTGCCGATCTGGCATTGAAGGCGGTCGAGCCGCCGGCAGTCCTTTTTCATGGCACGTCGCTGGTGAACTGGCCCCTGATCGAGCGCGAAGGCCTGAAGAAGATGGAACGGCACCACGTTCATCTCTCTGATGATGTCGAAACGGCGAAGATCGTCGCAACGCGCCGCAAGGGCGACTATATCATCCTGCGTGTAGACGCAGCCCGCATGTTTTCAGAGGGCCATTCTTTCTTTGTCTCGGACAATGGAGTATGGCTCGCCGAAAGCGTTCCAGTTCAATATCTTTCGCCAACCGCGGGGACCTTATGAAATCAGCCGTCGTTCAACTTCCGGGCCTCAACCGCGATCGCGACATGATCGCCGCTCTCACCAAGATCTCCGGTCAGCAGCCGGTGACGATCTGGCAGACGGAAACGGAAATCCCTGACGTCGACCTGATCGTCATTCCCGGCGGGTTCTCCTATGGCGATTACCTGCGCTGCGGCGCGATTGCCGCGCGCATGCCGGTCATGCAGGCGATCATCGAAAAGGCAAACCAGGGCGTGAAGGTTCTGGGTGTCTGCAACGGCTTCCAGATCCTCGTCGAGGCGGGCCTGCTGCCGGGCGCCCTGATGCGCAATGCCTCGCTGAAATTCGTCTGCCGCGAGATCAAGCTCGAAGTCGTCAACGCCGAGACGGATTTCTCCCGTGCCTATGAAAAGGGCCAGATCATCCGCTGCCCGGTCGCCCATCATGACGGCAACTACTTTGCCGATGCCGAGACGCTCGCTGCCATCGAGGGCAACGGCCAGGTCGTCTTCCGCTATGCTGAAGGCACCAATCCGAATGGTTCGGTCAACGACATTGCCGGCATCGTGAATGCCAAGGGCAATGTGCTCGGCATGATGCCGCATCCGGAAAATCTTATCGAAGCCGCCCATGGCGGTTCGGATGGCCGCGGCCTCTTCGCCTCGGCGCTCGACGTCATCGCTGCCTGATTAGGCGGCCCGTTCGCCGGACCACTGGAGCAAGCTGAATGCGCCCTCGCCTTTTCGCCGCCGTTGCCAACGCTGCGGCCTTTGCCGGCCTCGCGGCATTCGTCGCTGCCTGCCAGTCTCCGGCTCCTGTAAGGGGACCGGATCGCAGTGCGCTGTCGACGATGGAGCGTGTGGCGCTCGGCGCCAATAGCTGCTGGTTCAAGTCGGGCGATCCGGCTTTCGCGGCTTACAAGCTCGCGCCGGAACTCAATTCCTTCTCCGGCCGTCCGCGCATTCTGGTCGTGCACAAGGGCAGCCCGGAAAGCCGGCCGCTGCTTGTGGTGCAGGCCGAAGGCAGCCCAGCCAAGATGCAGGCTTTCGGACCGATGATGTCCGAGCCGGTTTCCGGCCGTATCGCCGCCGATGTCACCCGCTGGTCGGGCGGTAACCGCGCCTGCAGCTAGGGCAATTCCAGCAAAAGTGCGCAGCGGTTTTGCGTCCGCAATTGCGTGAAAACAGAGAGACAGAGCATTTCCCGTGTTTCGCAGAAAAGCGGAAATGCTCTAAGCTTCAGTCCCAGAAAAATGACTTGCTGACTTCGCGTGCGGCATCGGACTGCGACAGGCCGATATCCTTGAGTTGATCCGCTGTCAGTCCGCGCAACGCCAGGCGCCCCTCCCGCTTCTGTTGCCATAGCAGGAAGACTGCCCGCAGACGCCCCAGCTGAGTCGTGGCCGGCGCCTGCGTCGGGAGGACAATTTCGTGCGGGCTATCGATAGAGACAATCGATACAATATCGCTCTTTATTGGAGGTACAACGGACATCCTTGGCTCCTGTTGTTCTGCTCTTGTGATTGTCACATAGTCTTGACAGAGAGAGGGTGACAATCTATTCATTGTCACCATGACAAATTGGCTTCCTGATCTTTCGCAGGGCTCTGGCCCGGTCTATATGCGGCTTGCGGACAATATCGAATCCGCCATTGCTTCCGGCACCTTGCCGGCGGGCGCCAAGCTGCCGCCGCAGCGCAATCTTGCCTATGATATCGGGGTGACAATCGGAACAATCGGCCGGGCCTATGCGCTGGTTCATGAGCGCGGGCTCGTCGCCGGCGAAGTTGGCCGCGGCACCTATGTGCTTGACCGCGCCGATACGCCGCCCAGCGAGCAGGTGGACCCTGTCACCCTTTCGCTGAGTGGCACGCGTGTTGCCGAGGCCCCGCCGAACAAGCTTCGCTTCGATACGACCGCTGCCCCGGATCTCGGTCAGGGCAAGATCATCGCCGGCATCATGGCCGAGATCGGCGAACAGCATCTGGCGGAAATCTCTTCCTACTCCCGCAGCTTCCCACCGAACTGGTTCGAGGCCGGCCGTCTGTGGCTGGCGCGCAACGGCTGGTCGCCGGAGGCTGAAAACGTTGTGCCGACGCTCGGCGCGCATGCGGCGGCCATCTCCGTCATCGCAGCCGTGTCAGCACCCGGTGACAAGATCGTCTTCGAAAACCTCACCTATACGCAGGTGAGCCGCAGCGTCCGCCTGCTCGGCCGGCGTACATTGACAGTCGAGTCCGATGAAAACGGCATCATTCCCGAGGATTTCGAGCGGCTCTGCCAGCAGCAGCATCCGAAGCTCGTCTTTACGATGCCGACGGTCCACAATCCGACACTCGCCATCATGCCCTATGAGCGGCGCGTCGCGATCGCCGAAATTGCCAGACGGCACGGTGTGTGGATCATCGAGGACGATCTCTATGGTGGCATGGCCAATGACGCTACGCCACTGCTTGCCGCAATCGCGCCCGATCGCACCTTCCTGGTCAATGGCCTGTCGAAATCGGTTGCTGCCGGCGTGCGTGGCGGCTGGGTCGCCTGCCCGCCGCATTTCGCCCAGCGCATCAAGGTCACGCACAAGATGGTTACGGGCGGCCTGCCCTTCATCCTGGCGGAAACCTGCGCGCGCCTTGTCCTGAGCGGCAAGGCGCATGAGATCCGCGACGCGAGCGTTTTGGAACTGTCGGCCCGCGTGAGTCTCGCCCGTGAGGTCATGCAGGGCTTTGATTTCGAATCCCACCCGCATGCGCCCTTCCTGTGGCTGAAACTGCCGGAACCCTGGCTGTCCGGCACCTTCAAGAATGCCGCCTTTCGCGATGGCGTGCTTGTCGACGACGAGGATGAGTTCAAGGCGGCGCGTGGCGACAAAGTCTATCACCGCGTGCGCATCGGCTTCTCTTCACCGAAGGATAGAAACGAGCTGGTGTCCGGCCTTATGATATTGAAACGACTGCTGGAAAATGGCGGCTCCGCCTACGACGGGGAAATCTGAACTGTTGCAAATTGGTGTCAGGATTGTGGAAAAAGCCATGATCCGGACACCAGCGCTTTACCGTCTAACTCTGCGTGTTACCTCTTTCACATTCCGCTGTTTAAGCGAGAATCAAGGGACAGCAGATGAAATTCGATTTCCGTTTGAGCCTGCTACGCCTGTCGAGTATCGCGTTGGTCGCACTCATTGCCAGCAGCCTGGGAATGTCATCAAC
>NZ_JBFTNV010000044.1:0-56088 GCF_056397645.1 Rhizobium sp. 05L429 | reverse complement strand
ACGTGCTTTCTGTCGCCTCAAGGACTGGAGGCGTGTCGCAACTCGATATGACAAGCTCATGCTCAACTTCGCGGCAACTTGCTACATCGCCGMCATCGTCATTTGGTGGGCCTGATTGAGTCTGGAGCCTAAAGCGCGTCGCGATCTTTCAGGTTCGCTTGCCGCGCTTTAGGCTTTTATTTTCGCATKGCGTGATCGCAAAACCGCTGCATACTTTTGCGCGGGACGCTTAGCGCTAGATAGCGGTCTGCGAGCGTTTGAGCGCATCGAGTACGATGCGGGTCAGCCGGCGCGACGGGGAACTGCGTGGCCAAAGCATCCCGACCTCTCGCGGTGGGAAGGGGACGGGCAGTTCGAGGACGGCGATGTTGAGGCCTTCGGGCCAGGGTCTTGCCCAGTCCGGCACGAGCGAGATGCCAAGCCCATTGGCGACCATGACCGAGATCGCTTCGAGGGAATCGAGTTCCAGACGCTCGGCGGGTTTCAAGCCTTGTTTCTGAAGATATTCGTCGGCAAGACGTCCGCCCCAGTTGTTTCGGTCGTAGCGGATGAAGGGCCGTGTCTTCAGGAGTTGGTGCGGGTTCTCGCCCCGGCAATCGGCGGGGGCCACAAGAACCAGACGTTCAGCCCGCAGAAGCTCCCATTCCAATGTTTTCGGTATCGAAAAAGGTGGCTTTACGAGGATCGCCGCGTCGATATCCCTGTCCATCAGCCGCTGATAGAGATCAGTGGAGGGTCCGGGTAGCAGAAAGACCTCGACATGCGGCATGCTGGCGAAGACCTCATGGAGAGCCGCTGGCAGCAGCCCGGTCAGCGCAGTGGTGATGGCACCAAGGCGAAGCTCCCCGKAGGGCAGGTCGGCATTGGCKAGGCTGCGCAGATCGCGGACCTCGGCAAGGATCGTACGGCTCTTTTCGATGATGGCGTGGCCGGTGTCGGTCGGGCGGACGCGGCGTCCGACACGGGTCAACAACGGCACACCGACATCGTCTTCCAACGCCTGCATGCGCTGGGCGACCGCGGCAGGCGTAATGCCGAGGCGGCGGGAGGCTTCGGCCAGTGATCCAAGCTCGGCAACGAGCAGGAATGTGTCGAGAAAGCGCGTTTCCATAAGAATAGATTTTCTATCTTCTGAAACCAGGGAAAGCGAGATTTTTCTTCTTGTCGCGATCGCCATAATGCCGGCGAAACCGGAGTATCTGCCTTGGATATGCGATTGGACGGAAAGACCGCGCTGGTGTTCGGCGCGGGTGGTGGACTGGGTGGTGCAATTGCCCGCTCGCTGGTTTCGGAGGGCGTTCGCGTCGCCGTAGCCGATATCGATGACGCCGCCGCTGCAAAGACGGCGGAGGGTATTGTGTCTGCGGGAGGAAAGGCGCTGGCGATCAGCTGGAACATCGCCGATCTCTCCGTCATCGAGGCGAGGCTGGCTGTGATTGCGGAGACTTTCGGACCCGTCGATATTCTCGTCAACAATACGGGTGGGCCACCGCCGACACTGGCCTCCGGTCAGTCGGCGGAGACCTGGTCGAAATATTTCGACATGATGGTGCGTTCGGTGATTGCCGTGACGGACGCCGTGTTGCCCGGCATGAAAGAACGCGGCTGGGGTCGGATCATCACCTCCACGTCGTCAGGCGTCGTGGCGCCGATCGCCAATCTCGGCATTTCCAACAGCCTTCGCCTGGCGCTGGTCGGCTGGTCGAAGACACTTGCACGCGAGATCGGCCGCGATGGGATTACCGCCAATATCGTGCTGCCGGGGCGCATCGCGACCGGCCGCATTACTTTCCTCGACGAGCAGAAGGCGAAGCGCGAAAACCGGCCGGTGGAAGAGGTGACGGCGGAGAGCACAGCCGCCATTCCCGTCGGGCGTTACGGCCGTCCGGAGGAATATGGAGACACGGTTGCTTTTCTCGCCAGCCCGCGCGCATCCTATATTACCGGCTCCGTCATCCGTATCGACGGCGGCCTCATCCAGAGCATATGAGGTGCATCCATGTCTCTCGATTCAGTGGTTATCGAAACCCTGAAGGGCGTTTCCACGGCGACTCTGACAACCGTGCTTCTTAAAAAGGGGCTCAGGAATGTCTGGATGCGCGGCACAAAGCCGCTGAGGCCGGGCCAGGAGCGGGTGGTCGGCCCAGCCTTCACGCTGCGTTTCGTACCGGCGCGTGAGGATCTGGCAACGCCCGAAAGCTGGGCTTCGCCGATCTCCACGCGGGCGGCGATCGAGGATATGCCGGAAGGATGCATCGCCGTGGTCGATGCCATGGGCGTGCAGGATGCCGGCATCTTCGGCGATATCCTCTGTGCCCGGATGATGAAGCGCAAGGTCGCGGCCCTGGTCAGCGATGGTGTGGTGCGCGATCTGGAAGGCGTGCTCGGAAGCGGCCTGCCTGTGTGGTGCGACGGCATGGCGGCTCCGCCTTCCGTCGCCGGGCTGACATTCGTCGGCTGGCAGCAGCCGATCGCCTGCGGCGGCGTTGCGGTTTTCCCCGGCGATATCGTCGTTGCCGACAAGGATGGCGCAGTGCTCATCCCGGCGGCCCTGCTGGATGCGGTGCTTGCCGAAGCGCCGGAGCAGGAGCGCATGGAAGGCTGGATCATGACCGAAATCGACCGGGGCGTGCCGCTTCCCGGTCTCTATCCCATGAATGCGGAAACAAAGGCGCGCTATCAGGCGTGGAAGGATGCACAATGAGCTTCGGAATTGACGCAAAAGGCGTCTATGCGATCGCAACCACGCCGTTCCTGCCGGACGGCACAATCGATGCGCCGTCGATCGATCGGCTGACCGACTTCTATCAGGATAGTGGCGTCACCGGCATGACGATCCTYGGCATCATGGGCGAGGCACCCAAGCTGGAGCCTGCGGAATCGCGGGCAATCATTCGCCAGGTGGTCGGCCGTTCCAGAGTGCCGGTCATTGTCGGTGTCTCCGCACCCGGCCTTGCGGCGATGCGTTCGCTTGCTCGCGATGCGATGGATATGGGGGCTGCCGGCGTGATGATTGCTCCGACGCCGGCGCTTCGCACCGACGAGCAGATCGTCCAGTATTTCGCGCAGGCCGTCGAAGCCGTCGGCACAGACGTTCCTTGGGTGCTGCAGGATTATCCGCTGACGCTGACGGTCGTCATGTCGGCCGGCGTCATTGCCAAGATCATCTCCGATCACCCTTCATGTCTTATGCTCAAGCACGAGGACTGGCCAGGATTGGAGAAGATCTCGAAGCTGCGCGCCATGCAGAAGGCCGGCGAGCTTCGTCCCTTCTCGATCCTCTGCGGCAATGGCGGTATGTTCCTTGATTTCGAGCCGGAGCGCGGCGCAGACGGCGCCATGACCGGCTATGGCTTCCCGGACATGCTGGCCGAACTGGTCGGCCTCTTTGCCGCCGGCAAGCGTGACGAGGCACATGATCTCTTTGACGCGCATCTGCCGCTGATCCGTTATGAGCAGCAGCTCGGCATCGGTCTTGCCGTCCGCAAGCATGTTCTCATGCGTCGAGGCGTCATCACCTCGGATGCGCAGCGCAAGCCCGGAGGCGCGCTCAGCGCCACGGCGCGCGCCGAGGTCGACTATCTGCTGCGGCGTCTTGCGCGGCATGATCCGCGTGCACCCGTCTGACCAACATGGCTCTCTGCGGCAAAGCGGGGAGCCTCCGAGTTCAAAAAGTGCCGTCGCCGGCTCGACGGCGGCGCTCGCCTGCGAGGCGATGTGTAAGCAGTCGTTCCTGCTCTACCTCGGAGCATTAAGAACCCGGACCGGTTTTCCGTCGATGCAGGCGGCAATATCCTCGAGGGCATCGCGGTAGAAGATGCGATAGGTTTCCTCCGTCACGTAGCCAAGATGCGGGGTTGCCACGACATTGGCGAGCCGCCGAAAGGCATGGTTTGCGGGCAKAGGTTCTTGATCGAACACGTCAAGGCCGGCGCCGCCGAGGTGGCCACTTTCCAGAGCCTCGATCAGCGCCTGCTCATCGACGAGCGGTCCACGGGAGGTGTTGAGAAGAATGGCGTCACGCTTCAGGCGGCCGAGTTCGCGCTTGCCGATAATGCCTTTGGTTTCCGCATTCAGGGTGAGATGCAGCGTGACGATATCGGCGGCAGGCAGCAGCTCTTCGACCGAAGCGGCATAGCCGATCCCGAGTTCGGCGCTCTTCTCCGGCGTATTGGAGCGCGACCAGCCGATGACGTTCATGCCGAAGGCGCGGCCATAGGTAGCGACCTGCTGGCCGAGCTTGCCAAGGCCGACGACGCCGAGCGTCAGTCCCCGAAGGTCGCGTCCGACGGAGATCTGCCACGGATCTTGCGCTGCGCGGAAATTGGCGACTTCCGAGGGGATATGGCGAACCATCGCCATMAGCAGCGCCCAGGTGAGTTCGGCGGCCGAGCCGACGAAACCGCGCGTGCCGGCAACCGTGATGCCGAGGCGGGCAGCAGCAGTCATGTCGATCGAGGCATTGGCCATGCCGGTCGTGATCAGCAGTTTCAGCTTCGGCAGCCGTCCGAGGCGTTCGGCGTCGAAGACTGTGCGTTCCCGCATGGCGATGATAATGTCGTAATCCGCCAGCCGGGCGATGAGCGCATCCGTGTCGGCGATATGGTCGTCGAAACGATCGATGGCGATTTTCGCCTCGATGCCACTCCAGTCGGCCATGGACAGCGCCACGTGCTGGTAATCATCGAGAATGGCGCAGCGTAAAGGCATTGGAAGAACTCCATGGAAGTATCGATGTTTGCCGCCCCCGGCGAAAGAACCATTATCGCATATTCCGAGGCGATGGTGGCTGCTCGCGCAATCGTGAGACAGAACGGCTAGTTCAGTCCTGCCGAATGTTCCCGCAGCAAACCCAGAAATTCCGCCTGAAGGGCGGTCGGCAGCCAGTGGCGGCGCAGGGTGATGCCGACGGGGCGGCGGGAACCCGGGAGCGGATAATCCATCGCTGCGAGGAAACCTGCTTCCAGCTCATAGCGGATCTGATGACGGGAGAGCAGGGCAAGGTGATCGGACCTCAGGAGCACGCCCCTGATCGCGTTGAGCGAGCCGGTCTCCACGCTCTGGCGGGCTGGTTTGTCCGCCGGAAAGGTCGCGGCCATGGTGTTGAACGTCTCGCGCGACGGCGTATCGCGGCGGGCAACGACCCAGGGATAGTCCGAGAGATCGTCCGGGGTGATTTCTCGACGTTGCTTCAGCGGATGGTCGGCGCGTCCGACGATGCTGAGTTCGAAATCGAACAGCGGTTCCTGATGCAAGGTTTTCGAAACAAGGCTCCTGCGCAGCGCGCCGACGAGAATATCGATGCGCCCGCGCTCGAGATCGTCGATCAGTACCTCATAGCTGCCCTCCACGATTTCGAAGCGTGCGAGCGGATGGCGATTGGCGAGAAGGGCGATCACATCGGGCACAAGGAAGGTGCGGGTCAGCGGCAGAGTGCCGATGGAAATTCGGCCGGCATAGTGGTTGCGGGCCTCCAGGAGTTCGTCGCGCAGACTGTCGAATTCTGCGAGCGTCAGACTGAACCAACGGGCTGCGGAGAGTCCTGCGGCCGTCAGCCGGACATTGCGGCCGGAGTTTTCAAAGAGGGGAATGCCCATAACGGCTTCGGCCTCGCGGGCGGCGCGCTGCACGGCCGGTTCGGATTGATCCAGCATGCGGGCCACTGCACTGAAGCTGCCATGTTCGGCAAAACCCGTGATGGCGCGCAGGTGGGGCCATGCCAGACGGGTTTCGACGATGCCGATCGCTGCTTTTGCGACCTGAGTACAGGCCTGACGGATGAGATCGCAGAGGCGGCGGAACCGCTGCAAGGCGATCTTGCCTTCCACTGTCAATGCCATGCCGTCGCGTTCGACGAGGGCGACGTCCAGAAGCTGTTCCAATCGCCGCAAGGCCTGGGATGCGGCGGGTTGGGTGATGCCGAGCATGGCCGCGGCCGACGTCAGCGAACCGGTTTCGGCGCAGGCAATGAACAGCCTGATATGTCTGATATTCGGAAGGGTGGGCGTCGGCATGGTTCTCCCTGAAGGCCCGCAGCCGGACCATCTCAGGGTAGCGCGACAGGTGTTGCGAAGGAACGGTGTTTGTTCATCCAATTGGTGGCCACCTGGATGCCGCCGAGCGGGAAGATGTGCAGCTGACTGATGAGGCTTTCCGGCTTTCTTGCCTTGTAATCGGCAAAGGCCGCGACGAGGTCGGTTGGCTCATAGGGTAAGAGCAGCTTGCTCATGTCCATGGCGCGTTTCTGCAGTACCTCCATCGAGGGGCCGATGCCGCAGGAAATGGCGTATTTGATCAGCGTCTGCAATTTGGCAGGGCCGGCAATGCCGACATGGATGGGCATGGTGACGCCGGCTGCCTGGATGCGCTCCGCCCAGTCGATGATGGGCTGCGGGTCGAAGGCGAACTGGGTGGCTATGGCAAGCTTCGCATCGGTTCGCGAGGCGAGATCCTGCTTCCAGCGCAGTGCCCGATCGGCCAGGGCGGTTGATCCGTCCGGATCGACATCACGGCTGCCTTCCGGATGACCGGCAAAATGCAGATGCGTGTAGCCGTGGTGGTCGAAAAGCCCGGTCTCGATCAACTGCATGGAACTGTGAAAATCGCCTGCAGGCGCGGCCCTGCCGCCGCCGAGCAGGAGAGCCTGACGGACATCGGCTTCGCCGCGATAGCGTTCCAGCCAGTCCGCCAATGTGCTGATATCAGGAATACTGCGGGCCGGGAGATGCGGCATGACCGGAAATCCCTGTCCGTTTAGCCGCCTTGCCGTCGCTACCATATCCTCGATCGGGGTGCCGTCGAGGTGAGCGATATAGACGCGGGTCCCGGTCGGCAGGAGGGCGCGAAAGTCATCGATCTTGGCGGCCGTGCGCGGCATCACCTCGATCGACCAAGCCTCGATCATGTCTGCGAATTCCGGCTCCGAAGTGCGTTCCCTCGACTTGCCGGTGAAATTCAACAAAGCCATTCCAGCGCTCCCTTCGGTACTCCTTCATGCCTTCGAAATGTATACATCGATATATCTATTTCAATCAAGATGAGTCAATTTCGTGTGAAAAATGCAAAAATCTGCAAATTTTCCGATTTTATAGTATGCATTTTTATCGAGAAGAATGGCTTTCCGCTCGAAAGCAACTTGCGCGCTAAAGTCTCCTCTGGCACTCTGCTTTCCCGGAGGAGGTGCAGGTTTCGTGGAGGGAACCGGCACTGCGGCAATGACATGACATCGGCCGGGTTTTGCCCGGCATCCGGTGCCGAGGCACCTGAAATTGCCGGATCTGTTAAGCCTAGCAAACCGTCACCATATCTGAGGAGGAGCAGCAATGAATGTCATGACCGCGCCAAAGTCTGTGTTGCGTGCGCCGGAGAAATTCTTCATCGGCGGCGAATGGGTGAGCCCGCTTTCGGACCGGATGCTCGATGTAATTTCGCCGGTCACCGAAGAGCTGATAATGCAATATCCGGAGGCCTCGATCGAGGATATGGATGCGGCCGTGGCCGCTGCCCGTGACGCCTTTGACAACGGCCCGTGGCCGCGGCTTTCACCGCGGGAGCGCGCCGAGTATCTGCGCAAGATCGCCGCAAATATTTCTGAGCGACTTGATGATATCGCCGAAGCCTGGACTCTGCAGGTCGGCGCGCCGATCATGCTGACGAAGAAGCTGGTGCCGCAGAATGCGACGCTCTTCAATTATTATGCCGATCTGATCGATGGCAATTCCTACAGTTTCGTCGACGAGCGTACGCGCGCAGATGGCGGCAAGGTGCGGGTCGTCAGGGAGCCTGTGGGCGTTTGCGCAGCGGTCACTCCCTGGAATGCACCGATGGTGCTCCTGAGCTACAAGATCGCAGCCGGTCTTGCGGCAGGCTGCACCTTCGTTTCCAAGCCTTCGCCGGAAACGCCGCTGGAAGCCTATATCCTTGCCGAATGCATCGAGGCGGCGGGCCTGCCGAAAGGTGTTTTCAATCTCGTTCCGGCAGGGCGCAAAGCGGGTGATTATCTGATCCGCCACAAGGGCATCGACAAGGTCGCCTTCAYCGGCTCGACCGCAGCGGGCAAACACATCGCCGCGGCCTGCGCCGAGCGTCTCGCTCGCGTCAGCCTGGAACTTGGCGGCAAGTCCGCAGCGCTTCTTCTCGACGATGCGGATTTCAAGCAAGCGCTGCCAAGCCTGATGATCTACACCATGCCGATCACCGGCCAGGTCTGCTTTTCGCTGACGCGCATCCTCGTGCCGGAGACCCGCAAGCAGGAATTCCTCGATCTTTTCCTCGGCGCCGTCTCCAATATCAAGGTCGGAGACCCTTCCGACCCCACTGTGCATATGGGACCGCTTGCCATGGGTCGTCAGCTCGAGCGTGTGAAAACCTATATCGATGCCGGCATCAAGGGCGGCGCGACACTTGCCTGTGGCGGTGGACGGCCGGCGGGGTTGGAGAAGGGCTTTTATGTCGAGCCGACCGTCTTTACGGATGTGACGCCAGACATGAAGATCGCGCAGGAAGAAATTTTCGGACCGGTCGTTTCCGTCATCACCTATAGCGATGAGGAGGATGCGATCCGCAAGGCAAATGATAGTGCCTATGGTCTCAACGGTGCGATCTACAGCGCCGATCCGGAACGCGCCTATCGCGTCGCGCGGCGGATCCGATCCGGTGGTCTGACGATCAACGGCAATATCGTCGATCCGACCATGCCTTTCGGCGGTGTCAAGGAATCCGGGCAAGGGCGCGAGGGCGGCATCGAAGGTCTCGACAATTATATCGAGCTGAAGACCATCCACTTCGCCTAGTTATTGGCGGCGTGACGGCCGCCGGACAGGGGCTCTGGAGGCCGTGTGTTCAGCTTGGTTCCGAGCCGGTCTGTAACCTCAGCTTATGACCCGTCAGCAGAACGAAATTGCCTGCTGCTGCCAACCTTCCTAGTATGTTCAATGGCAGGCGGACGTGGAGGAGTACGCCTGCCAGGAGGATCATCATGAGATTTTCGAAAGCCGGTGAGGCTATCGCCCGGGATGTTGCAGCATGACCGAGCCCTGCTTTGACGTCGCCCATCTCGGGCATGTGGAACTCTACAGCGATCGTTTCGAGGAGAGTCTGGACTTCTTCACGCGGGTCTATGGGCTCACACCCAGCCTGATCGAAGATGGCGTCGCCTATCTGCGCGCCTTCGACGATTATGAATTCCATACGCTGAAGCTGGTTCGCCATCACACGACCGGCGTCGGCCATGTCGGCTACCGCACTTCGTCTMCAGAAGCCTTGGAGCGGCGGGTGAAGGTGATCGAGGAGATGGGCTGTGGCCTCGGCTGGGTGGACGGCGATGCGGGACATGGCCGCGCCTATCGCTTCACCGATCCGGACGGTCATATTTTCGAGTTCTATTACGACAMGCATGTCTATGAGGCGCCCGAAGGTGAGCGTCCAGCGCTGAAGAATATCGCCCAGCGCTATCACGGGCGCGGCGCCAGTCCGCGCCGGCTCGACCACCTGAACCTGCTCGCAAGCGATATCAGGGCAATCCGCGACTTCATGACGAAAGCGTTTGGCAGCCGKGTGACGGAGCAAATCCAGCTCGACAATGGCCGGCTTGGAGGCTGCTGGTTCACGGTCAACAACAAGACCTATGACATCGCCTATTCCGAGGATCATACCGGTGCGAAGGGCCGCTTCCATYACGTGACCTATGCCGTCGACCAGCGCGAGGACATTCTGCGCKCGGCCGATATCTTTCTGGAGAATGGCGTCCATATCGAAACCGGACCGCACAAGCATGCGATCCAGGGCACCTTCTTCCTCTACGTCTGGGAGCCGGCGGGAAACCGTGTCGAACTCGCCAATGCCGGTGCTCGGCTGATCCTCAGGCCCGATTGGCCGACCGTGACCTGGACGGAGACGGAGCGCAAGAAAGGCCAGGCCTGGGGCCTGAAAACGATCGAGACATTTCACACGCATGGCACGCCCCCCGTGGCAAGGAAGGACTAGTTCATGGCAAAAACGGCCTTGGTCATCAGCGCGCATTCGGCGGATTTCGTCTGGCGCTGCGCCGGTGCGATCGCGCTGCATCAGGAAAAGGGCTACGAGGTGACGGTCGTGTGCCTCTCCTACGGCGAGCGTGGCGAGAGCGCCAAGCTCTGGAAGAATGCCGGGATGACCCTGGAAAAGGTGAAGGCAGGGCGGCGTATCGAAGCAGAAAATGCCGCCAAGGCGCTTGGCGTACACGACATCCAGTTCTTCGATCTCGGCGACTATCCGCTGGTCGTCGATCAGGAGGCAAAGTTCCGGCTGGTCGATGTGATCCGCGCCGTGCAGCCGGAGTTCATGCTCAGCCACTCCAAATGGGATCCCTACAATACCGACCACATGTATGCGACGCAGGTGGCGCTCGAGGCGCGCATGATCGCGCAGGCCTGGGGGCATAATCCCGGCGAGAAGGTCCTAGGCGCGCCGCAGCTCTATCTCTTCGAGCCGCATCAGACCGAGCAGATGGAATGGAAGCCCGACGTCTTCCTCGATATTTCACCGGTATGGGAGAAGAAATGGGCGGCGATCCAGTGCATGGAGGGGCAGGAGCATCTCTGGCACTATTACAAGAATGTCGCCGAGAACCGCGGCAATCACTTCATGCGGAATTCCGGCGGGCAGTCGGGTGGGCGCAAGGCAACGCATGCTGAGGGCTTCCAGTCGGTGTTCCCGCGAACGGTGGATGAACTCTGATGGGCGTCGTCGTTCAGAACATCCGGAGAGCGGAGCAGTCTGTCATCGATCGTCTCGCCGCCTGCGGAGTAGCGACCGTGCATGAGGCGCAGGGCCGCAAGGGCCTGCTCGCAAGTTACATGCGACCGATCTATCCGGGCGCGAGGATTGCGGCGAGCACGGTGACTATTTCCGCCCCTMCGGGCGACAACTGGATGCTCCATGTGGCTATCGAGCAGATCAGAGCGGGTGATATCCTGCTGCTTGCGCCAACCAGTCCTTGCGAAGACGGTTATTTCGGCGATCTTCTGGCGACGTCTGCCATGGCACGTGGCTGCCGTGGGCTGGTGATCGATGCCGGCGTACGCGATGTTGCCGATCTCAAGACGATGAACTTTCCCGTTTGGTCGAAGGCGATCTCTGCACAGGGGACGGTCAAGGAGACGCTAGGCTCGGTCAATATTCCCGTCGTCTGCGCCGGTGCACTGGTCAATCCAGGTGACGTGATCGTTGCCGACGATGATGGCGTCTGCGTCGTGCGGCAGGAGGAKGCTGCTGACGTTGCYGGCAAGGCCGAGCAGCGGGTCGCGGCGGAAGAGGAGAAGCGCCGGCGGCTTGCCGCAGGTGAGCTCGGGCTTGATATCTACAAGATGCGCGAACGGCTGGCGGAGAAGGGGCTGAAATATGTCTAGGGCCGCCGCGCAAGACGGCGTTCGCTGCATGTGGATGCGCGGCGGCACCTCCAAGGGCGGTTATTTMCTGGCTGAGGATCTGCTCGAGGATCGCGACGGATTTCTGCTGCGCGTGATGGGCTCGCCCGATCCGCGACAGATCGACGGCATGGGCGGCGGCGATCCGCTGACCTCGAAGATCGCCGTCGTCAAGCGGTCCGAGCGGCCCAGCGTCGATATCGACTATCTCTTCCTGCAGGTCTTTGTTGATGAGCCCATTGTCACCGATGCGCAGAACTGCGGAAACATCCTTGCCGGTGTCGGGCCCTTCGCCATCGAGCGCGGCCTGATCGAGGCCGAGGACGGGCAGACGGAAGTGCGTATCTTCATGGAAAATACCGGGCAGAT
The DNA here is from genome assembly GCF_056397645.1 of Rhizobium sp. 05L429. Taxonomy (NCBI): domain Bacteria; kingdom Pseudomonadati; phylum Pseudomonadota; class Alphaproteobacteria; order Hyphomicrobiales; family Rhizobiaceae; genus Rhizobium; species Rhizobium sp. 05L429. The sequence continues at coordinate 44,314 of NZ_JBFTNV010000044.1, read as the reverse complement.
CGCCACCGCGAAGATTGCCACGCCGGATCGGCGGGTGACCTACGCGGGGGAGGCCCGCATCGACGGTGTGCCGGGCACAGCGGCGGCGGTGCCGGTCACCTTTGCCGATACGGCAGGTTCAAGCTGTGGAGCCCTGCTGCCGACCGGCCATGCCGTCGATATCATCGAGGGTATCGAATGCACGCTTATCGACAATGGCATGCCCTGCGTCGTCATGCTGGCGAGCGATCTCGGCATCGAGGGAACGGAGACGCCTGACGCGCTCGAATCCAATGGAGAACTCAAAGCGAAACTGGAGGCGATCCGGCTGAAGGCCGGACCGATGATGAATCTCGGTGATGTCGCGAAGAAATCGGTGCCGAAGATGACCATGGTTTCGCCGGCCAGAGCTGGTGGCGCGATCTCGACGCGGACCTTCATTCCGCATCGCTGCCATGATGCGATCGGTGTGCTCGGCGCCGTCAGCGTGGCGACGGCCTGCCTGCTGCAGGAAGGGGCTGCGGCGAAACTGGCTGTCGTGCCTGACGGCAACGAGAAGCTGCTCTCGGTCGAGCATCCGACCGGGGAGATGAGTGTGATCGCGACCGTCAGGGACGGTGTCGTGACCGATGCTGCGGTGCTGCGGACCGCCCGTAAGCTTTTCGACGGATATGTCTTTGCGTGAATGCTGCAGCACTTTGTTGCTGATCAACAAGGACAAGCCGGCGTATCCGCAAACAGGAGGCTGAGATGAGGATCGGGTTTCTAGGTTACGGCGAAGCGGCGAGGGCTTTTCACGAGGGGTTGAGCCGGCCGGGCCTGAGCTTCATTGCCTATGATATCCTGCTTGCCTCTGATGGTGAGGCCGTGCGCGAAGCGATGCGGACCCGCGGTGCCGATATTTCCGAGACCATTGCGGGGCTCTCGGACGCGGACTGGGTGTTCAGCGCCGTGACTGCCGACCAGAGCCTGCTTGCGGTCGAACCATTGCTGCCGTATCTGCGTCAGGGGCAGGTGGTGATCGATATCAATTCCGTGTCTCCCGGCCAAAAGCGGGAGACAGCTCTCGCTGTAGAGGCGGCGGGCGGCGATTATCTCGACATGGCGGTCATGGCGCCGGTTCACCCGCGCAAGCACCAGACGCCCGTACTGCTCGCCGGTGCTCCGGCTGAGCGGCTGTTGCCTGAGCTTCTGGGTTTCGGCTTTTCGGCAGAGATTGCGGGGCCGGCAGCCGGTGCTGCGACAGCGATCAAGATGGTGCGTTCGCTATTTGTGAAAGGGCTGGAGGCGATTACCGTCGAGGCCTTGCTCGCAGCAAAGGCATCCGGTTGCTACGAAGAGATCCTTTCGTCGCTTTCAGGGTCTTTTCCTGGTCTCAGCTGGCCGCAATTTGCCGAATACCAGATGGAGCGCACGACGCGGCACGGGCGGCGRCGAGCGGCGGAGATGCGCGAAAGTGCTGCGACGCTCTATGCGCTTGGGCTTCGCGGCGGATTGGCGATGGAGATTGCCGAGGTGCAGGAGCGCACGGGTGCTTGCGGCCTCGGCCCGACTGACGGGCTGGAAGAAACTGTCGGACGTGTGCTGGAATTGCGGTTGAGGCCTCAGAAAGGATGAGCACCCGAGGTCGGGACTGTAGGGCCGGATGAGGGGGCCATAGCTCACAAGCGACCGTCCCTCTCGGTCCGATCGTTCCCTCTCTTGTTTTGCCAGCCCCCTCATCTGCCCCTCTCCGGGGCACCCCTCCCGCTCGTGGCGGAACTAAAACTCTATGTCCTCGGTGTCATCGGATCACTGATGCGTCCGGCCTGGAATGTCGCAGGCAATGGCGTGAGTTCGATCTTTGCCACAATGCCTGCCCTGTTGAAAGGGTCGCCCTGTGCAAAGGCTGTTGCTTCGGCGATACCAGCCGTTTCCAATATGCCGAAATTACCGATCGAGGTCCCGCCATCATTGAGCAGGGCAGAGCCGATCAGCACCTTAGCAAGGCCTTCACCACCAGATTGCACCCAGGCGCGATGGGCCGGGCGGTGCAGGTCGCGGGCGCTATCCTGCCCGGAATGGTGCAAGCAGCGCATGAGGAAGAAGGCGGGCATCAGGCGGCGTTTTCCAGAACGACCATACCGGCACCAGTCATGGAGGCCGGGGCATGATAGTGCTTGTGGATGAGGTTTACCTGCTCATTCATGGCGGCACKCATGACCAGCCACATGATGAGCTCTGCGCCTTCAGAACCGAACTGCTCGACATAATCCTCGCGGCTCATGGCGCGATAAGGTTCCGGATTGGCAGCAATGCCGTCCAGCCAGGCGCGATCGGCCGTCTGGTTGATGAAGCCGGCGCGGGCGCCTTGAAGCTGATGCGACAGGCCGCCGGTGCCGAGGATGACGACGCGTTCGTCGCCCGGCCAGCTTTCGATCGCCTCGCGCAGCACCTTGCCCATCTCCCAGCAGCGCTGCGGTGTGGGTATTGGATACTGGATCGTGTTGACCCAGATCGGCAGAACCTTGACCGGCCAGCGCTCCGGCCGGCCGAAGAAGAGTTCCATCGGCACCTGCAGTCCGTGATCGACCTCGATCTCGCGGCAGACCAGCGGATCGAAGTGGCGCTCGACCAGCTTGTCTACGAAGTGCCAGGAGAAATCGACGGCACCTTCGAAGGCTGGAATAGGCCGCGGTCCCCAGCCTTCATCGACTGGGTGATAGGTTTCTGCGACACCGACGGCGAAGGTCGGCACGCGGTCGAGGAAGAAGGTATTGCCGTGATCGTTGAAGATGACGACGGCGATATCGGGCCGCGCCTCGCGCATCCACTGCTTACCGACTTCGTAGCCGTCGAAGAAAGGCTTCCAGTCCGGCGTGTCACGCAGGCCCTTGTCGAGTGCTGCGCCGATCGAGGGGACGTGGCTCGTTCCTAAGCCGCCGATGATTTTAGCCATGTCTCTTCTTCCCCAGTCTTTCGTAGAGAAAATCCTCATGCGACATGCCGGCCTGTGCCGCGCCAATCTGAGTGATCGGCGTCGGGTCGACAGCGGCAATCTTCAGGATGAAGAACAGGTTGCCGCCKAGGCGCACCATCTCGTGCCAGTCGCGGCTTTTGACGGCGGACTTCTCCTCATCGTTCAGGCCGAAGCGGGCGAGGTAGACATCCTCGTCGGCCTTGAAGGCGTCGCGGTTGACCGCTTGGCCTAGTGCCATTGCCATCTTGTTGAGCCGGTAGCCGCGGATCGAGCCGGCTCGGTCGAAGAGTGGTGTGTCAGGAATGGTCGCTGTCTTCTCAGGCATCAAATCCTCCAAATCGACGTGTCAGCCAGCCGATGATTACATCAGTGACTTCGGCAGGCCGCTCCACGGGGGCGAAGTGGTCGGCGTCTTCGATGATGACGAGTTCAGTATCGGGTGCGGCATCGGCGATTTCCTGATGCTGGACGATCGGGCTCCAGCTATCGTGGCGCGCGGCAACGAGCAGGATGGGGCAGCCGAGTTCGGCCATATAGGCGGTAGCGTTCGGCCTGTTGATCAGCGCGCGGATCTGCCGCTCATGCATATCGGGGCCGGCCCGCAGAGCCATAGCGCGCAGGCTGGCGATCACTTCCGCATCTGTTAGCCGKGCAGGGTCGACCATGGGCGGCAACCATTCGTCTGCCAGCTCCTGCATGCTGCGATGGCCGAGATCGATCATCTGCTGGCGCCTGATTTCCTCGCCTTCACGTTTCGGGTGATGGCCGGTATTGGCGAGCACCAGCCCGCGGACACGATCCGGTGCGATGCGGGCCATTTCCATGGCGACGCGGCCGCCCATGGAATGGCCGACCGCGATCAAATCGCCTTCTGTGGCGGCGAGAATGCTTTCCGCCATGTCAGGTATCGAGGAGGTGCGGGACACGTCTGCCGCGTGCACGGACATGCGGTGCGCGACAGCATCGGCCAGCGGTGCCCAAACAATGCTGTCGGACACCAGCCCTGGAATGAGCGCGAGCGTTGCCATCAGTTTTCGTCCCGCAAACCAGACATCATAAATGTATACATTATGTCAAGTGATCGGCGCATATACCTACACCAATGGCCAATTCCGCCGGACGAGAATTTTCTCGTGCATACAAAACTGTGATACAGAGATGGTTCGGGGTGGGGTTTTGTATGCGTTCGCGCTGTTATATACATTTAGCCGGGATTGGAGGCGCCGATGAAGCAAAGTGAAGCCGCAACGCATGGCCGTCGCGCCGTTATCGAATTGCGGGAAAAGATTCTGAGCGGCGAKCTACAGGGCGGTACGCGGCTGTTCGAAGTGCCGTTGGCCGAGGCGCTGGATATTTCCCGCACACCGGTGCGTGAGGCGATGTCGCGGCTGACGGAGGAGGGGCTTCTGGATCGCCTTCCGAACGGCGGCTTCGTGGTTCGTCGTTTCGGCTTTGCCGACGTGGTCGATTCCATCGAGGTGCGCGGCGTCATGGAAGGCATGGCGGCCCGGCTTGCTGCAGAGCGCGGTGCTGCGCCCGAAGCGCTCGATGAGATCAAGCAGACGGTTATCAAGCTTGATGCCTGTTTCGGAGAGCGCCTCGACGATGTCGATTTCGACGCTTACTCTGACCTGAACGAGAAGTTCCACCACCAGCTTGCAGCACTTGCCGGCAGCGAGATCATTCGGCGTGAGGTAGAGCGGGCGAGTTCGCTGCCCTTTGCTTCACCGTCCGCCTTCCTGCCCGACAAGGCGGATATTGCCGCCTTCCGTCGTTCGCTCCGCTCCGCGCAGGAGCAGCACAGGGAACTCGTGAGCGCGATCGAAGCGCGCGAAGGCAGCCGCGCGGACGCGATCGCCAGGGAGCATGCCCGCACGGCGCGGCGCAATCTTGAATACATTCTGGCGGAAGACCCTGATCTGATCGAGCAGATCAGGGGACTTGCACTGATTCACCGGTAATTTCCGGCAAATCGGCATTTGGGAGGGCGGCTTTTGAGTCGCCCTTTTGCGTTTCCGGCTTCTGGAATACAGTGAGGCGGATAGAAAATAGGCTTGCAATCTGATCGCTTTGGGCATTTCATGTATACATTATCGCATACCAATGGGAGGACATCAGGTGGCGAGATCAAGCTTATCGGAAGTTTTGAAGTCGGCCGGCAATACGGTGGAGCTGCTGCGCAATTCCAAAGTCGGCATGTATGTATACCCGGTCGTGGCAACCGAGTTTTCCAACTGGCGCTCGGAGCAGGCCGCGTGGCGTAACTCCGCTGTCCTCTTCGACCAGTCACACCATATGGACGAGTTGACCGTCGAAGGACCGGATGCGGAGAAGTTCCTCGCCTATCACGGTGTCAACTCCTTCTCGAATTTCGATACGAACCGCGCCAAGCATTTCGTGCCGGTCACGCCTGCCGGTCATGTCATCGGCGACCAGATCATCTTCCGCGAGCGCGAAGACAAATTCATCCTCGTCGGTMGTTCGCCGACCTCCAACTGGCTGATGTTCTGCGCCGCCTACGGCAAGTGGAATGTGCGCCTGAAATATGATCCGCGTTCGCCCTCACGCCCGGAAGGCGAACGCGTGCTGCGCACCCATTACCGCTACCAGATCCAGGGGCCGGATGCCCCAAAGATCTTCGAGAAGATGAACGGAGGCCCTATCCCCGAGGTCAAGTTCTTCCATGTAGACAAGATCAAGGTCGGCTCGAAGACGGTGAATGCGCTGCGCCACGGAATGTCCGGTGCGCCGGGTCTGGAAATCTGGGGGCCCTATGAGGACAAGGCCTATATCCACTCTGTCATCCTGGAATCGGCKAAGGCGGCGGGCGTCGATCTCGTTCGTTGCGGCAGCCGCGCTTATTCCACCAACACGCTGGAATCMGGCTGGATCCCGTCGCCGCTGCCGGGCATCTATACGGGTGACGGCATGCTGGCGGCCTATCGCGACTGGCTGGGCGCCGACAGTTATGAGGCGACGGGTGCGATTGGCGGCAGCTTCGTTTCCAGCAATATCGAGGACTACTACGTCACGCCGTTCGAACTCGGCTACGATTTCTACATTGGCTGGAAGAAGGATGACTTCGTCGGTAAGTCCGCGCTCGAGAAGATGAAGGGCCAGACGAGCCGCAAGAAGGTAACCTTCGAGTGGAATGCCGAAGACGTGGTCAACGTCATCGCCTCGGCCTTCCGTCCGGGTGAGGATCACTTCAAGTGGATCGACTTCCCGCAGCCGAACTATGCCTCGACCAGCGCCGACAAGATCATGCGCGACGGCAAGATGGTCGGCATGTCGATGTTCAATGGTTATAGCTACAACGAACGCTGCATGCTTTCGCTCGGCATCGTCGATGCGGATGTCGAGATCGGCGACGTGCTGACCCTCGTCTGGGGCGAGCCTGACGGCGGCTCCGGCAAGACCTCGGTCGAGCCGCACAAGCAGGCCGAAATCCGCGTGCGCGTCTCGCCCACGCCCTATGCCAGCGAAGCCCGCGAGAATTACGCTGACAGCTGGCGTAGCAAGAAGGGCTGAAATCCGACACCCATCCACGGTGTTAACGACGGCGCCCGGGAGGGCGCCGTTTTTTATGGATTCTTCCTGTCATCTTGCACCTAGCCCTCGATGCAAGGCAGCGTTAAGAACAGCCGCAGCTTGGAACGGGCGATCACTTCGATGTCACAATGACAACGCAGATAATGTCCGTGAAAAATCGAATCGAACAAGGATGACAGCAGTGGCACAGGCCCAGCCGCATGAGCGAATTCAATACATCGTCGAGGGCGGGCACCGCCTTGCCGGCGAGATCCAGCCGAGCGGCAACAAGAATGCCGCGCTACCGATCATTGCCGCCTCGCTGCTGACCGACAAGCTTGTGCATCTGACCAACGTGCCGCGTATCCGCGATGTCGAAGCGCTCGTCGAGCTGATCCAGTCGGTTGGCGCCAAAGCGCGCTGGTTGGGACGCAATGAGCTCGAGATCGAGGCGAGCGACCTCAAGCCGGCCGATCTCGATCCTGGCCTCTGCGCCCGCATTCGGGCATCCATCCTGCTTGCCGGGCCGATGCTGGCCCGCTGCGGCGAGATCACGCTACCGCCACCCGGCGGCGATGTCATTGGCCGCCGCCGCGTCGACACACACTTCCTGGCGCTTGAGCAGCTCGGCGCCAAGATCAGCGTCAACGGCTCCTATAGTTTCCGTGCAGAGCATCTGCGCGGCGCTGACGTATTCCTCGACGAACCCTCCGTCACTGCGACCGAGAATGCGCTCTGCGCAGCAGTTTCTGCCGAAGGCAAGACAATCCTGCGCAATTGCGCATCAGAGCCGCATGTCCAGGATCTCGCCCATTTCCTCATCGCCATGGGCGCGAAGATCGAGGGCATCGGCACCAATACGATGACCATTCACGGTGGCCAGCCGCTTGGCGGCGCGTCGCACCGTATCGGCCCCGATCACAACGAGATCGGTTCGGTGATCGGCCTCGCTGCCGTCACCGGTTCGGAAATCACCATCCGTCGGGCGGGCGTTGAGCATTTACGTTCGACATTGATGACTTTTGAGCGTCTCGGCATCCGATGCCGCATCKAGGGCGACGATCTCGTGGTGCCGGCGGGGCAGGAGATGAAGATCCARCCGGATTTCGGTGGGCACATTMCGAAGATCGAGGACCAGCCATGGCCGGCCTTCCCGGCTGATACGATGTCGATTGCCATCGTCACCGCCTCGCAATGCGATGGTGTGGTGCTGATGTTCGAGAAGATGTTCGAAAGCCGAATGTTCTTCGTCGACAAGCTGATTACCATGGGCGCACGCATCGTGCTCTGCGATCCGCATCGCGCGATCGTGGCCGGCCCCTCCAAGCTGCGTGCAGCGCAGGTCGAGAGCCCGGATATCCGTGCCGGCATGGCGATGCTGATTGCTGCCATGTGCGCTGAGGGAACCAGCGTCATCAATAATGCCCAGCAGATTGAACGCGGCTATGAGCGGATCGAGGAGCGGCTGAACGCACTCGGCGCGCGCATCACCCGTGTACCGCCTCGGGAAACCTGAAATCTCAGACGCTTAAGTGTGCGTCGAGAGTTTCGGGTGAGGCAAGAAGCGCTTCCGATGTATCGCGATAGATCACCGCGCCGCGTTCGAGCACGATGACCTCATCCGTCAGCGGCAGCACCTTGCGCGCCTTCTGCTCGACAATGATCGCCGACATGCCCTCACCGGTGACGATACGGCGAAGTGCAGCCAGAAGCTCGTCGACGATGATAGGGGCGAGGCCTTCCAGGGGCTCGTCGAGCAGCAGGATCTTCGGATTGAGCATCAGCGCGCGGGCGATGGCGAGCATCTGCTGCTCGCCGCCGGACAGTTGATTGCCGAGGTTGCGGCGGCGTTCCTGCAGGCGCGGGAACATCTGGTAGACGCGGGTGACATTCCACGTGCCGGGGCGGGCGCTTGCCGTCAGGTTTTCCTCCACCGTCAGCGAACGGAAGATATTGCGCTCCTGCGGCACCCAGCCGATGCCGAGCGGCGCGCGCTTTTCCGCMCTGAGCCGCGTGATGTCGCGCTGCTGCAGGTGGATGGAGCCGGCGTGGTGGGTGGTGACGCCGATAATGGTGTTGAGCAGGGTCGTCTTGCCGGCGCCGTTGCGGCCGAGCAATGCCAGCGAACGGCCTTCCTMCAGCGAGACATCGACCTTGGCAAGCACATGGGCCTCCCCATAACCGGCGACGAGACGTTCGATACGAAGCAGTTCGACCATCAGGCATCCTCCCCGAGATAGATGGCTTTCACCTGCGGGTCTTTCGAGATCTCGGCGACGGTTCCCTCGGCGAAGAGTGCGCCGGCGGCGAGTACCGAAATACGGTCTGCGAACGAGAAGACGAGGTCCATATCATGTTCGATCAGCACGACGGTGACATTGGCCGGCAGCTCGCGGACGATGCCGAGAACCTCGTGCCGCTCCTCTTCGGGAACGCCGGCGGCGGGCTCATCGAGTAGCAGCACCTTCGGCTGCATGGCAATCGCAAGGGCGATCTCCAGCAGGCGCTGCTTGCCATAGGGCAGGAGTGTCGTCGGCGTGCACATGACATCGACCAAACGAAAGCGCTCCAGCAGTGCGGCGGCTTCATCGGCGACTTCGCGGTCGGCCGAGAGCGGCCGCCAGGCGAAGCGGCCATGCCCCTTGCGTTCGCTGATCGCCAGCATGACGGAATCCAGCGGCGTGAAATCGCCGAAGAGCTGGTTGATCTGGAAAGTGCGCGCAAGACCCTTGCCGACGCGGCGATAGGAGGAGACGCTGGTGATATCTTCGCCAGCGAGCAGGATCTCGCCGCTGTTCGGTGTCAGTACGCCGGTTAGCAGGTTGATGATCGTGGTCTTGCCGGCGCCGTTCGGGCCGATCAGCGCATGGCGCGCGCCCTGGCGGATCTGCAGCGAGACGTCATTGGTGGCGATGAAGCCGCCGAAGCGCTTGACGAGGTGGCGTGTCTCGAGGGCGAGCGTCATTTACTTTCCTCCGCGACGGCTTGCTGCATGCTGGCTTCGCGCTTGCGCGTCGAGCCTGGTAGCAGGGTCTGCCAGCGCGTCAGGCGCTCGCGGCCGACTAGGACGATGATGATAAGCACGAGGCCGATCCAGAACATCCAGTATTGCGGCGTGATGACCGACAGCCAGTTGCGCAGGATCGAGAAGATGACAGCGCCGAACACGCCTCCATAGAGATAGCCGACGCCGCCGATAACCAGCACCAGCAGCACTTCGGCTGACCTGTGGAAGGCGAGAACGTCAGGCGAGACGAAGCTGGTTGTCTGGGTCAGTAGCGCGCCCGCTATGCCGGCATAGGCGGCGGATATCGTGTAGATTGCGACGATGCGGCGGGTGGGCGAGATGCCGAGCATGGAGGCGCGGCGCTCGTTGCGCTTGATCGCCTTCAGCGACAGGCCGAAAGGCGAATTGACGATGCGCCGGGCGCCATAGGTCAGGACCATCAGCACAATCAGGCAGTAGATGTAGCCGGTGCGGCCCCAAAGATCGAATTCGAAATAACCGAGGATTGGATTGATGATGACGCCGCTGAGGCCATCGGCGCCGCCGGTAAGCCAAGCGGCCTGATTGATGAGTTCGGCGAGCAGCATGGCGACACCGAAGGTGGTCATGAGCCGGGTGAGATCAGAACCGCGCAGCACGAGGAAGCTCGTCAGAAAGCCGAAGATGCCGCTGATGAGGCCAGCGACCAGCAGACCGATAATCGGCTCGCCGGAGACATGGACGGCAAAGAGACCAGCTGCGTAAGCGCCGAGGCCGAAGAAGGCGGTATGGCCGAGCGAGACGATGCCGGCATAACCGAGGATGAGATCCAGCGAGATGGCAAAAAGCGCCAGGATGGCGATCTCCGTCAGGATCAGCATCTGCGAGGGCAGGACAAAGATCGCGGCGATGGCCACCAGCCACAGCGCGAATTCCCAGATTTGCCAGCGGCCGGCGCGCTTCAGGAGCCCCATGGCCTCCGTGGAGGCGTTGTTGCGTTCGCCGCTCATCGGCCGCCCTCCCGGGAGAAGAGGCCATGGGGCCGGAGGATCAGCACAAGGATCATGACGGCATAGATGATGAAGGCGCCGAGTTGCGGCACGTAATATTTGCCGGCGACATCGGCGATGCCGAGCAGCAGCGCAGCAATGAAGGGGCCTGTTATAGACGACGTGCCGCCGACGGTGACGACGATCATGAAATAGATGAGGTATTTCAGCGGAAAGTTCGGGTCGAGGCCGAGTAGCTCGGTGCCGAGTGCGCCGCCAAGGCCGGCAAGGCCGGAACCCAGCGCGAAGGTCAGTGCGAAGATGACCGACACGTTGATGCCCAAGCCGCGCGCCACGCGTCCGTCATCGACGGCGGCGCGAAGCTGGCTGCCGAAGCGGGTGCGGGTGAGAGCTAACTGAAGTGCTACCGTCAAGGCTGCGCAGATGACGATGATGAAGAGCCGGTAACGGCCGATATCCATGCCGAGGAAGCCGAAGCGGCCGCTGAGTTCGGGCGGCAGATTGATGAGCTGCTGCTGGCCACCCATGAAGTAATCGATTGCCGCGATCGCCATGAAGACAAGGCCGATCGAAAACAGAACCTGATCGAGATGCGAAGCCGAATAGAGGCGGCGGTAGAGCAGCCGTTCCAACACAACGCCGGCAAGCGCCGTGACGATGAAGGCAGCCGGCAGGCACCAGTAGAAGGAGATGCCGTAGCTATTCATCATGATGACGGTGACGTAGCCGCCTGCCATGGCGAAGGCGCCATGCGCCAGATTGACGAAATTCATCAGGCCCAGCGTGACCGACAATCCGCAGGCTAGAACAAAGAGAAGCATGCCATAGGCAATGCCGTCGAACAGGATTGTCAGCATGAGACCTCACTGCATCCAGGCGGCGGAATTGCTTCCGCCGCCTGTTCCTCGGGGCTTACTTGGCAGCCGTATTCGGATCGTGGATCTTCGGGTAAGTCGCGAACTCGACATTGTAGAGCTCGCCATTCTTCTCCTTGACCTCGCGCATGTAGATGTCCTGCACGATGTCGCGAGTTGCCGGATCGATAGTGATCGGACCACGGGGGCTGACGAACTCCATGCCCTTCATGGCTTCGACGAGCTTGGTGCCATCGGTATCGCCGCCGGTCTTTTCGAGCGCGGCATAGGCGACATGCATGGCGTCATAACSGCCGACCGACATGAAGTTCGGGCGCATATTTTTGTTGGCCTTACGGACTTCGGCAACGAAGGCCTTGTTTTCCGGACTGTCGTGGTCGGTCGAATAGAAGTGGCCGGTGATGACACCCTTGGCGGCCGGTCCCATGCCGTTMAGGAGGTCGTCATCGGTGACGTCGCCGGTGGCGATCAGCTTGATGCCGGCATCCGCAAGACCCCGGTCGATGAACTGTTTCATGAAGATCGCGCCGACGCCCGAGGGCACGAAGACGAAGAGGGCATCCGGCTTGGCATCGCGCACGCGCTGAAGGAAGGGTGCAAAATCGGGGTTCTGCAGGGGAACACGAAGCGCTTCTACAACCGTGCCGCCCTCCTTCTTGAACTGGTCGGTAAAGCCCTTCTCGATGTCGATACCCGGGCCGTAGTCAGTCACCAGCGTGACGACCCGTTTCAGGTTGTTCTGGACGGCCCAGGTGGCGACCGGAACGGCCGATTGCGGACCGCCCATCGAGGTACGCACGAAATAGGGCGACTGCTTCATGATCGCCGAAGTCGTGGCCGAGGTGATGATCGCCGGGACCTTTGCCTGATTGAGAACTGGGGCGACACCCATGGCAAGTGGCGTCAGACCGAAGCCGACCAGCATCTTGACGCCGTCATTGACGACGAGTTCCTGGGCGATGCGGCGGGTCTGGTCGGCCGTGCCGGCGTCGTCACGCAGGACAAGCTCGATCTTCTTGCCTGCAACCGTATCGCCATTGATTGCCATGTATGCGCGAGCGCCCGCCTCGACCTGGCGTCCGGTTGAGGCGAAAGGGCCTGTCATAGGCAGGATCACGCCGATCTTCACCGTTTCCTGTGCAAATGCAGGTGCTCCGGCAAGCGTCGCGAGCGCAGCGCCGGCAACGAATAGTCTTCTCGAAAACGAAACCATGTATACTCCTCCCAATGTTGCGCACCATATCTCTCTCCCGGAGATATGCCCGCGACCTGCGCGTTTTCCTTCGCTCCTCCGAAGAAAACGCCGCCGTCGCGAAAATTGCTCAGCAAGTCCAATGTATACATAAAACTTGACATGGCACAAGCCGCGGCCATCTGTAGAACCAGTCGATTGCCACCGCCGAAACGGCCATAAAAGGCTGTACAAGCCGGGGTTCCCGGTCTGTAATTTTGCGTTTTGCCAAAGCAAATTTTCGATCGTCGCAACTCTGTCATATAGCTATGGCGAGAACGTGCTTTATCGAGCAAATTGAACAGGGAGCGTGCCATGATCGAAAACACTGAGCTCGACCGTATCAAGAACGAAATTGCAGACAGCTTCGACGAAGAGCTGAAACTGCAGTTGGAGGAGGACCGGCTCGACGAGCTGGTCGCCGAGGGCATGTCCGGCCCGGCGGAACAGACGCTCGAACGCAAGCTCTATTTCCGCGAGCTTTTCCGCCTGCAGCATGAACTAGTCCGCCTGCAGGACTGGGTTCAGTACAAGAAGCTCAAGGTCGTCGTGCTTTTCGAAGGCCGTGACTCCGCCGGTAAGGGCGGCGCGATCAAGCGCGTGACCCAGCGCCTCAATCCGCGCGTCTGCCGTGTCGTCGCACTGCCGGCGCCGACCGAGCGCGAGCGGAACCAGTGGTATTTCCAGCGCTACACTCCACACCTGCCATCGTCAGGCGAAATGGTGCTCTTCGACCGCAGTTGGTACAACCGCGCCGGCGTCGAGCGCGTCATGGGCTTCTGCACCAAGGACGAGCTGGAAGAGTTCTTCCGCTCGGTCCCTGAGTTCGAGCGCATGCTGGTGCGTTCGGGGATCATTCTCATCAAGTACTGGTTCTCGATCACCGACGAGGAGCAGGAATTCCGCTTCAACATGCGCATCCACGATCCGCTGAAGCAGTGGAAGCTTTCGCCGATGGACCTGCAGAGCCGCGTCCACTGGGAGGAATATACCAAGGCCAAGGAAGAGATGCTGGATCGCACCCATATCGACGAAGCGCCGTGGTGGGTCGTCCAGGCGGTGGACAAGAAGCGGGCGCGCCTGAACTGCATCGCGCATCTGCTGGGCCAGATTCCTTACGAGGAGGTGCCGAAGCAGGAGATCGTGCTTCCCGATCGTGTGCGCCACGATGATTATCAGCGCAGCGCGGTTCCTCAGGAAATGTACGTTCCCGAAGTCTACTGACGATTGAAAAAGAAAGCTGCTGCCGGGTTTCCGGCAGCAGCATGCTCAATGCGCTGATTGCTGCTTGGCGCGCGCGACGATCTGCGTCGGATTGACGAACTGCAGCGCGATGATGAGCCAGAAGAGCGTCGTCACCATATAGATCACCGCCATTGCATCGATCGACTGGCCGGCGCGCACGCCGGATGCAAAGACCGCGTAATAAAGCGAGACGACAAGCGTCTGCGTCTGCGGCCCCGCGATCAGGAAAGTCAGCTCGAACATGGCAAGCGTGCGCACCAGAACCAGCAGCAGTGCCGCCAGCATTCCAGGCAGAAGCAACGGCAGCAGAATGCGGATGAAGAGGCTGGTCGTGCCGGCGCCGAAAACGCGTGCTGCTGCCTCGATGCGCGGATCGATCTGCTCGATGAAAGGGATCATGACGAGCACGACGAAGGGGAAGGACGGGACGAGGTTGATCAGCACCACGCCCCAGAACGTGCCGCCGAGGCCGAGCTGATAGAGCACGGTCGCCAGCGGAATGCCGTAGGTCAGCGGCGGGATCAGCAGCGGCAGAAGGAAGAGCAGGATGATGGCGCGCTTGCCCGGAAAGTCGCGCCGCGCCAGCGCATAGGCTGTCATCACGCCGAGAATGCCCGAGATGAGGACGACGACGAAGGCCATCTCGAAGGTGACGATGACGACGCTGGAAAGCTGGAACTCGCTCCAGGCGCTGAAATACCAGCGATCCGTCCAACCGCGCGGCAGCCATGTGCCGAGCCATCGCGTGGCGAAGGAGTTGACGATCACGGCCGCGATGACGGCTAGCAGGTTGAGGACGAAGAGGGTCGCGAGCGCCCAGACGGCGATGCGCCAGATCTTTGAAGTAAGGCCCTGGTCACGGATCATGGCTCAGCCTTTCGTGCCGCCGGCCGGGCCGCGGTAGAAGAACGAACGTGCGCCGAGAATGGCGACAACGACGAAGAGCTCGACGCCGCCCATGATAAGGGCGATGGCCGTGCCGTAGGAATGGTCATATTGTTCGAAGGCGGCCTGATAGGCGGCAATCGAGATGACTCGCGTTGGACCGGCCGGCGCGCCGAGCAGGACAGCTGATGGAAAGACGGCGAAGGCCTGCACGAAGGAGAGGCAGAAGGTCACGGCAAGACCGGGCACAAGCAGTGGCAGGAAAACGCGCATGAAGCGCTGCCGTGCATTCGCCCCGAGCGTGGCAGCAGCCTGCTCGATCGCTGGATCGATGCCGGTGATATAGGACAGCGTCAGCAGGAAGGCGAAGGGAAAGCCCGTGATCAGCAACGAGGCGAAGACGCCCCAGTAGTTGTTAGTCAGCTTGACCGGTGAATCCAGGACGCCGAAAAGAATGAGTGTCTCGTTGAACCAGCCGCGCGGCCCGAGAAAAGTCAGAAGACCATCGGCGACGAAGACCGTGCCGAGCGTGATCGGTAGCACGAGAATGGTTGTCAGCAGCCGCTGCCGGCGCATCAGCCGGACGCGGAAGGCCACGGGGACTGCGAAGGCCAGGTTGACGATGGTGACAGGCAAGGCGAGCCACATGGTGTTGGCGATCGTGCCGTACTGGAACTGGTCGGAGAAGAACTTCGCGTAATTTTCGTACCAGAACCCTCCATCCTTCGGCATCAGCGAATCCGCGACGCCGTAGATGAAGGGATAGATGAAGAGCGCGATCATGAAGAGCAGGCCCGGCAGCACAAGCAGCGTCGTGCCATCAAGGCCTTGGGCGGCGAGCCTGGTTTTCAGTGACGGCCCGCTCATCCGGCTGCCCCCTTGAAGACGAGCGAGCGACCCGCGACCGGCTGTAGCGTCGCTGCGGCGCCGCGCGGCAATGCGTCATCGGCGCGGAAATAGAGGTCCGATCCGTCGGCCGAGCGAGCCATGCCGAAGAAGGCGCGGCCGCGATATTCGGTGCTGGCGACGGTGACGGGAATGCCGATGCCGTCATTGGTTGCGACGAGATCTTCTGGGCGCACGGAAAGCACGGCGGCATCGCCTACTTTAAGCGTATCACGCATGGTACCGGTCAGCCGGGCGCCGGTGGTTTCGATCTCGGCCTCGTTGCCGGAGACGGACACGACGCGGCCGGGGATGCGGGTGCGGAAGCCCATGAAATCGGCAACATTAAGATTGACCGGTCGCTGGTAGAGGTCCTGAGGCGTGCCGATCTGCTGGATATGGCCCTGGCTCATGACGACGATACGGTCGGCAAGCGACAGTGCCTCATCCTGGTCATGGGTCACGTAAACGGTGGTGGAGCCGATCTGATCATGGATGCCTCGGATTTCGGCGCGCATTTCCAGGCGTAGCTTGGCGTCCAGGTTGGAGAGCGGCTCGTCCATCAGCACGATCGGCGGGCGGATCACGATGGCGCGAGCGATGGCGACGCGTTGCTGCTGACCGCCGGAGAGTTGGCCGGGCAGCTTGTCGGCCTGACTTTCGAGGCGCACGAGGGCCAGGGCATCGATGATGCGTTTGTCGGCCTCTGCGCCGCGGATGCCCTGCATCGCAAGGCCGAAGCCGACATTCTTGCGCACGCTCATGTGCGGGAAGAGTGCGTAGCTTTGGAAAACCATGCCGAAGCCGCGCTTTTCCGGCTCCAACTGATCGATGCGATTGCCGCCGAGGCGGATTTCGCCGCCGGTAAGGCCAAGCAGACCGGCAATGCAGTTCAGCGCCGTGGACTTGCCACAGCCAGAGGGGCCGAGAAGTGCGATGAATTCGCCGGGCTCAATGGCAAGATCGATGCCATCAAGGGCGTTATAGGCGCCGAAGGATCGCCTGATGCCATCAAGCTCAAGTCGCGCATTCTTCCGCGAAGACAGCGTTGCAGCGTTATGAACCGGCAAAGTCAATGCAATCTCCATTTATCGGCAATCATGGCCGATAGAGCATCACCGCTCTTGAAGCACGGCGACGCTCTATCCTTTGTTTTCAAGCAGTTCCCGCAAAAACGCTGTGCACTTTTGCGGGAATTGCTTTGGAACTCCGGCGCCGTGAAGCCAGCGCCGGATTATTATGACCAGCAGGGATCAGCCCTTCTTGGCGCCGATCTTTTCGTCCCAGATGCGGAAGGCCTGGACGAGCTGCTTGGGCTCCAGCGGAACTTCCAGAGGGCTGCCGGCGATCCAGTCGGCATATTCCGGCCGGCCGAATTCCTTGATGGTTTCCTGGCTTTCTGCCGGCGCCATATCGAGGGTGACATCCTTCACCGCCGGGCCGGGATAGAAGTAGCCGGCGTCATAGGCGATCGCCTGCTGCTGCGGCTGATAGATGAAGTTCAGGACGTCGAGCAGAACGCCGATCTTTTCGTCGGAAACACCCTTCGGGATCGCCGCATAGTGGGCGTCGGTGACCCAGTGGAAGCCTTCGAGCTTGCCGACCTTGGCTTCCTCGGGAACGATGCCGAGCGCGCGCGGGTTGATGTCCCAACCGGTGGTCGTGGCGACGATGTCGCGCGTGCCTTCGCCTAGTTCTTTGAAGACCACTGCGGTGCCGGTCGGGTAGTATTCGATGTTTTCGCCGAGAGCGGCCAGATATTCCCAGGTCTTGGCCCAGCCGTTGACCGGGTCGCGCGGATTGCTGTCACCGAGCAGGTAGGGCAGGCCCATCAGCAGCGTGCGGCCCGGGCCGGAGTTTGCCGGGCGGGCATAGAGGAACTTGTTCTTGTTCTGCTTCGTCCAGTCGAGCAGCTCCTGCGCCGTCTTCGGCGGGGTTGCCACCTTGTCCGGCATGTATTCGATCAGCGGGCCGGACGGATAATAGGTGATGACGACGCCCTGGTCCTTGGCAAGCGCCTGCATCTTGAATGCCTGTGGCTGCAGGATGCTTTCAAGATTGGGCAGTGCCGACTTGTGGCTGGTTAGGTCGACCCAGAGACCCTGGTCGACGCCGGCCGAAAGCGCGTCCGTGCCGGTCAGGACGAGATCGATATCGACCTTGCCGGCAGCCTGCTGGGCCTGGATCTTGGCAGGCAGTTCCGGAGCAGGAGCCTTGGTGAAGGAAAAGCTGGAAACGAATTCCGGCTTAGCCTTGGCGTAGTTTTGGAACATACCCTGCGTCAGCGCCAGGTTGCCGGCGACATCGACGACGGTGATGGTAACAGGGCTTGCCGGTGCCTTTGCCTGCGCGAAAGCGCGAAGCGGCAGCAATCCGGCCGCGGCGACGCCGGCAGCTCCGCCGACGAAGGTTCTGCGTGTKATCTTCATTCTGTCCTCCTCCTTTGCGGCGGTGTCGGCCTTAACCCCGAGCGCCGCCCGTTTGCATCGCAATGCACGTCTCAATGCCTCGATGCGCCGGTTTTCCGGCAGCATCAAATGCCCGCAGCTCGAAGCTTTTCCTCCGGGTGCAATGCCACGCCGCTGTTCTCCTCCGCAGCATGTCTTGGCAWCAGAATTCAATTGATATACTAGTATGCACGAGAGTGTCAACGTCCCGAGATCATGCATGCGGCAGGCTTCCGATCCTGAAATCCTCGCCTTCCCGACGTCACGCGACGCCGGCGGAAAGATCCGCCGCGTGACGACGGCAGCGGCGATCCATGAGCGCCTGCATGCCRACATCGTTTCGCTGAGGATTCCACCGGGAACGGCGCTGCAGGAAAAGCGGATCGCCGAGGATTTCGGCGTCAGCCGCACGCCGGTGCGCGAAGCGCTGTTGCGGCTCTCCGAGGGTGGGCTCGTCGATATCTATCCGCAGTCCGGCACGGTGGTTTCGCGCGTGCCGGTTTCGGCCATTCCGGAAGCGGTCGTCGTGCGCAAGGCGCTTGAGGGAACGACGGTAGAAACGGCGGCAAGCATTGCGACAGGTGGCGACATTGCGCGGCTGGATGCAATCATAGCGCGGCAGAAGACACATGCAGCACTCGGCAATGCTTCGAGCTTCCATGAAGAGGACGAGGCCTTTCACGAGGCGATCGCGCAGATTGCCGGCTATCCCGGCATCTGGACTATTTTAAAGACCGTGAAGGTACAGATCGACAGGGCGCGGCGACTGACGCTGCCGGTGCTCGGCCGCATGGACAATGTCGTGCACGAGCATATTGGCATCCGCGACGCCATCGCCGCGCACGATGTCGCGGCGGCGCGCGAAGCTATGATTCATCACTTGAGCGCCGTTATACCCGACGTGGCGGAGCTGCGGTCGCAGTTCCCCGACTATTTCTGCTGACGGCGGAACGACAGAACACAGGATATCAAGGAGAGAGGAAATGCGGCAAGGTTGGAGATGGTTTGGGCCGGAGGCGCCGGTCACGCTGGACGAGGTGCGCCAGACGGGTGCGACAAACATCGTTTCGTCGTTACACCAGGTGCCGATCGGCCGCGCCTGGACCGAAGCGGAAGTGCGCGAGCGCCAGTCGCTGATTGAAACGACGCCGGCCGGCCGCTCGAAACTGACCTGGAGCGTTGTCGAGAGCATCCCGATCCCCGATGCCGTCAAGCGCAAGGGCGGGCAGGCCAAGGCCGAGATCGAAGCATGGATCGCCAGCCTCGAAGCCGTCGCCGCCTGCGGTATTCCGATCGTCTGCTACAACTTCATGCCTGTGGTGGACTGGACGCGCACCGATCTCGACTATGTAACGCCGACCGGTGCAACCGCCATGCGCTTTGACCATGAGCGATTTGCGGCCTTCGAGTTGTTCGTGCTGGAGCGGCCGGGTGCTGCCCAAGAATATTCTGAAGAGGATAAAGCGCGGGCCAGGGCCGTCTACGAGAGCATGACGGAAGCCGAGATTGCCGAAATTACCCGCATCATCACCTCGGCTCTGCCAGGCTCGACGACCGAGCCGCTGACCATTCCGGCTTTTCGCGAAAAGCTTATCGCCTA
This sequence comes from Rhizobium sp. 05L429, assembly GCF_056397645.1. NCBI lineage: Bacteria > Pseudomonadati > Pseudomonadota > Alphaproteobacteria > Hyphomicrobiales > Rhizobiaceae > Rhizobium > Rhizobium sp. 05L429. The sequence goes on along the minus strand of NZ_JBFTNV010000044.1, from coordinate 24,681 downwards.
TCAGGGGATCGACGCGAAGAAGCTTCGCCAGCACCTCATCGAATTCCTTGAAGCCGTCGTGCCGGCCGCAGAAGCGCGAGGCGTGAAGCTGACCCTGCATCCGGACGATCCGCCGCGATCGCTCTTCGGCCTGCCGCGTATCGCTTCGACGGCTGAGGACTACGCAGCACTGTTCGACGCCGTGCCGGCGGCCGCCAACGGCATGTGCTATTGCACCGGCAGCCTCGGCGTGCGCGCCGGCAACGACCTGCCGGCGATTGCGCGGCGTTTTGCCTCGCGCATCTATTTCGCCCATCTTCGCGCTACGATCCGCGAGGGCGACGGCCGTACCTTCCATGAAAGCGCACATCTCGAAGGTGACGTGAACATGGTTGCCGTGCTGAAGGAGCTCGTTGCCGAGGATCGCCGCCGCAGCGCCGACCAGTCGATCGTCTTCCGCTCGGATCACGGCCACCGCATGCTCGACGATCTGCAGAAGAATGTCACGCCCGGCTATCCGGCAATCGGCCGTCTTCGCGGCCTTGCCGAGCTACGCGGCATTCTGCACGCGCTCGACGCGCCACCGACCTGATTTCAGTTCTGGCTTGCAGCCGAAAACTGCCGCAGCGCTTCGACGGCCCGTTCGGCATCAATGGCAGGCACGAAAATGTGGTCGTGGTGATAGGCCGCAACCACATTGGCGCTGATGCCGACTTCCGTTAACGCGCGGGAGAAGGCGGCGGTMAGGCCCACCGCTTCAAGCGAGGAATGCACCTTCAGCGTGATCTGCCGCATGGGCGGGCTAGCCTGCAGGCCGGCCTTGCGGGCCGCCTCCAGCGACAGGATGAGCGTCAGCCCTTCCGTTTCGTGAAAGAGGCCGAGCGGGCGAAGATGCAGGTAGTCTTCCGGCTGGAAGGCCGGCACGGTGCAATAGACAAATTCGCCGTCTGCCAATTCCGGCTCCATGGTCGAAAGAAGAACGGAAAGGTCCGTGATGCCTGTCATGTCGTCTTTTCCCTGAAGCCGAGAGATGGCGGCGTTATCTCACTGACCGGCCGGGAGGAGTAAACCGGTCAGTACCAGGTATTGGGAGGATCAGAAATGCGTCCGGCTGATTTCRTCCGGGCGGCGATGCGCGGCAATGCGGACCGGTTGGTATTCGTAGATCGGATTTTCCGGTTCCAGGCGCAGAAGCGCGCAGTGGAACTTGTAATTGGCACCGGTTACGATGTTGGAGAAGATTACATCCATCAGAATGTTCTTCCCCACGCTGATAAATATCGGACGTTTGAACTTCATCATGGCGTCACCTCGTTTTTCTATCCAGTGTACTGGATGTAACGAAGGAATTCTATTCTTTAATGCTTCCGTCCAAAATTATACATAGGTGTATAAATTTGATCTGATGGCGGAAGCAATACTTCGGAATTCGCCGCAGTGGAGCCTTACGGCTTCAGAGCCATTTCCAGATACTTGATGAGGGAATCAAATTCGACCGGCTTGCCCAGAAAGGCCAGCGCGCCGCCTTCAATGGCGGCCGTCCTAGTCCGCTCGTCGCGATAGGAGGTCATGAAGATCATCGGCGGTTTTTCGGGCTCGCCGTTGAGGATTTCCTGCAGTTCGATGCCGCTGAGGCCCGGCATCTTGACGTCGACGAGCATGCAGTCGATCGCCGCCCTGTCATTAAAGGCCAGAAACTCTTCCGCAGAAGCAAAAAGCTTGCTGCGGTAGCCGCACGACTGGATCAGATCGTCAAGAGCCTCCCGGATGGCCTGGTCGTCATCGACGACCGCGATTGTGGATGTATGTGACACGAGATTGGTAGCCTTGCTTATTCCTGCATTACGTTAGGTTATATTATGAGGCTCATGACCGTGTCGCGGTACCATACAAGGGTCTAGGTTACACTACCTGCCTTCCAGCATTTCGGTCTTGCGCACCAGATCGGCCACCGAGCGCACCTGCATCTTGCGCATGACATTGCCGCGATGCAGCTTCACGGTGATTTCGCTGATGCCGAGGTCATAGGCAATCTGCTTGTTCATCAGTCCCTTGACGACAGCGGCCATCACCTCCCGCTCGCGGGGCGTGAGCGTATCCACCAGCGAGGCGACAGCATCGCTTGCTGCCATTTCCCGGCGCCGCGCCATGTCCTTCTCGATCGCGATGCCGACGGCATCGAGAATGTCCTGGTCGCGGAAAGGTTTTGTGAGGAAGTCGACGGCGCCGGCCTTCATGGCGCGCACGCTCATCGGAATATCGCCGAAGCCGGTCATGAAGACGATCGGCATCCTGCTGCCGATCCGTTCGAGATGAAGCTGGAAATCCAGTCCGCTGAGGCCCGGCAAGCGCACGTCGAGGAGAATGCAGCCCGGCCGGCGCAGGTCGGCGGTATCGAGAAAGGCAGTGGTCGTGGCAAAGGAGGCGGCGTCCATCTGGACCGACCGGAAGAGGTCGACAAGCGACTCGCGGATGGATTCGTCATCATCGACGACATAGACGATTGGCAATACGGACTGCGAGGCTGCCTTCGATGCGGCGCTAGTGTCGGTCATGGTCGTCCTCAATCGGTATGATCATTTCGAAGATGGCGCCGCCTTCAGGATGATTGCCGGCAATCAGCTGGCCGCCTCCGGCTTCCAGCGTGCTGCGGCAGATGGAGAGTCCCATGCCCATTCCGGAGGGCTTGGTCGTGAAGAAGGGCGTGAAAAGCTTCGTCATTGCCTCCTCGCTGATACCAGGGCCGAAATCTCTCACGGAGAGGCTGACAAACATATCATCCTTCCTTTCGAGCGAGATCAGAATCTTACGCTGGTCGATCGCCGTCGCCTGCATCGCCTGCACGGCATTGGTAACGAGGTTGATCAGCACTTGCTGCAGTTCGATGCGGATCGCCTTTACCGAAGGCGCTTTTTCGCCTCGTTCAACCTCGAAGCTCACCATGTCGCGCTGGAAGTCGTGATCCATCAAGGCGCGCGTTTCCTCGATCAGGGTTTCAAGATCGACATATTCGGGCGTACGGTCGGTATGGGACAGCATCGAGCGGGTGTTGTGGATGATTTCGCTCGCGCGCTGGCTGTCGCGGATGATGCGCTCGGCCGAACGGTGCACGGCGGCAAGATCCGGCGGTTCGCGGTTCAGCCAGCGAAGCAGCGTCTGAGCATTGACGACAATCGCGCCGAGCGGCTGGTTGAGTTCGTGGGCGAGCGAGGCTGAAAGCGTGCCGACGGTCGCCGCGCGGGAGGCACGGGCAAGCTCGTCCTGCGCTTCGCGCAAAGCCTTCTGCGTCATTTCGCGCTGGGTGATATCCACCATGCCGACCACCACGCGGTTGAAGGCGGCAGGGTCCTCGGGAAAACTCATGCTCATGATGACAAGCCTGATCTCGCCGTTTTCAGCAATCAGATTGCCCTTGCCTTCAAAATGACGTTCCCCGCGAAAGATGGCATTCATCAGGTCCAGGAAGGTATCATCGTCAGGGGCGATGTAGCGGCGCATCGTGCGCGACTGCAGGCCGTCGGMGACGTGGCCGAGCAGTTCCAGCGCCGCGTCATTGAAGGCGATGGTACGGATGAGGCCCGTGCAGGTGGCGATGATGCTGGGGTTCGTTCGGTAGTAATCTTTGAGGTCGCTGACACCTTCGGCCTTCAAAGACATCAGGAAGGCTCGCACTGCGGAATAATCGYGCTCCCAGAGTGCGATGCGGCTGTGCTCGAAAATATAGCGGAAGCGGGTCTCACTGTCGCGAAGGTGCAGGTTGGCCTCGATGAGCCCGGTGCGCGCGGTTTCGTTCCGGAGAATAAGGGCGCAGGTGATGGTGATCGCGGCTAGAGAAACCGCAAAGCGCAACTGCGCCGGAACATCTTCCCCCAGGCCGTGCGAGTAGAAATAAGCAAAAAGTGTAAAAGCGGTGCAGATGACCGCAAGCAGCGTTGTTCCGATCCTCGTCAGTATTTCGGCAGCTAGCAGCAGCACGATAACATAGAGGACTGCGATGGCGCTTTGGATCTCGGTGAAGGCATCGACGTAGAATACAGTGGCGCCGAGAACCAGGGCGATCAGGCCAAGCGTGATTTCATGCGAGGGTGTTCCTCGCCGGTTGACCAGCTTCAATAATACAGATGATCCCATGCCCCCTCGCTGTGGCCCCGGTCCTATTCGAACCGGTTAATTCTCGCGTAGCTTAATGCGGTGTTTAGCCGCGCAAAGCTATACAAAAGTGTTGGAAGTAAAGGGCGAATAGTTCCTCCGRCCAAAAAGAAAGACCGCCCCGAGCGGCGGGACGGTCTATGGCGGATGGGAGGATCCGCAGGGCTTCGGCGGAGGGGGACGCCTGCCCTAGAGGTGGCAAGGGGCGGTGCCACCAGCTTGGAACCGTGAATGGTCAGGTCGGCTCCGAGCTACGAGTAGAAGGTAAATCGAAGAGCCCTGTGGCGTAACTATACTTAGGTTTTGGTCCGGCCATACGAAGCGGCAGGTCCGTTTGCTGGGCGAATGGCTTTGAAACTTGGGTTGATGACTTCCGCAAGGATGACGCCGCAGGTGGCACGCAGAACCGATGAAAATCCATCGGACACGGTCACGACTTTTACGGCGTGCAAGGCGTCGCAGCACGGTTGTCATATTGCCAGAGGCATAATCCTGAGACACAGTCAGCCGGACTACTCCATCTGAAAGAGGGCACCGATGAKGGCAGCAGGAATGGTACGGGCAGTCGTGGGGATCGTGGCCCTCGTCGTTCTTGGTGTTCTGCTTTGGTTTGCGACGCGCCCGCCGCCGCTGGTAGTGCAGGGCGAGGTTTCCGCCAATCGCGTCGATATCAGCCCGCGTGTCGCTGGCCGTATTCTCAAACTCAACGCCGATGTCGGTGACAATGTCGAGAAGGGCACTGTTATCGCCGAGCTGGAAAGCCCGCAATTGACGGCGGCATTGCATCTGGCCGAAGCGGCAGTCGGCGTATCCGAAGCCGATCTGACCCGGGTCAACAGCACGCGTCCGGAAACCATCGATGCGGCCAATGCCGAGCTTGCGGCAGCGAGCGCCGACGTCACGCTCTATCAGGAAGAGTCCGCCCGTCAGGCGCGGTTGATAACGACAGGGGCCTCGACGCAGGCGCAGGTCGATCAGACGGCCCGCAATCTGGAAGCGGCGATCCGCAAACAGGAATCGGCTGCAGCCAATGCGCGGCTTGCGACGGCCGGGTCCAGCAAGGAAGAAAAAGCGCTTGCCGCCGCCCAGGTGGAGCAGGCGCGCGCCTCCCTCAATCAACGGCAAGTCGATGTCTCGGAACTCACCATCCATGCGCCGATTTCCGGTCAGGTGACGACGCGCGTTGCCGAGCTCGGCGAAAACTTCAGCGCCGGTTCGCCGCTGTTTTCGATCATCGACCTGCAGAGCCCCTGGTTCACCTTCAATCTTCGTGAGGACCTGCTGAAGGGACTCAAGGTCGGGGACGGCTTCAATGTCACTGTTCCGGCGCTTGGTGGCGGTCAGTCGATCCCGGTCAAGGTAACGATGATTAACGCGCAGGGCCAATATGCGACCTGGCGTGCGACGCGCGCTACCGGCGATTTCGACCTGCGCACCTTCGAGGTGCGCGCCGTGCCCGCCAATCCCGTCGAAGGGTTGCGGCCGGGCATGAGTGTCATCGCCTCCTGGCCGCCGGCGGGGCATTGAGATGAAGCCGCCCGGCGGGCTCCGCCCCGGCTTTCTTCTGGTGTTCCGGCGGGAGTTCGACTGGTTCTATCGCCGGCCTTTCCTGCTTTTCCTGACGACTCTGCTGCCGCTGCTGTTGATGGGCGTGCTCGCCATCGTCTTCAGCGCGGGACTTGCAACACGGCTGCCGATCGCCGTGCTTGATCTCGATGGCAGCGACCTTTCGCGAACGATCATCCGTGCGGTCGATGCGACGCCGGATACCGCTGTCGCCATCAATGTCAGCGATCTCACAGAAGGCCGCGCGCTGATCCTGTCCGGAAGGGTTCACGGGCTACTGATGCTGCCGCACAATCTCGAGCGCGACGTCTTCGCCGGCCGGCGTCCCGAGGTGGTGTTCTTTTACAATACGCAGACACTGACAACAGGTAATCTTACGCTCAGGGGCGTCAGTGCTGCCGTGCCGACTGTGGCTGCCGGCATCCGCCTGTCGCTGCGCACGGCGCAAGGGCAGCCGGTCGATATTGCGCAGGCCGATCTTTCGCCGATCCCCGTTCAGGTCAATCCACTCTTCAATCCGACGCTCAACTATGCGCATTTCCTGCTGGCAGCGCTGATGCCCGCCTTGCTGCAGGTGGTGATCGTCACGACCATGGCCTACACGGTGGGCATGGATGCTGAAACCATGCACCGTCTTGTCATTCTGCGGCGGCTCGGCGGCGGTCTCTGGCCGGCGATGGCCGGCAAGATGTTGCCCTACACGCTGATCTTCCTTGTGGTTCTTGGCCTGTCGGACGCCGTTCTCTTCGGCGTGCTCGATATGCCGCTCAGGGGCGAGCGCTGGATACTCGTCGTTGCCGGATTGCTCTTCATCCTCGCGAACCAGTTTATCGGCGTGCTGCTGGCGCTTTTCCTGCGGCCGGTCGCAAGCGCCATCAGCGTTGGCACGCTGATCTTCGCCCCATCCTTCGGCTATATGGGTATCGGCTTTCCGCGTCTGGCAATGAACGGGTTTTCCTATTGGTGGGGTGAGCTCATTCCGGGCACCTGGTATCTGACGGCGAGGATCGATCAGACGATCCGCGGCACGCCGGTTGATCTGTCCCTGAAGCCACTGATGGTGCTTGGTATATTCGTCCTGGTGCTGGCGATCGTGACGGCGCTGCGGCTGGAAGTGTTCCGCATTCGCCGGGAGCGACAGGCAGCGCAGAGGCTGAGGGAGGTCACGCCATGAGGGCCTTCCTCGCGATCTTTCGCATCGAGCTGATCCGCATCCTGACGCTGCGCCCGGCGCTCGCGGTACTGGTCTTCGGGCCGCTTATCTATGCCCTCTATTATCCCCAGCCTTATGCCAACGAGGCGCTGCGCGACGTGCCGATTGCTGTCGTCGATCTCGATGATACGACGAGCAGCCGTGAGTTGGTGCGMCGTATCGATGCGTCGAGTGATGTCGCGGTGGCTGCGACGCTGCCGGATCAGGTGAGCGCCGAGCGGGCGGTGCAGGGACGCCAGCTTCACGGCATTCTGGTCATCCCGCAATATTTCGAACGTGACCTGTTGCATGGGCGGCAATCGCCGGTCGCGCTTTACGGGGATGCGAGTTATTTCCTGATCTATCAGCGCATTTCCGGCGCGGTCGTTGCCGTTGCCAGAACCATGGGTGCGGAAATCGAGACGGCGCGGCTGATTGCGGCCAATATCGATCCGGTGCTGGCGGCAGCTGCCCCTGATCCGATGCCGTTGACGACGGTCGCATTGTTCAATCCGCAAGGCGGCTATGCGACCTATATCCTGCCCGCAGCCTTCGTCCTGATCCTGCAGCAGACGCTGTTGATCGGCGTCGGCCTTCTGGGCACGATCGGCAATGATGCGGCGGCGCGAAATCCCGCTGCCTCGGCGGCTGGCCCCTTTGCCCGGGTCGGAGGCAGGCTGCTTGCCTATCTTGTTATCGAGGCGATCGTGTTGCCATTCTACCTGATCGTGCTGCCTTACCTTTACGGCATTCCGCGGTTGGGTGGTTTGTTGACGATCTTCATCTTCTGCCTGCCGTTCGTTCTGGCAGTTGCCACGCTCGGGATGGTGATTGCCTCCCTGTTCCGCAAGCCGCTCGCCGTTCAGCTCGTCTGCGCCACGCTCGGGTTGCCTTTCATGTTCCTTGCCGGTTTTTCGTGGCCGAGCGAAGCCATACCCGAGCCGCTGCGGGCGCTGACCGTTCTGCTGCCAAGCACCAGCGCCATCAACGGCATCGTCGAGGTGTCACAGCTCGGCGCTCCGCTTCAGGCGGTCAGGGAACCGTTCCTTACGCTGTGGATACTTGCCGCGGTTTACGGGCTTGTCGCGGTGCTGCTGGACATCAGGTCCGCAAGGGAAAAGCCTGCGGCATAGGCCCCTGCGGGCGGTTGATGGCGCCATCTCATTTTGAGATAGCCGCATCGAATAAACCTATTTGTCACAATAGTGTCGCCACGGCATAGTCTTAGGAGGGAGAAACACTTTTAGGACATTGCTGTGGAATATGTGCGCTTTGGCCAGACCGGCCTGAAGGTTTCGTCGCTTTGCCTCGGTACCATGGGTATCGGCTCATCCAAGTGGAAGGGTTGGGTGTTGGACGAAGAAAAGTCGGTACCGATCCTCAAGAAGGCGCTCGATGTCGGCATCAATTTCTTCGACATGGCGGACTGGTATTCGACAGGCGTCAACGAGCAGGTCGTCGCCCGCACGCTGCTGTCGCTGACCGACCGCGAAAAGCTGGTGCTTGCCACCAAGGCCTTCTATCCGATGAGCGATGATCCAAACGACAAGGGCCTGTCGCGCAAGCATCTGATGGCCTCGATCGACAAGTCGCTGAAGCAGATGGGCACAGACTATGTCGACCTTTACGTCATCCACGCTTTCGATCCGGAAACCCCGATCGAAGAAACGATGAGCGCCCTGCATGACATCGTGAAGTCGGGCAAGGCGCGCTACATCGGCGCTTCCACCATGTATTCCTGGCAGTTCGCCAAGATGAACCATGTCGCCGACAAGAACGGCTGGACGCGGTTCGTCAACATGCAGTGCCAGTATTCGCTGCTCTATCGTGAAGAAGAGCGCGAAATGATGCCTTACTGCCAGGACGCTGGCATCGCGGTGACAACCTTCTCGCCGCTCGCCCGTGGTTATCTGGCCGGCGGCGGCTCGGCGCCGCGTATCGCCCATGACCTCTATCTCGACTGGTTCGGCGACGAGATCGACCAGGAGATTGCCAAGCGTGTCAACGAGATCGCTGCCAAGCGCGGCAAGACGGCGAGCCAGATTGCCCAGGCCTGGGTCATCGGCTCCGGCAACAGCACGGTTCCGATCGTCGGCACGGAGAGCCCCGAGCATGTCATTGCCGCCATCGAGGCTGCGGCGATCGAGCTGACGGCAGAAGAGCGTGCTTTCCTTGAAGAGCCCTATCGCCCGCGCGACATGATCAACGACTACAACACGGTCCGTCGCCCCCGCGCCCTTTCGAAGGCATAATGGGTTCGACTCGCATTTTTACTGGAGAATTCCATGCTTTATATCGGTGAAGGCTTCGAGGGTTCCGGCCCGAACGCTGCCCATATCAACCTCTATATCGGCCCGAAGAACGGCCCGATTTCCGGTGCACTCGCCGGTGCGGCCGCAAGCCCCGGTCCCGGTCACCTGCCGTTCCAGGCAGTGCTGAAGCCGAACCTGCCTGCCAAGCCAGTGACGCTGTTCATCGCCAAGGCGGTGATGGAGTCAGGTTCCTCGCATGAGCTAATGACCTGGGGTCCGGCGCAGGCCGGTGTTGCCGCCGGTATTACTACAGCGCTGCTCGACGGCTCGTTGCCGGCGGAAGCTGAAGATGACTGGGTCGCGATTGCCGCCGTCTGGGTCAATCCGTCGGCAAACGATGCCGAAGAAGTGTATCATAACAACAAGGCTGCAACGCATCTTGCCGCCAAGCGCGCATTGCTGAAGGGCTGGCCGTCGCGTGCTGAGCTTGCCGAAGGCGTGGCAACGGTCGGTAATCCGTTCTTCACACCGAAGGTCGCCTGATATGAAGCTTGTCGAAGACAATGCACTGATCGGTGGAGGCTGGGGAAGTGCTGCTGACAGCAAGCGCTTCGCCGTGCTGAACCCCGCTGACGGCAGCGAGCTTGCGACCGTGCCGGATTGCGGCGCGGCGGAAGCGCAGCAGGCGGTCGATGCCTCAGCAAAAGCCTTCAAGACTTGGCGCAAGACGCTCGCCTCCGAGCGCTCCGCGGTTCTGCGCCGTTGGGCCGAGCTGATGCTTGCCAACCAGGAAGACCTCGCGCGCCTATTAACGGCCGAGCAGGGCAAGCCGCTTGCCGAGGCGCGCGGCGAAGTCGCCTATGCGGCTGGCTTTCTGACCTGGTTTGCCGAAGAGGGCCGCCGCTCTCATGGTGGCGTCGTGCCGTCGCACAAGGTTGATGCCCGCATCGTCGTCATGAAGGAGCCGGTTGGTGTTGTTGCGGCGGTCACGCCGTGGAACTTCCCGCTGGCGATGATCACCCGCAAGGTCGGCCCGGCGCTTGCCGCCGGCTGCACTATCATCATCAAGCCGGCCGAAGACACGCCGCTTTCGGCGCTGGCGCTTGCCCGTCTTGGCGAACAGGCCGGCGTCCCCACCGGTGTTGTCAGCGTGGTGACTACGAAGTCTCCGGCCGATGTCGTCGGCGTCTGGATGAAGAGCCCGGTCGTGCGCAAGTTCTCGTTTACGGGATCGACGGCGACCGGCAAGCTGCTCATGCGCCAGAGTGCCGACACGGTGAAGCGCATCAGTCTCGAACTCGGCGGTAACGCTCCGCTGATTGTCTTCGACGACGCCGATATCGACCAGGCCGTGCGCGGCACGATCGCTTCCAAATTCCGCAACACAGGGCAGACCTGCGTCTGCGCCAACCGTATCCTCGTCGAGGACGGCATTTACGACCGTTACGCCGAGGCTTTGGCCAAGGCGGTTGCGGCCATGAAGGTCGCCCCCGGTGTCGAGGATGGCGCACTGCAAGGTCCGCTCATCAATGCGCCGGCGCTGGCGAAGGTCGAGCGGCATGTGACCGACGCTGTCGAAAAGGGCGCCAAGGTGCTGACCGGCGGCAAGCCGCACGAGCGCGGCGGCCTGTTTTATGAACCGAYGGTGCTGACCGGCATGACGACCGATATGGCGCTTGCCACGCAAGAGACCTTCGGTCCGGTTGCCGGCCTTTTCCGCTTCAAGGGTGAGGAAGAGGCGATCGCGCTTGCCAATGATACGGAAACCGGTCTTTCGGCCTATTTCTTCACGCAGAATCTCGGCCGCGCCTGGCGTGTCGCCGAAGCGCTGGAGGCAGGCATGGTCGGCATCAACGAGGGCGTGATCTCGACGGAAGTTGCTCCGTTTGGCGGCGTCAAGCAATCCGGGCTCGGCCGTGAAGGTGCTGCCGAAGGGCTCGATGAATATCTCGAGAGCAAATACGTCCTGTTCGGCGGGCTGTCGGGCTGATGACGGAGGATCGCTCTCCCCAGACGAAGAAGGAGCCGGCGGTCGATCGCCGCCGGTTGCCGTTGAATGCGCTACGAGCCTTCGAGGCGGTGGCGCATCACGGCAGCTTCACGGCGGCCGCCGTGGCGCTCAACATTTCGCAGAGCGCGCTTTCGCGGCATGTCATCGGTCTGGAAGAGAGTATCGGGCGCAAGCTTTTCGAACGCGGCCATAAGGCCACGACGCTGACGGATGCCGGGCGCTCGCTCGCTGCCGGCATCGGCAAGGGCTTCGACCGCATCGAGCAGGCGCTGAAGGAAGTTTGCGCGCCGGACGAACAGCGCCAACGCAAGCTGCGCATCAACCTGCCGCCGAGCTTTGCCATGAAGCTCACCGTGCCGCTGCTGACGGATTTCCGGCGCAGCTTCCCGGAAGTGCTTCTGGAGGTTTCGACCCCCTATGGGGTGCCGGACAGCGAATTCGATGTGGCGGTCGTCTATACGCGGCCAGCAGTCGATGAATGGATCACCGACCTGCTCTGGGAGGAGCGGCCGACGATCCTTTGCCATCCCGATCTGGTCAGGGGAGGCGTGTCGGATATCGCGGCTTTCATTGCTGCAAACGAGATCATCCACATCAAGATCGTAGACATGGAGCCCTACCTCACGTGGCAGCGCTTCCTTGTGCAGAACGGTCTTGGAGGGGTTTCCGTGGCGCGGGGCGTGACATTCGACAGCGCCAGCCTCGGGGTTCAATACGCATTGTCGGGGCAGGGGCTGGTGCTTGCAGATCCGGCGCTATTTCGGGAGGAAATAGAAAGCGGCCGCTTGGTTGCGCCGGTCACCGCACACTATTACGAAGGCTTCGGCTATTACCTGAAGACCGATGCGGAAGGGCTGGTGGATCCTCTGATTGCAGGGTTTCGATCCTGGATCATCAGCCGCTTCAGCAATCGTGTGGTGAACGACGGTGAAAAGCCCGCCCTGCGCATCGTGTCTGGCACAGAGGGTGTCTGATAGCGAACATACTGCCATTCAAGGAGGAGGCAGATCATGACTGAATTGAAAACCAACAGCGGCAATCCGCTGCATCCCTCCGTGCCGGAACTGTGCGAACAGGTCCGCGCCGGCAAGATCGATCGCCGCGGTTTCCTGCGTGCCGTCGCCTGGCTMGGTGTGACGGCGGCCTCCGCCAGCGCCTTCCTCGGCGACAGCAAGCCCGCACTCGCTCAGGAGACGCCTACCGATGGCGGCACACTGCGTTTCGGCTGCCAGATCCAGGAACTGACCGATCCGATGATGACGAGCTGGATCGAGGCTTCAAACCTCTATCGCAACAGCCTCGAATTCCTGACCTATGTCGATGCCGACAACGTCACCCATCCCTACCTCGCCAAGAGCTGGACGCCGTCTGCTGACCTGAAGATCTGGGATTTCGAGCTCGACGAGCGCGCCAAGTGGTCGAATGGCGATGCCTTCACACCCGAAGACGTGATCTTCAATATCCAGCGCTGGATTGCGCCTGACTCCCAGTCTTCCAACAAGACCGCTTTCTCGGCCGTCGCGAAGGTGGAAAAGACCGGCGACCATACGGTTCGCATTACGCTATCGCGTGCGGTTTCCTCGCTGCCAGAGCAGCTTTATTCCTACACCTGCCCGATGCTGCACCGCGACTTCGTCAAGGGCGGCGCCAACTGGCCGGCCAATCCTGTTGGTACCGGCCCCTTCAAGCTGGACGCTTACGAAGTCGGCCGTCAGGCTGTGTTCAGCAAGCGCGCTGACTATTGGGGTAAGCCGGCTCATCTCGACGGCATCCAGTATATCGACCTCGGCACCGATATCACCACGCATCTCGCAGCGCTTTCGAGCGGTCAGATCGATATCATCTACCGCGCGACGATCGCCGAATACGATCTTATGAAGTCGCTGCCGAACATCCAGATCCTGACCGGCAAGGCTGCCCATACACTCGTCATGCGCATGCAGTCCGACCAGAAGCCGTTCGACGATGTTCGCGTCCGCAAGGCCGTGCAGCTTGCCGCCGACAACAAGCAGATGCTCGACGTCGCCTATCGCGGCGAAGGCGAAGTTGGCGCCAATTTCCACGTCTCGCCGGTTCAACCCGATTACTTCGCGCTGCCGGCTGTGCCCCGCGATGTCGGGAAGGCCAAGGCCCTGCTCGCAGAAGCCGGCTACAAGGACGGTTTGGATCTTGAGCTGACGCTCGGCAACACGCAGGGTACCTGGGAGCAGGATACCGCGCAGGTACTGCAGCAGAATCTGGCCGAAGCCGGCATCCGGCTGAAGCTGAATGTCCTGCCGGCCTCGCAGTACTGGCCGATCTGGGACAAGGTTCCTTTCGGCCTCACCTACTGGGCGCACCGTCCGCTCGGCGCCATGACGCTCGATCTGGCCTATCGCTCCGGCGGTGCCTGGAACGAGAGCCATTTCGCCAGCAAGGAATTCGACGCCGCGCTCGACAAGGCTCTGGCCGTCGTCGATCCGGCCAAGCGTCCCGAAGCCATGAAGGATGTCCAGCAGATCCTGCAGGATTCCGGCGTCATCGTTCAACCCTACTGGCCGAACCGCTTCAGCGCCGCAGCCACCACCGTGCGCGGTTTCGTGCTCCATCCGGCGGACTACTTCCGCATGGACGGCGTCTGGCTCGTCAAGGCTTGATCTTCGGCGGGGCCGCTCATCGCGGCGGCCCCGACCCGGCAAAGAGGTGGTTCGTGACCGTTTTCCTTTTCATTCTCCGTAAACTGGCAAGCGCGCTCGCGGTGATGTTCACCGTGTCGCTGCTCGTTTACCTGGCACTGGAGGTCAATGTCGGCGATGTCGCCGTCAAAGTCCTCGGCCAGTTCTCGACGCCGGCACAGCGCGCCCAGTGGCTGACTGCCAACGGTTACGATTCCCCCTTCATCATTCGCTACGGCCGCTGGCTCTGGTCCTTCGTGACCGGTGACTGGGGCATGTCCACCTACTATCGTGCACCGGTTGCCCAGCTTATCCCGGACCGCCTTGCGGCCTCCGGCATTCTTGCTGGCGGTGCGCTGCTCGTGATCGTCCCTGTCGGCCTGTTTGCGGGCATCATTGCCGGCATGCGGCCTGGTTCGTTGCTCGATCGTGTCGTCTCCTTCATCGCAATCGTCACGACTTCGATCCCGGATTTCGCCTCTGCGGTCTTCTTCTCGGCCGTCTTCGTTTTCTGGCTACACTGGTTGCCCGGCGCCAGCACCATGCTGACGGGCTTCTCGCTGCAGCAGATCATTCTGCCGGTGCTGGTGCTCGCCTTCTATTCCACCGGCTACCTGGCGCGCGTCACCCGCGCCTCGATGATCGAAGTCATGGGCACCCATTATGTTCGCACGGCACGCCTCAAGGGGGCCAGCACGGCTCGCATCGTCTGGAAGCATGCGCTGCGCAATGCCCTGATCACGCCTGTCACCGTCATCATGCTGCAGTTTCCCTGGCTACTCTCGGGCGTCATCGTCGTGGAGGTCTTCTATGCCTATAAGGGCTTCGGCACGCTGCTCTATGACGCCGCGCTCAACAGCGATATCCGACTCGTCGAGGCGTGCGCGATGGTGAGCGTCGTCGTCGTCGTCGCGACGCAGATCCTCTCCGACCTCGCCTATGGCTGGCTCAATCCGCGTGTCTCGCTGCTCGATGCAGCCAAGGGACGGAAGTGAGGGCGCCATGCGGAAAGCTGTAACACCCTATCTCACCAATCCGGTCGTGCTGATCGGCGGGTTCCTGACCATCGGCTGGCTGCTGGTGGCCATCTTTGCGCCAATCCTTGCGCCCTTTGACCCGATCCGTACGCTGCTGCCGCTGGCAAAGCCGGGTACTGCCGCTCCGACAGGCGGCGTATTCTGGCTCGGCACCGACAAGCTCGGCCGCGATATCCTTTCGCGCCTGATCTACGGCGCACGCACCGTCGTGGTGTTCTCGACGCTTGCGACGGTGACGGCCTATATCGTCGGCGTGGCACTCGGGCTTATCGCTGGTTACCGGCGCGGCTGGATCGATGCGGTCCTGTCCTATATCGCCAATGTGGTGCTCTCCTTCCCGGTGCTGGTGCTCTACATTGTCATCATCGTCGTGGTCGGCTCCTCTCCATTCAACATCGTGCTTGCGGTTACCTTCGGCAGCGCGCCGGCGATCTTCCGTATCGTGCGCGGCATTACCATCGATGTGTCGAGCCGCGATTTCGTGGCGTCTGCTGTGACGCAGGGCGAAAGCACCTGGCGCATCATGCTCTTCGATATCCTGCCCAATGCCAGCGGCCCGCTCGCAGTCGATTTCTGCCTGCGCCTCGGCTACACCGCGATCACCATCGGCACGCTCGGCTTCCTTGGCCTCGGCCTGCCGCCACCGACGCCGGATTGGGGCACGATGGTCAACGAAGGACGCGCCATGGCGATCGCCTTCCCACACTTGGTCATCTTTCCATGCCTTGCGATTTCGTCGCTGATGCTGGGCCTGAGCCTGCTGGCGGACGGATTGCGGGAAGTCTCGGAAGCGCAGGGGAGGCGTGCATGAGCAGCAACGAAAACCAACCGATCCTTCGGGTCGAAAATCTGAGTGTCGCACTGCCGAAGGGCGCCGACCGACCCTATGCCGTCAAGACGGCGAGTTTCGATCTCAGGCCGCGTGAAATTCTCTGCATCGTCGGCGAGTCCGGCTCCGGCAAGTCGGTGCTGTCCAGTGCACTCATGGGCGCGGTGCCGGAGGGATTGAAGGTTTCCGGCGGCAAGGTGATGCTCGGGGATACCGATCTCGTTGGCCTTTCCGAGCGGGCGTTCCGCGCCATCCGGGGCAGCGACATTGCCATGATCTTCCAGGAGCCGATCGCTTCGCTCAATCCGGCGATGACGGTTTCAGCGCAGATTGAGGAAGTCTTCGAGCTGCATTCGGATTTCGATGCCGCCGAGCGCAGGAAGCGTGCCCGCGCGCTGATCGAATCCATGCATCTGCCGAACCCGGACCGCATCCTGCAGGCCTATCCGCATGAACTCTCCGGTGGGCAGTGCCAGCGTGTCGTCATCGCCATGGCGCTTGCCATGAACCCGCGCGTACTGATTGCCGACGAGCCGACGACGGCGCTCGACGTGACGACGCAGGCGCAGGTGCTGAAGCTGGTGCGCGAATTKCGCAACATGCATGACCACGGCATCGTCTTCATCACCCATGATTTCGGTGTGGTTGCCGACATCGCCGACCGCGTGGCCGTCATGCGGCACGGTGAGATCGTCGAGATCGGTGAGGCAAGACAGGTGCTGACGGCTCCGAACCATCCCTACACCAAAGAGCTTATCGCCGCCGTGCCAAGCCTGAAGCCGCACGACCGTCCGGCCCCGCCGCAGGGTGAAGCGCCGGTCCTTGCCGTGCACGACCTGCAGCATTCCTATGGCAGCGTCCAGGTTTTGAAACATGTGGAACTCAGCCTTTCGCCGGGCCGTGTGATCTCCATCGTCGGTGAATCCGGCTGCGGCAAGTCTACCCTTGCCAAGGCGATGATCCGCCTGATCGAGCCGAAGAGTGGCCGGGTGGAAGTGGCGGGTGCTGACATTCTTGGTCTCGCGCCGGCGCCGTTGCGCGCCAGACGGCGGTCGATCCAGATGATCTTCCAGGATCCGTTCGGCTCACTCAATCCGCGCCGCCGTGTCGGGCCGATGATTGCCCGCTCAGCCCGGCTTGCCGGCATGGAGGCAGACGAGGCGCGGCGTCGGGCGGAAGAGTTGCTCGACCTCGTTGGCCTGCAGAAGAGTGCCTATTGGCGCAAGCCATCGGCCTTTTCCGGTGGACAGCGACAGCGCATCGGCATTGCGCGTGCGCTCGCCATGCGGCCGGATGTGCTGATCGCGGACGAGAGCGTTTCGGCGCTMGACGTCTCCGTGCAGGCACAGGTTCTGAAACTGCTTCGCGAGCTKCAGGAGAAGCTGCAGCTCGCCATCGTCTTCATCACTCACGACCTGCGCGTCGCTGCCCAGATCAGCGACGAGATCGTGGTGATGCAGAAGGGTGAAATCGTCGAGCGCGGCAGTGCGGCCCAAGTGCTGCAGGCGCCGACACACCCCTATACGAGAACACTTCTCGACGCGGCGCCGGGCCGCAGCACGTTCTAGTCGCCGCTTTCGAGCGTCGGCACCCTGTTTCGTTTCAACGCATGGCCGGCAGAAGCTGGCATGCGCGTGGTCAGCTATTGTCCTGAGGATGTCGTCATGACGGAATATCGCAATTTTATCGCCGGTGAATTCCGGTCTTCCGGCACGCTGGTACCGGTGCTCAATCCGGTAACAGAAGCTCAATTCGCTAGGGTGCCGTCAGCGACCGCGGCTGAAGCCATCGAGGCTGTCGAGGCAGCGGCGAAGGCGCAGAAGGAATGGCGGGCGCTGCCGGCGATTGCGCGTGGCGACGCGCTGCGGGGGGTCGCTGCCGTTATCGAACAGCGAGCGGAGAAGATCGGTGCCGCCTTGGCACTGGAATCCGGCAAGAGTCTTGCCGACGCGACGGGCGAGGCGATCTACGGCGCAGAGCTGATGCGTTACCATGCCGAGTGGGCACGTCGCATCGAAGGCGAGATCATTCCGAGCGACAATGCCAACGAGACGCTGCTTCTGAAGCGCGAGGCAATCGGCGTCGTCGCCTGCCTGATCCCCTTCAATTTTCCGATCTATACGCTGGTGCGCAAGATCGCGCCGGCGCTGATCGCCGGCAATGCCGTCGTCGTGCGCCCGAGCAATTCTACGCCGACCTCGGCCTTCGAGATCGCCGAAGCCGTTGCCGAGGCAGGTTTGCCGGCCGGGCTCGTCAATATTCTCGCCATGTCGCATGATGTTGCGGCCACGCTCTGCACGCATCCGAAGGTCGGGATGATCACGCTGACAGGTAGCCTGCAGGCGGGCCGTGTCGTGCTCGATTATTGCAAGGCTAATATCGCCAAGCCGTCGCTGGAACTCGGCGGCAAGACACCCGTCATCATAGAGCCGGATGCGGATCTGGATGCAGTCGCGGCACAGCTCGTTGCTGCAAAGACCAATCATTGCGGCCAGCTCTGCACCGCGCCTGAGCGCGTCTACGTGCATCGCTCCATTCATGACGCGCTACTTGCCAAGTTGAAGGCCGGCTTTGCTTCACGTGTCTTTGGCGACCGCTCGGTTGATGCGTCTCGCGTCGGGCCGCTCGCCACGAAATCAGCACAGACGAATGTGCACAAGGCCGTCCTCAAGGCAGTGGAGCAGGGCGCGCGCATCGAGGCCGGCGGTACCTTGCCTGATGGCCCCGGTTTCTTCTATCCGCCGACACTGCTGTCCCACTGCCGGCAGGACATGGAGATCATCGCCGAGGAGATCTTCGGTCCGGTTCTTCCTGTCGTCGCCTACGACACGACCGAGGAAGCGCTGGTGCTTGCCAATGATCACCAGTTCGGTCTGAGCTCGGTGCTCTTCACCAACGATCACCGCTCGATCATGCGTTTTTCTGACGCGATCGAGGCCGGCGAATTCTACGTCAACCGTTTCCCGGCCGATCCCTATCAGGGCTATCACGCCGGCTGGAAGCGCTCCGGTCTCGGCGGCGATGACGGCAAGCACGGCATGCTCGAATTCACCCAGACACGCCTCGTCATACTCAAGCATTGAGGATCACGGCCATGCAGATCGCATCGCTTTCCACCCATGTCGTCGCCGTTCCGCCGCCGCATATCGGCGGCATGTACTGGATCTTCGTACGACTGACGACGGCAGACGGGATCGAGGGTGTCGGGGAGATCTATTCCACCGCTTTCCATCCGAACGCACTCGTGCCGCTGATCGAGGATGTCTTCCAGCGCTATCTGCTCGGCCATGATCCGCATGATATCGAACGCTTCTGGCGGCTTGCCTATTCGAGCGGTTTCACACAACGCCCGGACCCGACGATGATGGGCATTGTCTCCGGGCTGGAGATCGCCTGCTGGGATATTATTGGCAAGGCCGCCGGCAAGCCGGTGCACAAGCTGATCGGCGGGCGCGTGCATGAGAGGCTGCGCGCTTATACCTATCTCTATCCGAAGAACGCTGCTGGCGAATATGACTATAACGATCCGGACCTCGCCGCCGAATGCGCGGTGAAGATGGTCGAGATGGGCTTTACCGCCGTCAAGTTCGACCCGGCCGGCCCCTATACGGCCTATTCCGGCCATCAGGTGTCGCTCGGAGTGATGGATCGCTGCGAGGAATTCTGCGCCAAGATTCGCGAGGCTGTCGGAAGCAGTGCCGATCTGCTCTTTGGCACGCACGGCCAGATGGTGCCGTCTTCGGCGATCCGGCTGGCGCAGCGGCTGGAGAAATATGATCCACTCTGGTTCGAGGAGCCGGTGCCTCCCGGCCACGAAGAGGCGATGGCGGAAGTCGCCCGCAGGACCTCGATCCCCATTTCGACCGGTGAGCGGCTGACAACGAAATACGAGTTCCAGCGCGTGCTGGAAACGGGTGCAGCCTCGATCCTGCAGATGAATGTGGCACGCGCCGGCGGCATTCTGGAATCCAAGAAGATCGCTGGCATGGCGGAAGCCTATTACGCGCAGATCGCGCCGCATCTCTACAACGGACCAATCGGCGCTGCGGCCAGCATCCAGCTTGCTGCGTCCTCGCCGAACTTCCTGATCCACGAGGCGATCGTCGATTTCTCGGGCTTCTACGCCGAGATCCTGAAGACGCCGCTGCGCTTCGAGGACGGTTACCTGATCCCATCAGACGAGCCGGGGCTGGGGGTGGAACTCAATCTCGATGTCGTTGCCAAACACTCGCCTTACGAAGGACAGCGACTGCATCTGCAAATGGATGACAAGCCCGCCGACGTGAAGGCCTTTGCGCCGGCTCGCGGCTGAGAACGAAGATGACGACATACGATTACATCATCGTCGGCGCCGGCTCGGCCGGCTGCATTCTGGCCGCGCGCCTCAGCGAGAGCGGCAGGCACAATGTGCTGCTCATCGAGGCCGGCGGCAATGACAGCTCACCGTGGTTCCGTGTCCCGGTCGGCTATGCACGCTCCTATTACGATCCGAAGGTCAACTGGATGTACTGGAGCGAGCCGGAGGCCGCGCTCAACGGCCGGCGTATCTATGCGCCGCGCGGCAAGGTGCAGGGCGGTTCGGGCTCCATCAATGCGATGATCTTCGTGCGCGGTGCTGCCGACGATTTCCAAGACTGGAAGGCTGCCGGCAATCTCGGCTGGGGTTATGAGGACGTGCTGCCATTCTTCCGCAAGCTGGAGACCCATGCGGGCGGCGAGAGCAAATATCATGGCGGCGGCGGGCCGATTCATGTGACGCCGATGCGTGGTCAGTCGCATGCGATTACCGACCGTTTCCTGGAAGCCTGTGCCGAACTGCAGATGCCGCTGAATGCGGATTTCAATGGCGAAAGCATCGAAGGCGCCGGCATCTATGACATCAATACGCGGAATGGCGTTCGTTCCTCATCATCGCTCGCCTATCTGAGGCCGGCGCTCGGGCGGCCCAATCTTGCCATCCTGCGCAACAGCYGGGTGCGCCGAGTGATAGTGGATGCGGAAGCTCGCGCGACCGGCGTGGAGGTGATCGGTGCCGGCGGCATCACCAGCTATTCAGCGCGACTGGAAGTCATCCTCTCGGCCGGTGCGGTCGATACGCCGAAGCTTCTGCAGCTCTCGGGCATCGGCGACGGTGCACATCTGCAATCGCTCGACATTCCGCTGGTGCGGCATTTGCCGGCGGTCGGCAAAAACCTGCAGGATCATCTCTGCGCCAGCTTCTATTACCGCTCCACGGTGCCGACGCTGAATGACGAGCTTGGAACGCTGTTCGGCCAGGCGCGGCAGGCACTGCGCTATATCCTGACGCGGCGCGGGCCGCTGGCACTCAGCGTCAACCAGGCCGGCGCCTTCCTGCGCGGCCGTCCGGAGGAAGAGCGGCCGAATATCCAGCTGTATTTCAACCCGCTCTCCTATCGCATTCCGACGGATCCGAAGGCAGGTTTGAAGCCGGAGCCCTATTCCGGTTTTCTGCTCGCCTTCAATTCCTGCCGGCCGACGAGCCGCGGCACGGTTGGCATCGTCTCGCCCGAGATAACGGAAGCGCCGCAGATCAAGCCGAACTATCTCGGCACTGTGCATGACGAGGAAGAGGTCATTCAGGGCAGCCGGCTGGTGCGCCGGATCATGGAAGCGCCGGCTCTGCAATCGATCACCAAAGCCGAAATGCCGCCTTCGGTAGAAGCTCAGACGGATGAGGAGTTGCTGACCTATTTCCGTGGCAATTCCGGTTCGATCTACCACCTCTGCGGATCGGCTTCGATGGGGCCGGATGCTACGACATCCGTGGTCGACGCCTCCCTGAGGGTGCACGGCATCACCGGGCTGCGGATCGTCGATGCCTCGGTTTTCCCGAACATCACAGCCGGCAATATCAACGCGCCGACGATGATGGTGGCGGAAAAGGGCGCGGCGATGATCCTCGCCGCTGCTTGAGAGCTAGTGGCGGTGGATGGGGTCGATCCAGGGGACGTCTTCGGGCTTTTCGACCGGTTCGATGTCGAGGTTGACGACCACAGGTTCCTGGCCTGATCGCACGACCACGCATTCCAGCGTCTCGTCACGGTTGGCATTGATTTCCTGATGGGGAACGAAAGGCGGCACGTAGATGAAATCGCCGGGGCCGGCTTCTGCGGTGAATTCGAGGTTTTCGCCCCAGCGCATGCGTGCCTTGCCTTTCACCACATATATGATGCTTTCGAGATCGCCGTGATGATGGGCGCCGGTCTTGGCATTGGCATGGATCGTCACCGTACCAGCCCAGATCTTTTCCGCCCCGGCGCGCGCATTGTTGATGGCGGTTGCGCGGTTCATGCCCGGTGTCTGCGCCGTATTCGGATCGAGTGCGTTGCCGGGAATGACCTTCACGCCATGTTCGCGCCAGTCGATATGCTTGTGATCGTCGCTCATGCCGCTCCTCCTGCTTTCAAGCCAAATTTAGGTAAGGTCGGACCGACAGCCAAGGGCCGTCGATCCTTTGCGCGCTATGCGCGGACCAGCACATGGTTCGCTTTCAGCCAGAAGGGTGGCAGGTAAAGCGGCGTGTCGGACAGAGGCAGTATGTTCTCATTCAAGGAAACGCCGAGCTTATCCGCCATGAACGTACGACGAGCGGTGATGCGGGCATGCATCTCGGGGTACTTCGTGCGGATTGCCTCACGAAGCTCTGCATCGGCAAAGGCGACCGCATCCTCGCAGTTGAGCGCCCGGCCGGCCGGCATGGGCACGGGGATGACGTCGACCTGGAAGGGCATGCCTGAGCGCAGGCGTTCGGTGGAGCCCGGGCGGACCGGCGAATGCAGCCATTCCTCGTGGCTGCCGAGATGGCCGGGGTTGAGCGCTGAGTTCAGGCCGGCGGATTTCAGCTTTTCGGTGACGGATGCGAAGAGATCGCCGCCGGTCGTGCCGATATCGGCCGTCTCGTACCAGATGATCAGCGCTTCAAAATAGGCCTTGGCAGGTTTCAGGAAGGCGTCGTCATGGTCGGTCAGCAGGCCGGCGCGGGAGGAGAGGGCGCCCCAGTAACCGAGGGCAGTCGTTACGCCATCACCCTTCTTCAGACGCCGTGCCGTCGGGCTGCGCAGGCCGACGATGGCCTCGCCAGAACTGACAGAGGCGAACATGGTGTGCAGGTTCAGCGGATCGCCTTGGTAGCCCAGTCTGCCGAGTGCCTCGAACTCGCTGTCGCCTTCGCGAACACCTGAGACGACACGCCAGAGAGCACGTGAGCAGCGGGCCGAAGCCCATTCGAAGGCGGCGAGCTGGTCGACATCGACGACGGCACGCAAGCCGGTCTCGGGATGCATGAGAACGGCAGTCGCATCGGTGATCTTGCCGGCCAAGCGGCGTAGCGCAGAGACGATGAAGTCGGGCACGAAGAAGCAGTTTGCATGATCCTCATCCTCCTCCGCCGAAAGATACTTCCAGCCTATGAGGCCGATGCTGTCGCCCTTGCCGATGCCGGCGTCGCGCAGACGGTCGGAGAGGCGCGGGTTTTGGCTGCGGTCCTGGCCCATGAGGCTGAAGGTCTGCGCTCGCAGCACGTCGATGCCCGGCAGGCGGGCAAGCACCGTATAGCTCTCGGATTCATTGCCCGTGATAATCACCCGCTTTCCCTTCGGGCCGAGCAATAGCAGGGCCTCTTCGAAGCGAGGTTCGAAACCGGAGAGGAACATGATGTTGCCGAAGTGCTCGCGGTCGGCATAGACGACGAGCCAGTCGGTACCGGCAGCTTTCAGCGCGGCATCCGCGCGGGCGGCATAGGTTGCCGCCGGAATCTGCGGTTGTTCGGCGGCCACAGGTCCAAAATCGGGCAGGGCTATGGGTGATAGGGTGATTGCCATACAGTTCCTCCATTCAGGCTGGCATTGAGGCGAAAAGGGATCGTGGCATCGGTTTCAATGCCACGAAAGTGGATGATCGCAAGTTTCCGATAGCGAAGATGCGCTTCCCTGCGCTATCACGCCATGACAGGTTGGAAAGCGCTCGAACATGACACAAAACATTGGCCGCGATGCCGCCCCGACGATTGCCGATGTTGCAAAGCTGGCCGGAGTGTCGCGTGCGGTCGCCAGCCGGGCGCTCTCCACCGAGCCGCGACCGGTTTCGGCCGATAAGCGTGAAAGAGTGGTCGAGGCGGCTGCACAGCTTGGCTACAAGCCGAACCTTCTGGCGCAGAGCCTGACGACCAAAACGGTCAACCTCGTCGCCGTTGTCGTCAACCACATCCACGATCTCTCGGACCTCGATCTTTTCGACCGGCTGCTGGACCAGATCCAATCGATCGGCAAGCAGGTCATCATGATCCGCATCGGTTCGGTGGCCCGCGTCGAGGAATTTCTGCGCAATGGCGTTGCCTATCACGTCGATGCGGCGCTCGTGTTTTCGGATTTTGCGGATGCTGCCACCGTGCGGCGCATGTTTCGTTCCGATCTGGTTATCATGTTGAACGGCCTGCATGACKACCTTTCGCCAGTCGTCATTCCCGATGAAGGCAGTGGAATTGCTGAAGCCGTCGCCGATGCCGCAACGAAGGGTGTGAAGCGGGCGGGGCTCGTGACCGGTCGTTCGTCCTCGCCGGTGGAGCAGGCACGCATCGGCTTCTACAGGCAGGCTTTCGCTGAAAACGGCATAGAGCTGGGGCGGACGGTGCAAGGCGACTACTCCTATGAGAGCGGGCATGCTGCGGCTGCGGTCTTGACCGGCGCCGATTGCCCCGATGCGATCTTCTGCACGTCGGATGCGATGGCCATGGGTATTCTCGATGTCTGCCGCGTCGACTTTCCCGCCAACCGGCCGACGCGCTTTCGTCTGTACGGCTTCGACAACCTGTCGCTCACCGATTTCGATGCCTATCCGATTTCCTCGATCGGCTACGACAAGGGTGTCTACGTGGAGCAGATGGTGGATTTCATCGCCAACCCCGGCACTTTTCGGCCCAACCAGCCGCCGGTCATCGTGCCGACGACCTTCTTTCCGCGCCTGACTGCCTGATGGCGCCTGACTGCCTGATGG
>NZ_JBFTNV010000043.1:0-56207 GCF_056397645.1 Rhizobium sp. 05L429 | reverse complement strand
ACGGCCTGACCGAAAAGCTCGGACTGAACCTTGCCATCAGCCTGTTTGCCGATAACGGATTCAGCGGCTGCGATGGCGAGATCGACTGCAGCAGAGCGAACAGCCTTCATTGCGTCGGCTTCGGCCTGCTTGATCTTCTGCTCGGAAAGAGCCGTGCGATTGGCGACGAATTCTTCCGTTTTCTTCTTCGCTTCAGCGGTCAGCATTTCGGCTTCGCGCTCGGCAGCTGCCACGATGTGCGCGGCTTCAGCTTCGGCTTCCTTGCGCTTGCGCTGGTATTCGGCGAGCAGGTGCTGGGCTTCCTCGCGCAGACGCTTGGCTTCAGCCAGCTCGTTGCGGATCTGGTCGGCGCGATCGTCAAGCGACTTCGCCATCAAGCCCGGAACCTTCAGGTAAACAATCAGCGCCAGGAAGAGAACGAGGCCAACGAAGGCGAAGAAAGTTGCATCAAAAGCAAATTCCATCGATCAAGCCTCCTTCTTGACTGCTGCAACGGCAGCAGTGACATCAGACTGGGCAACCGAGCCGCCGATGAGCTGCTCGACAACAGCTGCTGCGGTTTCCTCGGCGATGGCACCGACATCGGCAAAGGCCTTTGTCTTCACGTCGGCGATACGGGCTTCGGCGGCCTTCAGCTTTTCGGTCAGGCTTGCTTCGACCGCGCGACGATCGCCCTCAGCCTTTACCTTGGCAGCATCGCGAGCGGCAGTGCCGATCGAGTTTGCCTTGGAACGGGCAGCGGCGAGTTCGCCTTCATAGGTTGCGACTGCGGCATCAGCTTCCGCCTTCAGGCGGCCGGCTTCTTCGACATCCTGCGAGATGCGGTTGTGACGCTGCTCGAGGATGGCACCGATGCGCGGTGCGATGACCTTTTGCATGAGCAGGTAGAAAATGACGAACGTGATCACCAGCCAGAGAAGCTGTGATGCATAGGTCGACGTATCGAAAGGCGGGAAAGGTCCGCGTGCGTGGCCGCCTTCGGCGACGCCAGTCTCGGTATGGACCTCGCCGGCAGCCGGAGCGGCATGCGCATCCGTCGCGGTTCCCGCCGGTGCCTCTTCAGCGTAGGCCGGGGTCACAAAGTACATGCTCACCTCCAGGTGTACTGCAAATGCAAAGGATCACGGCTCGCTGTTCGCAGGCCGTGATCCATCAATCCACCGATATTAAACGGCGAAGAGGAGGAGAAGAGCGACGAGCAGCGAGAAGATGCCCAGAGCTTCCGTAACGGCGAAGCCGAATACCAGACGGCCGAACTGGCTGTCAGCGGCAGACGGATTGCGCAGAGCGCCGGAGAGGTAGCTGCCGAAGATGTTGCCGAGGCCAAGAGCCGTACCGGCCATACCAAAGCAAGCCAGACCTGCACCGATGAACTTTGCTGCTTCCGCGTCCATGTTGAACTCCTTTAAATGGTTGTTGCGGCGAATGACTGACGCCCTTTGACGTCGATGTCGTTATCCTTAGTGCCCGCCCGGATGGATCGCGTCATTGAGGTACATGCAAGTCAGCACCGCAAAGACGTAAGCCTGAAGGAAGGCGACGAGGAACTCGAGACCGGTCAGGGCGACGGTCATGATGAGAGGAAGTACGGCTCCACCGACACCGACTGCACCGAGGGCTCCAAGCGAGGCGACAAAGCCTGCGAACACCTTCAATGTGATGTGACCAGCGAGCATGTTTGCGAAAAGACGAACAGAGAGCGAAATCGGGCGGGACAGGAAGGAAATGATTTCGATCGAGACGACCAGCGGCAACAAAATGCCCGGCACGCCCGAGGGCACGAAAACATTGAAGAAGTGGAAGCCGTGCTTATAGAAGCCGTAGACGAGAACCGTGCCGATGACGAGGATCGCCAGCGCAAAGGTGACGATGATCTGGCTGGTAATCGTGAAGAAATACGGGAACATGCCGAGCAGGTTTGCCGTCAACACGAACATGAAGAGCGAGAAGACCAGCGGGAAGAACTTCATTCCCTTGGTGCCTGCGCCTTCCTTCAGCATGCCGGCGATGAACTCATAGGACATTTCGGCGAGCGACTGCGAACGGCCCGGAACAATGGCGCGATTCGTGGTCGAGAAATAAAGGAAGCCAGCAGCGACGGCAGCCGAAGCCACCATGAAGAGAGATGCGTTGGTGAACGAGAAATCAATCCCGCCGATCTCGATCGGCACAATCTTGAAGATCTGGAACTGATGAGTCGGATCGTTTGACACCGGTTGCTCTCTCTCTTTGGCCCGCCCGAGAGGCGGAAATTGCACTGGGCCAGACGGCCCTATTTATCAGCGTTTTGGCGATCAAGGGGTTGGGCAACCTTCCCCGCAGCGCGCAAAACATTCAAAACGCCGGCACAGAATCCAAGAAGCAGAAGAACAATCAACCCCCAAGGCGTCGTGCCAACAAAATGGTCGAAGAGATAGCCGAGCACAGCACCGACAACGATGGCGGAAATGAATTCGCTGGAGAGTTTCATCGCCTGGGCATAACCTTTACGGCTCTGCTCGGCGCTCGCCTCTCTTGCCTCTTCTTTCCTGTCATCGACACGCTTGGAGGCGAGTTCCGCTCCCAGCTGCCGACGGCGCTGCTCAAGACTTTCTTCGCGGTCATCCGCCATCGTGCTCTCCTCCGCTCCCGTCGCCCGCAATCCCGCTACCCCGGTTTTCCGGACCACGGACGCAAAGGTTAAAGAACCTTCCGGCCCGTTCTGAAGTCGCGCGCAACATAGTTTTAGGGATTAGCATAGTCAAGGCGTAGAGAGCTTGTGTCCAGCCATAAAATAACCAAAAGAAATCAAAGCCTTAAACGGAATTTTGTCACTCTGAGCCGATTTCACCGAAAGAATCCGTCTTCGAACGGCGCCGGACGGCAAAAAATCGGCAATCAGCGGCCGTTTTGCCTCAACTCCAGCCACCGCCATAGGTGCGATAGAAGACATGCATGCCGATGCGGCCGACTTTTTCCATGCTTCCGGCCCAATTCGGCCGGACGTAGACAGCATGATAATGCGTGGCCGAACCGACCTGCGGCAGCCAGATCCTGCCGGCGGTTACGGCCATCGCCACATCGCGGGCGACGCGCCAGTGATACTGCGAATTCACACGGTCCTTGATGCTGTCGCAGGCGAAGGAAAACTGGCAGCGGTTGCGCCAATCTTCGTTCTGATAGACGACGCCGCAGATGGTCTTGGGATAGGCCGGGTTACGGACGCGGTTGAGGATGACCTGCGCGACAGCCGCCTGCCCTTTCACGGATTCACCGCGCGCCTCGAAATAGATGCCTGAAGCCAGGCATTGCTGCTCGCCGGCAGAAAAGACACCGGGCGGCAGGACGCTCGCGGCCCAGGCATGGTCCTTCGGGCCGATCTGCGGCACGAAACGGCCTTCATCCGTGTCGGTCAGGATCGAATCGAAGGGCGACTGGCGGGAATAATCCGGCGCTGCAGGCGCATAGGCCGTCGCCAGCACATCCGCCTTGTTGCTGGTCACGAGGCTTGCCAGCATGGCCGGCATGGCATTGTCCTGCTGCGGAACCGGCTCCTTCTTATAGAAGGCCGTGGCGATTTCGATTTCCTTGCCCATGATCTTGGGCTTCACGAAAGCGGATTTGTCCTTGAGATCGAAGTCCGGGCGGAAGAGAAGCTTGGTGCGCTGAAGGATAGAGCCAGCCGAGAAATCCTTCGGCGGCTGCATCTTTTCCACGGCGACGACACGCCCCTTCTTGGCATTGCGATTGACTCGATCCTCGTCCGGGGTCTCCTCATTGCCCTTCTCACCAGCAACGAAGGCAACCTTGCGGCCGTCGGGCAGCACCATGCCGGCACCGGCTGCGATCGAGCCGGTAGCAGCGGGATCAGCAAAGGCAAGTTCAGCCTGGTGGATTGAGCCAGCCGGCGAATTGGTCAGAACCATGCGCCAGCTTTCGCCGTCATTGTCGAGACCGGCGAGCATAGTGGCAAGATCGGCGTGAGAAGCAACGCTCGGGAAGATCAGCCATCCGGCCATGCCGAAAATCGCTGGAGAGACCCAGTTCTGGGGCAAGAGACGCAGCTTGCTGCGGGAGCGGCCATTTCGACGCAACGCGGACTCCAGGCATGGGACGCAGGAACAGTCCCAAGAAAATCTCGCATTAACCTTGATAGCTGGTTAACGAGCCATGCCGGAATATGCCCATGAGGATTTTCGCATGTTCTAATGCGGCTGATATTTTCGTGAGATGGACCACCTCACCCGGGTGCTTCCCATGCCGGTCACAGAAATCGGAGAGGGCAAGATGGCGCCCTCTCCTTCCGTCCCATCAAATAATGACGTGCGAACCCAATTCCACCACGCGGTTGGCCGGCAGGCGGAAGTAGTCGGAGGGGTTGGCGGCAGCGTTGGCGAGCGCGATGTAAAGGCGGTCCTGCCAGTATGGCATGCCGGACTTGGCATCGGGCACCAGCTTGCGGCGGCCGAGATAGAAGGACGTCGTCATAATGTCGAACTTCAGGCCCGTCTTGCGCAATGCCGCCAGCGCCTGCGAGACATTCTGCGATTCCATGAAGCCGAAGAGCAGTTCTACACGCGAGAAACGCTCGGAGATCTGCTCGACCTTGTAGCGCTCCTGCGGCGAGACACGCGGTTTGTTGACCGTGCGGATCGTCAGGATGACGTTGCGGTCATGGAGCACGTGATTGTGCTTGAGATTGTGCAGCAATGCGGCGGGTGCGGAATCCGGATCGCTGGTCAGGAAGATCGCGGTGCCCGGAACATGGGCCGGCGAATGCTCGCTCTTGCGCTCGATGGAGCTGACGAAGGAGGCAAGCGGAATATCCGTATGACGGGTCTTTTCCGTCAGGATCGCCGTGCCGCGACGCCAGGTCCACATGATGACGGTGAAAGCGGTCGCAATCATGATCGGGATGTAGCCGCCATCATGGATCTTCAGGAGGTTGGCGCCCAAGAAGATCAGCTCGAGAATGACCAGCGGCAGCAGCGCGATGATGGCAACCGGAAGCGACCAGTTCCAACGGACGCGGACGAATTCGAAGGCCATGATTGAAGTGACGACCATCGCGCCGGTGACCGAGATGCCGTAGGCGGTCGCCAGAGAATCCGAGGTCTTGAAGCCGAGCACGAGGAAGATGACGCCGAAGAACAGCACCGCGTTGACCGAAGGCACGAAGATCTGCCCGGTATTGGTCTCAGACGTGAAGAGAATTTCCATGCGCGGCAGGAAGCCGAGGTTGATTCCCTGACGTACGAGCGAGAAGGCGCCGGTGATGACGGCTTGGCTGGCGATGATCGTCGCGCAGGTCGCGAGGATGACCACCGGCAGTAGCGCCCACTTCGGATACATGAGGTAKAAGGGATCGGACATCGTCATCGGATTGCCCAGAACAAGCGCGCCCTGCCCCAAATAGTTCAGCGTCAGCGACGGGAAGACCAGCGCGAACCATGCCCACTGGATCGGGCGGCGGCCGAAGTGGCCGAGATCTGCATAGAGGGCTTCCGCGCCGGTGACGGTCAGGAAGACGGCACCGAGAACGACGACGCCATAGAAACCCTCGTGTAGCAGGAAGCTGATTGCATAATAGGGGTTGAAGGCGGCGAGGATGCCGTAGTCATCGGAGATATGAGCGATACCGGCGGCGGCCATGACGAGGAACCAAAGCGCCGTGATGGGGCCGAAGAATCGCGCGACCGCCCCCGTGCCATGCGACTGCACGACGAAGAGCAGTGCCAGAATTGCTACCGATATGGGCACGATATATTCCGACAGCTGCGGCGTGACGAGCTTGATACCTTCGACCGCTGACAGAACCGAGAGCGCCGGGGTGATCATGGCGTCGCCAAGAAAGAGCGCCGCGCCCATGAGGCCGAGCAGCATCAAGAGCGCGGTGTGGCCATTGGCGGTTTTCATCAGCAGGGCGAGCAGCGACAGCGTGCCGCCTTCGCCGTCGTTGTCGGCGCGCAACAGGAAGAGCACGTATTTGATGGTGACGATGATGGTCAGCGCCCAGATCATCAGGGAAATGAGGCTGATCACCTCGAAACGGGTAAGACCATCATGAGCAACCGGCTTCAGCGCTTCGCGGAACGCGTAAAGCGGGCTCGTGCCGATATCCCCGTAAACGACACCTACGGAGCCTAGCGCGAGATAAAAGAGCTTGCGCGGCGTGAGGTTGCGTTCTTGAGAATGGCTTTCTTCAGACATGAAGCAATTACRGGCTCCTCAGAGCCAGCCTTTCCAGCGGAAAAAGAAGAAGGGAATGACGGCGGAGATCACCATAAGGCCCAGCGAGTAAGGATAACCCGCGGTCAGGTGCAACTCCGGCATGAACTCGAAATTCATGCCGTAGATGGAGGCGACCAGCGTCGGCGGCAAGAACACGACAGAAGCGATCGAAAAAATCTTGATGATGGCGTTCTGCTCAATGTTGATGAGGCCGAGCGAGGCGTCGAGCAGGAAGGTGATGTTGCCGGCGACGAAGGAAGCATGTTCCGAAAGGGACTGGATATCGCGCGAAACGGTGCGGCAGAGTTCCTTGGTCTCCTGGTCGTGCTGCACGGCAGGGATCGTGTAGAAGAAGGTGAGAAGGCGCGAGAGCGAACCGAGACTGTCGCGCAGCTTGCTGATCATCCGGTGATGGCCGGCAATGTCCTTCAGTTTCTCTTCGAGGTAGTTCGAGGGCTTGCGCACCTTCTTGGCACGGTCGCCGAAGACGTGGACCGACAGGATATCCAGCCGGGAAATCGAGACTTCCAGCACTTCTGCCGTACGGTCGACAATCGTTTCCAGCAGCTTGGCAAGAAGGGCCGCGCCGCTGCGCCATTGCTCGGGTATGCGATGCAGGGCGGCGATGAAGAGCGCGAAGGATTTCGGATGGGCGTAACGGATGGTTACCAGCTTGCCGCCCGCGAGAATGAAGGCCACATCCGTCAGGGTCGGGGCTTCCGTTTCCGCTTTCCATATCAGCGAAGCGGTCATGTAGACGGCATTATTTTCGACGTAGAGGCGTGCCGACGGCTCGATTGCCCTGAGATCGTCCCTGGTCGGCACTTCGATGCCAAGGATCTTTTCGACATGGAGTTCCTCCTCGCGAGTCGGCTCGATCATGTCGATCCATACCACATCCGCCGGAAACTCCGGAGGGTTCGCCAGATCACGAAGCTCGACCGACTTGCAGTTGGAACAGTATGCGGTAATCACAGTCCGCATCTCCGGCGCCATATAGGCGCGAGCAGGGATACGCCCGGGGCGCTCGTCATCGACCGTAACGGAAGCGGATAAAGAAAGTTCATACAACTCCGGCCATATCCGGCCTTTCCGGCCGGGTTGCTCCACCGCATCGCAGTCACCAATCCTTCGATCGACAAGTCAACTCTGAACATGCAGAGAGGCCGGAACCTTCATCGACAGGCGGCCACCATAGAGCATTCGCAGACGCGCCATCATGACGCCGGCGGCATATGAAGCAAAGCCTGAAAATAATCAAGACATCTTACGTGAACGGCGCCTATTCATCTCATTTCGCCCACAATTTGAGGTGACCGGCTTGTGATTCGCACTATTCGAAGATGATCGCAGGTGCGGCGCGCAGCGGTTTTTCGCCGACCTGTTCCCAGACCTTGGCGGCGATAGCACGGTAGATTCCGGCCACGATGCCGTTCGGATCGGAGGCAACGAGCGGCGTTCCGGCATCCGAAGTCTCACGGATGTTCATCGTCAGCGGCACTTCGCCGAGGAAGGGCACGCCGATGCGCTCGGCTTCCTTGCGTGCACCGCCGTGGCCGAAGATATCGTAGCGCGTGCCGGTATCTGGTGCGACGAAATAGCTCATGTTCTCGACGATGCCTAGAACCGGCACTTCGACCTTGCGGAACATGTTGAGGCCCTTGCGGGCATCGATCAGCGCCAGATCCTGCGGCGTGGAGACAATCACGGCGCCGGCGAGCGGCACCTGCTGGGCCATGGTGAGCTGGGCATCGCCGGTGCCGGGCGGCATGTCGACGACGAGAACGTCAAGCTCACCCCAGGCGACTTCTCGCAGCATCTGCAGCAGCGCCGACTGAACCATCGGCCCGCGCCAGATCATCGCGGTTTCCTCATCGACGAGGAAGCCCATGGACATGACCTTGAGGCCGTAATTTTCCATCGGATTGATGATGCGGCCATCGATCTGCGTCGGGCGGCCGGATATCTTCAGGAGGCGCGGCATGGAAGGGCCGTAGATATCGGCATCGAGGATGCCGACGCGCAAACCATTCGCAAGGAGGCCGAGTGCCAGATTGACCGCAGTTGTCGACTTGCCGACGCCGCCCTTGCCCGATGCGACGGCGATAATGGAGCCGATGCCGGGAACGCCGATCTTGGCCGTGCGCGGCGGCTGTTGCTGGGGGGCATGGGAGTGGCCGTGATGGCTATGGTCAGCCTGCGGTGCGGGGCGCGCTGCAGGTGCATTTGCGGCGGCCTTCTTGTCTGCCGTCAGCGCCACAAGCGCACCTTTCACACCCGGCATTTCCTTGATGACACGCTCGGCGGCGAGCCGCAGCGGCTCCAGCTCCTTGGCGCGTTCGGCCGGCACGGTGATGGAGAAATAGACCTTGCCGTCGGAAATGAAGACGTCGGAGATCATGCCGAGTTCGACAATATTGTGCTCCAGATCCGGCCCGCGCACGGTCTTCAGCGTTTCCAGAACCTGTTCCTTGGTGACCTCGGTCATACCACCCTCACTGCTTTTCCTTGTCAGTAAATAGTGGAGGCCGGCAGCTTCGCCAAACAAAATCGAGTGGCAGGCACATCTCATATTTAAGGAAAGGCAACGGGTTCTCTCTCCGTTGCGGCCACCAAGTCCGCCGGGCTTTCGCCCTGATGGCCGCAACGGCTCCCCGAGAACCGGCGCAATTCGGGGCGAAGTAGAGCAAGCGGAAAAAAACGCCAGAAAAAATCGAAAGAAATCGTCCGGTTTCGGAACAGCGGCTAAAGGCGGTTGCCTAAACGCAACAACCGCCGCCAACATCGTAGAGCCGGGAGAAAAGCGGCAACGACATCAGACGGCGGCGTGTCGGTCGCACCATTGAACTGGCGCTGTTAAAGTCCCCTCTGGACCTCTGCAGGTAATGATGCACGAAGCATGCCAACTGCGGAATCCGGTGATAAAGATGATAATTGTCAGTCCGGGACCGCCTGCAAAGGGAATGGCGCTCACATATTGAGCACGATGGCAGCTACTGACGTTATTTTAGGCCGGCATGCCTACTAATCCGGAGCCACTAATGGAGCTACTTGATAAGGCCGATGCGCAGCGCCTTGGCGACCGCCTGCGTGCGGTTGACCGTATCAAGCTTCTTGGTAGCGCGGTTCAGATAGTGATTGACCGTGTGTTCCGAGAGTTCGAGGATTTCGGCTATCTCGGCGCTCGTCTTTCCTGCTGCGGTCCAGTTGAGGCAATCGATCTCGCGGTCGGTCAGTGTATCGGTCATGCGCGTATCGAGATTGCGGATCTCGGCGAGCCGGTCGAAGACGTGGATGGCGATGTAGCTGAGTTCGCGCATCTCGGCAGGCGTATAAGGTTCGCGATCGCCGGCGAAGGAGACCGCGCCGCGCGCGCCAGACGGTTCGTGGGTCGGAAAATAGGCGCAGCGCATCATCTTGAAGCGTTCGAAAAGGGTTGCCACGAGGCCCGACTTACCGTCGTCGCGCGGCCAGTTGGCCCGTGCCGTGTCGTGGAAGAAAGGTAAGGTCGAGGTGCGCAGCCGTCGCAGGACCGGACTGTTCATCATCAGTCCCTCCTGATCATAGATGGACAGCAGTTCGGCCGGCCAGCTCGTGATGATCGTATTGCCCTGGAGGTCGAAGGAGGTGATCGGGGGCAGGTTCAGAACCATGAAGGCCCGGCCCCGATAGGCCTCCGTCACCCGCTTCATGAAGCGGAAGATGTCGAACTGCGTCTTTAGACTGGCGACCTCCTGGACATAGGCGTCTTCCACCGAAGTTTGCGGTAAGCTTGCCATCAGATTTTTTCGCCTTCGAACCGGGCTTTGGGTAAACCGCTGGCAGCCTGTTTGGGAGGTCAGGTACAGGGTGGGTTACACAACGCCCGTCAGATCAATAGGATCAGCCTCGGCGCGCAGCGCGGTCGGCCGGTGATTTGTCGATGATTTCGCGGACGACCCCAGTTGGCGTGATTCGCCGTCAAATCTCAATAACGCACTCATCATAAGCATGCTATGTATACGACGTCCAGCAATTGCCCGGGGTCAAATCGGTTTCAACGCCTCGGCCCGAGGCGGATGCGCATTTCGTCTATGATTTTCCGTGCTGTCACCTGAACCGGAACGGCCCATTCGTGAAGAAGTTCCATCGACAGGCGGTAAGCTGGACCGGTGACAGAAACCCCACCGATGAAGGAGCCGTCGTCCGACCAGATGGGAGCGGCGACACAGCAGATACCCGCCTCATGCTCCTCCCGGTCGAAAGCATGACCGGCTGAGGCGATTTCGCCGATCTCTACCAGCAGGGTTTCAGCGTTCACATGCGTCGCCGGAGTGAAGCGGGTGAAGCGCAGGCTCGGAAGCAATTCGCGGAGTTTGTCTGATGGCAGAATTGAAAGGGCAGCTTTGCCGACACCGGTGCAATAGCAGGGCGAAGCATTGCCGATCTGTGAATACATGCGCACCGGCTGGTGCCCTTCGACCTTGTCGAGGTAGATGATGGAGGAGCCGCGCAGCACGCCGAGATGGACGGTCTCACCGGTCCTCCGATGGAGGGCGGCGAGATGCGGCGCGGCAATCAGGCGGAATTCGTTGCGCGCCCAGCTTCGTGAGGCAAAGTCGAGCAACCGCAGGCCGGGCGCATAACGCCCCTCGGCATCGAGCTCGAGAAGTCCCTCCTCCAAGAGATGACCGAGCTGGCGGTGCAGTGTGCCGCKCGGCTGGTTGGCAAGCGCGAGGATATCGGTGAAGCGCAAGGGAGCATCGGCATGGGTGACGAGATCGAGCAGCACCATCAGCTTGCCGAGCGTGCCGGTGTCACGCGGCGTGCCGGTGTCGCGCAACATGCTTTCGTCATCTGCCTGCGCCATGCTGTCGCCGCTTGATATCATCGCCTTTCCCGCCCTTGACAGGAACGGCAGCCTAATCGGATAATTCCATATAGTCAAATTAAGTTCCAAATAATGGAATTCACAGCATGCCGGGAGGAGAAACGGTGAGCGCTATGTCTGCACAATTCCCCGAATTCAAGGACCGCACGGTGCTGGTGAGCGGCGGCGGTTCCGGCATCGGTGCTGCCCTCGTCGAGGGTTTCGCAAGGCAGGGCGCGAAGGTTTCCTTCCTCGACATCGCCGAGGCTGAAAGCCGGGAACTGGCTGGGCGGCTTTCCCGCGAGAATGCGCATCCGGTCAGCTTCTACCACACGGACCTGCGCGATATCGACGCCATCAGGCGCACGGTGAACGCGGTTGTCGAAAAGTCCGGGCCGATCCGGGTGCTTATCAACAATGCAGCCTGGGACGACAGGCACGAATTCGACGATGTGACCGAGGACTATTGGGACAATAACCAGGCAGTCAACCTTCGGCATGTCTTCTTCACCTCGCAGGCAGTTGTACCTTCGATGCGGGCGGCCGGCGGCGGGGCGATCATCAACATGTCGTCTATCGCCTTCAAATTGAACATGGGCGTTTTCCCCGCCTATGCTGCGGCCAAAGCCGCAGTGGTCGGCCTGACAAAGAGCATGGCCGGAAAGCTCGGCGCTAACGGTATMCGMGTCAACTGCATCCTGCCCGGCATGGTGGTGACCGAGCGACAGATGAAGCTGTGGCTGACGGAGGAGAGCATTGCCCGTTCCGTGCAGGGGCAGTGTCTGAAAATCGTATTGAAGGCGGACGCGATCGTCGGTCCCGCCTTGTTTCTTGCATCCGACTGCGCAGCCGCCATGACCGCGCAGTCCCTAATCGTCGATGGAGGCGTTCTCTGATGGCAAATCCCGCTTATATTGCGGTGGACTGGGGCACAAGCAGCTTCCGGCTCTGGCTTATCGGTGCGGACAGCAGCATTCTTGCCGAGCGCCGCAGCGGCGAAGGTATGACGACCGCCGCCAAGACCGGCTTTTCCCAAGTTCTCGCTGGACATCTCACAGCCGTCGAAGCGCCCGCGGACCTGCCGGTCATCGTCTGCGGCATGGCGGGCGCCCGGCAGGGCTGGGTCGAGGCTGGTTATATCGATGTGCCCGCCTCCCTCTCCTCGATTCTATCAGGCGCAGTGTCCGTGCCGGGCGAAAACCGCGATGTGCGCATCCTRCCCGGTCTTGCCCAGCGCGATGCGGTGGCGCCCGATGTCATGCGCGGCGAGGAAACGCAGCTTCTCGGTGCGCTCGGGCCCGACAGCAAGGGTGCACAAGCCGTCTGCATGCCCGGCACCCATTCCAAGTGGGTCCATGTTGACGACGGTACGGTCACCGGCTTCTCCAGCTTCATGACCGGCGAGCTTTTCGACGCCGTCACCAAGCATACGATCCTCATGCATGCCGTTGCCGGCGCCGAGGACCAGCCGGCCGATGCCGCAGCCTTCGAAGCAGCAGTCGCGGCCGCCTTCAAGCGGCCGGCGCTCGTATCGAACCTGATTTTCACCGCGCGCTCAGGCCAGCTTCTGCACGGTATTTCGGCTGCGGCCGCACAGGCTAAACTCTCGGGCACCCTGATCGGCCTCGAAATTGCCGGCGCGCTGCAGGATGCCGGCAAGGATACGGCCATCACGCTCGTTGCGTCCGGACGCCTGCAGGCGCTTTACGAGCAGGCCTTCCGCACGCTCTCCCTTTCCTTCACCGCCGTCGATGCCGATGCCGCCGTTCGCGGCGGGCTTTCGGCCGCTGCCCGGGCCATCTGGCCGAACTGAGAAAGACATCTCCCATGAACCGTATCCCCTTCCCCGATATGAAGCGCCCGTTGATTGCCATTCTGCGCGGCATAAAGCCCGAAGAAACCGAGACCGTGGTCGGTGCGCTGATCGAAAACGGCCTGACGGCGATCGAAATCCCGCTCAACTCGCCGCAACCCTTCAAGTCTATCGAGATTGCTGCCAAGATGGCACCTGATAACGTGCTGATCGGTGCCGGCACCGTGCTCACCACAGAGGCCGTCGACAGCCTGCATGCGGCGGGCGGCAAACTGCTGGTGACCCCGAATGTCGAACCCGACGTGATCATCCGCGCACGCGACTACGGCATGGTGACAATGCCTGGCGTCTTTACGCCGACGGAAGCACTGCAGGCCGCCCGCGCGGGTGCAACCGGCCTCAAGTTCTTCCCCGCCAGCGTTCTCGGCCCTTCCGGCATCACCGCAATCCGCGCCATCCTGCCTCCGGAAATGGTAATTGCGGCGGTCGGCGGCGTATCGGACAAAAACTTCTCCGATTATACCAAAGCCGGCATTCTCGCCTTCGGCCTCGGCACCAGCATTTACAAGCCCGGAATGACTAATGCAGAGGTTGCCGAGCGCGCCAAGGCAACCATCTTAGCCTATGACGCGGCCATAGGAGCATAGGCATATGACTGATATTTATGAATTCGAGGGCAAAACACTTTGCAATACCAATTCGGTTCTCGGTGAGGGGCCGACTTACGATCCCGTTTCCAACTCCGTCTGGTGGTTCAACATTCTCGGCAAGGAGCTTCACGAACTCAATCTTTCGACGGACGAGAAGAAGGTGCATTCGCTGCCCGTCATGGCAAGCGTGCTTGCGCGGATCGATTCTGAGCGCCAGCTACTGGCGACCGAAGAGGGGCTTTTCGTGCGAGATATCGCCAGCGGCAAGCTGACTTTCTATGCAGCGCTCGAAAATGACAGGCCGGAAAACCGCTCCAACGACGGCCGCACGCATCCCTCCGGCGCGTTGTGGATCAGCACGATGAGCAAGCGCGCCGAGCAACAGGCGGGCGCGATCTACCACGTCGCCGCCGGCAGGGTGACGAAGATCTTCGGTGGCATCAGCATTCCGAACTCTATCTGCTTTTCGCCTGACGGTACGACCGGCTATTTTACCGATACCCGCCTCAGCCGTCTGATGCGCGTCATGGTCGATCCGCAGACCGGCCTCCCCGCCGGTGAACCGATCGTGATGGTCGATAGCATGGACGAACCCGGCGGGCTCGACGGTTCGGTCTGCGATGCCGATGGCTACATCTGGAATGCCCGCTGGGGCGCTGGCGTCGTCGACCGCTACAGCCCGGATGGCCTGCGTATCGCCCGCTACAAAGTGCCAGCCGCCCAGCCTTCCTGCCCGGCCTTCATCGGCGCCAATGCCGACCGGCTGGTGGTGACGACAGCCTGGGAGGGGCTTGACGAGGATGCCCGATCCGCCCAGCCGAGCGCCGGCGCGCTGCTCGAACTCGGCATCACAGTGAAGGGCGTTTTCGATCCTGCCTACGTAATCTAAAGGCAAAGGCCTCGAATTCAGAAGGCGCTCCATTGCGGGGCGCCTTTGCTTTTTCGGGCTGTTTTCCGCTCAAGGTTCCGTGAAAATCGTAAAATTTTCCGTGTCTTCGCCCGGAACCAATAGGCACACCGGTCATTTCATTCGTGAACCGGCGTGGCAGAAATGCCTGAAAAAACAGGCGCTGCCGGGCCTGGATCACTCATGAAACAAAGGTAGGTTCGATATGACACGCAAACTTCTGACGACCGTTGCCGCTGGCGCCCTGTTTGCCACGGCCTTCGCACCGGCGGCATTTTCACAGACGGCTCCGCAGCCAGCTAACCCCGCTGCTCCGACGCAGTCTGCGCCCGCCGACCCGGCATCGCCGGCGCCGGCCGAGCCGGTGAAGCCGATGGCTCCGGCAGGTGATGCCGCGCAGGCTCCGGCGCCCGCTCCGAGCACCGATACAGCTCAGGCAGGTGGTGACAGCTACCTGACCCAGCAGGCCCCGGACCAGATCAGCGCCAATACCTATATCGGCCAGTCGGTCTATAACGGCAACAATGAGAGCATCGGTGACGTCAACGACCTGATCCTCAAGAAGGATGGCGGTATCGTAGCAGCGATCATCGGTGTCGGCGGCTTCCTTGGCATCGGCGAAAAGAACGTCGCTGTGCCGATGGAAAAAGTCACTGCCGCCCAGAATACGCAGGACGGTTCCGTCAAGTTGACGACCACGGAAACCGCAGAATCGCTGAAGGCGGCACCGGAGTTCAAGACACTGCAGATGCAGTCGGCTGAAAAGGCTCCGGCAGCGACCGGCACGGCGATGCCGACRGACAGTACGTCCACCGGCTCGACCACCAACAAGTAATTCAGCGGAGAGTAGAGCGTAGGCGATGGCGTCCCATGGGGCGCCATCTTTTTTTGCGCATGGCCTATGCGCTGGCGCGTTCCGTAGCACTCGTGTCGTAGTAATAGTTCTCGTGCAGGAAGCGCAGCGTGGCGATGCCATCGGCCGGCCGGCCGAAATGATAGCCCTGTCCCATGCCGCAACCGAGCATGCGCAGTTTGACCGCTTCCGAATAATCCTCGATGCCCTCAGCCACGACCTCGAGGTCGAGACCTTCGCACATGGTAAGGATCGCCTTGATAATGTGTTCGGAGGCGCGGTCGGAATTGATGCGGGAGACAAAGGCACGGTCGATCTTGATCTTGTCGAAGATGAAATCGCGCAAGCGCCCGAGGCTCGACTGGCCGGTGCCGAAATCGTCCAGCGAGATGCGCACGCCGGCAGCTCTCAAATCGGCAATGATTCGGTGCGCCGTGTCGGCCGAACTCATGACAGCCGTTTCGGTGATTTCCAGCTCGAGACGATGCGGGTCGAAACCGACACGGCCGAGGATCGACAGAATGCTGCTGCTCGTGCCCGGATCCATAAGCTGGGCGGAAGACAGATTGAAGGACAGGAAGAGTTCACGCGGCCAGGAGAGTGCCGCTTCCGCAGCCTTGCGCAGCAGCGCTTCCGACAGGGCATCGATGAAGCCACGCTCTTCGGCGAGCGGCACGAAGACGCCGGGGGAGACGAAGCCGAGATCGGGATCGTTCCAGCGGGCCAATGCCTCGAAGCCCACCACCTGATTATTGGCAAGCGAGACGATCGGCTGGAAATGCACGTCGATGACATCGGAGATGATGGCGTTTCTGAGCGCCTGTTCGAGCTGGGTCGCCCGTTTCATCTCTTGGGCGATCTCGCGCGAATAGACGGTAATCTGCCCGCGGCCGCGACGCTTGGAACGGTAGAGCGCGGTTTCGGCGCTCTTCAGCAGCTCCTCGCAGTCCTCGCCGGCAAAGGGATAGATCGCAAAACCGAAGGAAGCAGAAAGGCGGACGTTGCGGTCGCCGAGATCGTAGGGAGCCGACAGGACCTCACGGATCATCTGGCCGAATTTCTCGGCACTGGCGCGCTCGAAGATCAGCGGCAGGACAAAGGCGAACTCGTCGCCGTCGTGACGCGTCACGATAGCGCCATCCGGGATGCAGGCCTTCAGGCGATGGGCGACCTGGCACAGGATTTCATCGCCGGCGGTGGAGCCGAAGAGATCGTTGATCGGCTTGAAACTGTCGAGATTGGCAATGCCGATGGTAAAGGGTGCCGGATCGCTGGCGCGCTCGGCAGAAATCTGCATCACCTTGTCCCGCATGCGATGCCGGTTTCCCAATCCGGTCAGCGGATCAGTATAGGCCATCGCCTGGAGCTCGTTCTGACTTACCGTCACGAATGGTATTTCTGCCGACACCATCACTCCAAACCCAAGGTTTTCCTCCGCACCCTGGTGAAGAATGACCGGCAAATCTTAACAATTCGATAGTAAATCGGCCGCGATACAACCCGAAGCATTCCCAAAATCTGGGGAGTTGACCGATATTTTATTTAGTTTCGGGCCTTGATCGGCTCATCCATCAGGTACTTCTGAAATACCGTTTCAAGGATGTCCGGGCTGACCGGCTTCATGATGACGTCATCCATACCGGCATTGGCGCATTCCGCACGATCACGCTCGAAGGCTTGTGTCAGCACGCCGATAATCGGCGTCCGCGTGCCCTGCCCCGCTTCCATCTGGCGAATAAGGCGCGAGGCTTCAAAGCCGTTGAAGACCGGCAGCGAAATGTCCATCAGCACGATCTGCGGCCGGTGTTCGGCCCAGAGGCGAACGACCTCTTCGCCCGTTGCCGCGATCCGATGGCGGTAGCCGAGACCTTCGAGAATTTGCGTGAAGACGATCTGGTTGATGTCGTTGTCCTCGGCGACGAGAACCTGGAGGCCGACGTTTTCTTCAGTCGTGGTGATTTCCCAGTCGCCTTCAGCGCCGCCGCCGCGTCCGTTGCGGTTGAAGTGGCGGGCGATCTGGAAGGTCAACTCGTTGGCGATCTGGAAGCCATCCATGACAAGGGCGGGAATGCCGTATTGTTCGGCGAGCTCCAGACAGCGCATGCCCATCTGATTATCGATGATCAGAAGATCGAGCGAGATGCCGGAGGAGCTCGCAATCTCGAGGAAACGTTCCTCCTCATCCTCGCCGCGGACGGAGCAGGATTCGAAGCCGTATTTGGCAAGCGTGCGTAGCGCGGCCGTCTCGGCGGCGAAATCCGAGGTGACGACGAGGATCTTTCGGCCAGAGAAGTTTTCCGGAACGATTGCCTCCATCGCCGCCGGCTCGCGGCGCTGCGATGCGTTCGGCGCGGGAACATAGGCGCGCCGGTAGGTCTGGTTGCTGGAAGTGGTGATTTCCGAGGCTTGATTGAATTCGTCGAGATCGTCGCCGTCGCGCGGCAGATCCTGCATGGTCGAGACGAGAAAGTAACGTCCCGGCTTACCGATCCTGTGCTTGCGGCTGACGATGTCGCGCTCGGTGCCGTCACGGGCGATCTGGCGCTGGCGGGCGACCGACATTTCGCCGGTTTCCAGCACATGGCGGTCACTCTCCTCGAAGCGCTTGGCGATGTCGGGCGAAAAGAGTTCGCCGCTCTTGCGGCCGAGAACTTCATCCGCCGTCGTCTGGTACTTCTCGCAGAAAGCCTTGTTGACGGCGACGTAGGTGAGATTGCGATCCTTGACGAAGAGCGGGAACGGCAGATGGTCGAGGATGTCCTCGGTGAGTTGCACGCGCTCCAGATCGTAGCGCCACTGTTCCTCGCGCTTACGCGCTTCGGAAATATCGGAGATGATGGTCACGCCGTAGCCGTTCGGTAGCCGGCGCTTCAAAAAGCGCACCCAGCGATCGGTGCCGTGGCGCTCGACGGATTCGAAACGTTCGCGCCAATGGGAGGCGATGCGCTGCGACAGCCAGTCCTCGCGGCCGAGCGAACCCGCCTGGCGCACGAGGGTCTGCTCGCGGATGCCGGTATCGTAGACCGCACCCAGGAAATCACGAAGCCGGGCGCCCGGCCGCAGCACATCTTCGGGGACCGGAAAGAATTCCATGACCTGGCGGCTGGCGAAGATCAGAAGATCGTTGCGGTCATAGATGACGAATGCAGCAGAAAGACTGTCGCATGCCGCGTCGAAAAGCACCGTCTGAAGATCGGCCTCAGGCGGCAGCGCGTCACTCGCAGATGATGTGTCCGCCTTTTCGAAGCCGGCACTCATTCTTTCACATCCCACATCTGTCCGATTTTCGCAGTTTCGGAGGCATATGAATAAAATGCCGTTTTTGTCTTAAAGGCCGCTTAACAGTAGTGACCCCCAAATTTGGGGGAGAAGCTTCCAGTACTTGGCTCCCGCCTGATGAAAGCCCTTTCCTCCCGGCCGCGAATCCCCGAAAATAGGCGCATGGCCATTAGACAGCTCTCCGAAACGCTCATCAACCAGATCGCCGCCGGCGAGGTCATCGAACGGCCGGCGAGTGCTGCGAAAGAGCTGATCGAAAACGCACTGGATGCGGGCGCGACGCGCATCGAGATCGCAACCGCCGGCGGCGGCAAGGCACTCTTGCGCGTAACAGACAACGGTGCCGGAATGGACGCTGCCGATCTGGAACTTGCCGTGAGACGGCACTGCACCTCGAAGATATCGGATACGCTCGACGATATCCGTACGCTCGGCTTCCGCGGCGAAGCATTGCCGTCRATCGGTTCGGTGGCGCGGCTCAGCATCGCAAGCCGCAGGCGTGATAGCGCTGCAGGTACCGAAATTTCGGTTGCCGGCGGCAAAATCGTGCATCTGCGCCCGGCAGCCGCCAATCCGGGAACGATCGTCGAAGTGCGCGACTTGTTCTTCGCCACACCGGCGCGACTGAAATTCCTGAAAACGGAGAAGGCGGAAGCGGCCGCAATCACCGAGATCGTCAAGCGCATGGCGATCGCTTTTCCGGGCGTGCGCTTCGTGCTGTCAGGCCCCGACCGTTCGACGCTGGAATTTCCGGCAACCGGCGAGGATCATCTGGCGCGTATGGCGCAGATACTCGGCAAGGACTTCCGCGACAATGCGATCGCCATCAACGCCGAACGTGAGGATGTACAGCTGACCGGCTTTGCCGGCGTGCCGACCTTCAACCGGGGCAATTCGGCCCATCAATATGCTTTCGTCAACGGCCGCCCCGTACAGGACAAGCTCATCCTCTCGGCGATCCGCGGCGCCTATGCCGAAACGATCCCGGCCGGCCGCTATGCAGTCGCGGTGCTGTCGATCACGCTCGATCCGGCGCTGGTGGACGTCAATGTGCATCCGGCGAAATCCGACGTCCGCTTCCG
The DNA here is from genome assembly GCF_056397645.1 of Rhizobium sp. 05L429. Classification (NCBI taxonomy): domain Bacteria; kingdom Pseudomonadati; phylum Pseudomonadota; class Alphaproteobacteria; order Hyphomicrobiales; family Rhizobiaceae; genus Rhizobium; species Rhizobium sp. 05L429. Next base: position 36,564 of record NZ_JBFTNV010000043.1, on the reverse strand, counting down.
CGATCCGGGACTGGTCCGCGGGCTGATCGTCGGCGCAATCCGCGAGGCGCTGGCGCGTGACGGCAGCCGCGCGGCAACGACTGGTGCAAACGACATGCTGCGCGCCTTCCGCCCCGGATTCCAGGCGGCACCACAGCGGCCGCAGGCGCCATGGTCTGCGGCAACTTCCCCTTCCCGGCCATACCAGCCGACAGCCGGTTTCGGTGAAAGACCACAAGCTTCCTTCGACGGGCTCGTCCATCCGACAGCACGTTCGGAGGCGGTTTTCGAGCCCGCGCCGCAAGCGCAGACAGCCGCCGCCGAACCGGTGGCGCGCTATCCGCTCGGTGCCGCAAGGGCGCAGATCCACGAGAACTATATCATTGCCCAGACAGATAACGGCATCGTCATCGTCGATCAGCACGCGGCCCATGAACGGCTGGTGTTCGAGGCCATGCGCAAGGCGCTGCATTCCAAGCGACTGGCTTCACAGGTCCTGCTGATCCCTGAAATCGTCGACATTTCCGAGGAGGATTGTGACCGGCTGATGGTGCATGCCGCGGAGTTCGCCGAACTCGGCCTGGCGATCGAACGTTTTGGGCCGGGCGCCATTGCCGTGCGCGAAACGCCGGCTATGCTCGGCGAAGTCGACACGCAGGGATTGATCCGGCAGCTTGCCGACGAGATCGCCGAATGGGACACGGCATCCGGCCTCTCCGCCAAGCTCGAATATGTGGCGGCAACCATGGCCTGCCACGGCTCGGTGCGATCGGGACGACGGCTGCGGCCGGAAGAAATGAATGCGCTCTTGCGTCAGATGGAAGTGACGCCGGGCTCCGGCCAGTGCAATCATGGACGCCCGACCTATATCGAACTCAAGCTTGCCGATATCGAGCGGCTGTTCGGCCGGAGCTGAAAAAGCTGGCAAAATCGCCTCTCGCGGAGTATGGCAGACAGATGGCAGGCCGCAGGGAATGGAGCGAATGAACTTGTTCGAAGGACACGGAAACCGCGAGGCGAAGATCCGGTATCTCGACGGCGATTTCCAGATTCTGTCACCTGGCTCCTATGTCGTCTGCGCACTCACCAGCAAACAGATCCCGCTCGACGAGCTTCGCTATTGGAGCGTGGCGCGGCAGGAGCCCTATGCCGACGTCGCCTCGGCCCTCGAAGCCGACCGTCGCGCCGGCGTTCTGCCGACCCAACGGTAGAGCATTTCCACTTTTCTTCGAAGCGCGTAAATGCGCTAACTTCTTGTTTTCACGCAATTCCGGACGCAAAATCGCGTACATTTCTGCTGGAATTGCTCTAGGCTTTCGCCTTCGCTTCCTTGAGCCGCCGCTCGCGGCAGGCTTCGAACGCACGGTCGATGATGAGACCGGGGGCACGAGGATCCATAAAGGCCATCTCCACCTCCACGACGTGGCAGCGGGCCGCAAGCTGTTCCGCCTTTCCGTGATGGCCGGCCAACCGCACGAAGTCCTTCGAGGTCGTGACGATCGCCAGGTTCTGCTGGTCCGCAGTGTTCAGAAGACCGTCGATCTCTTCTTCGCTCAGGTGCTCATGATCGCCGAAGGAGGTCGCGACCTCGATGCTCGCGCCAAGTGAACGCACAGTGCGGAAGAACTTTTCGGGATCGGCGATGCCGGCAAAGGCGAGCACCTTGAGCCCGGCAAGATGGTTTTCGCCCGGCACCTTCAGCGCCGCGGTGAAATAGGGTTTTGCCGCGCGGGCCGCGATACGGACAATGCGGTCGGCCGCGTTGCCATCGCCGACCTTCAGGAGTGCGGTTGCCTGGYGCAGTTGTAGGCGCACCGGAGCACGGACCGGTCCGCTTGGCACGATATAGCCATTGCCAAGGCCACGCGTCGCATCGATCACCAGAAGTGCATAGTCGATCGTGAGGCGTGCGCTCTGGAAGCCGTCATCCATGATGATGAAATCGGCGCCTTCTTCGACGAGCCTGAGAGCACCGTCGACCCGACGGCGGGAGATTACCGTCAGTGCTTCCTGCGCCAGCAGCAGCGGTTCGTCGCCGACGGCGACAGCGCGGTGATGCGCGGGATCGACGACAACAGTCATATCGAGCGAACCGCCATGGCCGCGACTCAGGAAACCGGGCTTCAGGCCCTTGGCTTTGGCGGCACGGGCAATGGCGATCGCCGTCGGCGTCTTGCCGGCACCGCCGACGGTGAAATTACCGACGCAGACGACGGGGATTGGAACCGAGGCGCGGCGCGCATGAACCATACGGTAGCCTGCCACGCGGCCATAGAGGAAAGAAAGGGGCGATAGGACCCAGGCCTGCCAACCTGCCCGCCTCCACCAGAAAGGCGGCGCTTCGGATATCATGATGCCGTCCCGTTCCCCTTGCCCTCACCCCCCACGGCGAGGTTTCCCAAAATCGACCGGGCGGATTGAGAAGCTAAAAATCATGAAAATGCAAGTCTTTGCGCGTCACGCCGGCTGCAGATCGGGCAGCAGAGCCTCGATGTGGGTGATGTCGTCGAAGACGTGATCTGCCGCTCCGGATAGAGATTCACGCGAGCCGGTGCCTGTCAGAACTGCAATCGTCAGGCCCACTTTCGCATTCCTGCCCATATGGAGGTCGTGATTGTTGTCGCCGACCATCGCGACCTCTTCTGGCGACAGGCCGGTCGCGGCACAAAAACCAAGCACCATGCCGGGCTCCGGCTTGCTGCCGAAGCCGCTGTCGTAACCGGCGATGTAATCGACATATCCGGAAATGGCGAAGCGTTGCGCCGTCTGGCGGATCGAGCGCTCGTTGTCGCTCGAGGCGATGCCGAGTTTGAAACCGCGCTTGTGAAGACGCCCGAAGAAGGCTGCGAGATCGGTGACCGGCACGGAGAATTCGGCGGCATTGGCAAAGAGGTTGTCGAGCTTGATCGTCAGCTCGATGACCTCGACCTTCGAGCCGGCGGCGATGAGGCCTTCGGCGATCTGGCGGGTATTGCCGGCGGCAAGCAGGCTGTCGGGAACGATATGCCCCGTCACCGGATCCATGCCGCATGCGGCAAGCAGGTGATCGGCAAGAGCCGCGTCACCCTCGGCGGCGATACGAGCCAGCTCGCGGTTCACCGGCAGCCAGCTTTCATCATAATCGAGGAGCGTACCATCCTTGTCGAAGAGGATGCCCTTGATCTTCACCTCTGCCGACATGACAGTTCCTCAGGCCTGCGCCGCGGCCTTGGGCAGCAGGCGCGCCTTCACCGTCAGCGGATTGATATAGGGCTCCAACCCCTTCAGGGTGGCCGTCAGTGCGCCGCGCATTTCATGCACGGTAGCGATGCCAGCCTGGATCATATTGCCCCGCGCCTCATCATTGGTCAGCAGGTAATGCACGYCCTTTGCCAGCATTTCGGTATCGCGCACCATGCGGGCGCTGCCGCTGCGGGCAAGCTTCTGATAGGCCTCGCGGAAGTTCTGCACGTTGCCGCCGGACAAGATGGCGCAACCGAGCATGGCCGGCTCMAGCGGATTCTGACCGCCTTCGGCGAAAAGCGAGCGGCCGACGAAGGCGACCTCCGTCAGGCGAAGATAGAGGCCCATCTCCCCGATCGTATCGCCGAGGAAGATATCGATATCGGGGGAAAGTACATCGTCGCGCGTGCGGCGGGCGACCTTCAGCCCCTGCTTGACGAGCGCGGCCTCGATCTCGTCGCCGCGCTCGGGATGACGCGGCACGATGATCGTCAGCTGCTTGTCACGATCGCGCAAAGCGCGGTGCACGATGCCGGCGGCATTCTCCTCGCCGTCGAAGGTGGAGATCGCCGCCCATGTCTTGCGGTCACCGATCTGCTTCCTGTAGCGGGCAAAGACTGCGCTGTCATAGGGCGGCGCGTCCGTATCGACCTTCAGATTGCCTGACGTGATGACCGGCACGGCGCCAAGATCGCGGAAACGCTCGGCATCCATATCCGACTGGGCGATGACGAGCGCGAGATTTTCGAAGAGCGCTTCTGCAATCGACGGGCGACGGCGCCAACGGGCGAAGGACCGGTCCGACATGCGGGCATTGACTAGGATCTGCGGAATGCGGCGACGGCCGAGTTCCAGCACGGTCGCGGGCCAGATTTCAGACTCGGCGATAATGGCGCAGTCCGGCTGCCAATAGTCGAGGAAACGGCCGACCGAGGGCTTCAGGTCGAGCGGGACGTATTGATGGATCGCGTCGTTGCCGAGACGTTCGGCGGCAAGCTTTGCCGAGGTGATGGTGCCTGTCGTCAGGATGACATTGATGTCGCGGCGTCGAATTTCGCGGATCAGGGGAATGACAGCATTGGTTTCGCCGACGCTTGCCGCGTGGAACCAGACGAGCGGGCCTTGCGGGCGGTTGGCGCTTGCATAGCCGAAGCGTTCCAGCCGGCGGGCGCGGTCTTCCTTGCCCTTGGCCGTGCGGTAGGTGATGTAGAGGCCGACGACCGGCGACGCCACGGTTCCCGCCAGACGGTACGCGTTCAGACCGATCCGCGCCATCCGGGAGCTCATTCGGCAGACCTCCGATCCATGCAGATCGACATCAATCCAATTCCCCAATTATCGTTGCGGCCGCAATGACCGATCAATTTGTTCAGAATGCGTCGATCAAGGGCAAGGAACCGATGCGCAAAGGCCTCCGCTGTGGACAGCGGAGAGCCAGCGGCTTGCTGCGCGGGTCACTTGCTCCCGGTCGTATCCTGCGGGTCGAGCAGACGATGCATGTGGACGATGAAATAGCGCATATGCGCATTGTCGACCGTCTGTTGTGCCTTGCCCTTCCAGGCCGTCAGTGCCGTAGCGTAGTCGGGGAAAATACCGACAATATCGAGATCCTTGAGATCCCGAAACTGGATACCTTCGAGGCTTTCGAGTTCGCCACCGAATACGAGGTGCAGGAGCTGCTTTTTACCGCCGGAGTCCGTCATTTTTATTCTCTTTTCTGCCTATTCTCCTCCGGCCCTCATCTGAGGGATTTTGACGGAAACGTCAACCGTCTCTTAGCTGAGTGAACAAGTCCAGATATTCCCGGAGACGCGGAACGGGCGAGGCACAGAGCGCCTCGTGGCTGACTTTCGCCCTATTATACGTTGCCGGGTGACCCGAAAGGTCGACGAGGCCGCCACCGGCACGTTCCAGAATAAGATMGGCGGCCGCAATATCCCAGTCATGGGCACTCCGCCCGACAAACGTCGCATCCAGACGCCCATCGGCCACCATGGCGATGCGGTAGGCGAGCGAGGGAATGTGTTTGACACGCTCGCTGCGTTCGCGAACTGCCGTMGGCAGAACCTTGAACAACTCCTCGCTGACGGCAAGCTGGCTGATATCGCCTTCGCTTCGGCTGGATACGGAGATCGGCTCGCCGTTTTTCAGCGCCGGGCCACCTTCCGTCGCCTCGTAGAGTTCGTCCAGCGCCGGCGCAAAAAGCACGCCTGCCACGGGACGGCCGTGATGGACGATGCCGACGCTCACGCACCAGAGATCCTTGCCGGCCAGGAAAGCCCTCGTGCCATCGATCGGATCGACGATGAACAGCGTCTCATGCTGCAGACGGCCGGCATCGTCGTCGGTCTCCTCGGACAGCCAGCCATAGTCCGGCCGCGCCCTGCGCAGGATGGTTTCGAGCTTTTCGTTGGCGGCGAAATCGGCGGCGCTGACGGGCGAGCGGTCCTCGTTTTTCCACCAGACTTCCGGCGATTGATTGAAGAAGCCGAGTGCGACGGCGCCCGCCTGTTTCGCGGCATCGGCGATCAGCGCGAGATCGCTTTGCCAGCGGAACTGTTCCACATCGCTCATCGCATCGATCCGTTCGTCAGCGACCGGCAAGCGTCATGCCTTCAATCGCGAAGGTCGGAGCCGCCACACCGAACTTACGGTCGATGTCGTTGGCGAGCGTCAGCCTCATGAACATGTCCTTGAGGTTCGAAGCGATCGTCACCTCCGATACTGCGAAGGTGAGTTCACCGTTTTCGATCCAGAAGCCGGTCGCACCGCRGCTATATTMGCCGGTTATCATGTTGACGCCCTGGCCGATCAGCTCGGTCACGTAGAAACCGTTGCCAACGCTACGGATCAGCTCTTCCGGCGAGATGTCTCCGGGTTCCAATGCCAGATTGGTGGAGGCGGGCGTAACGGAGGTGCCGCCGCGCACGCCGCGGCCGTTGGTTTCGAAACCGCCGATTTCATTTGCGGTGGAGGTGGACAGGAACCAGTGCTTGAGCACGCCGTCCTCGATCATCACGAGCCGCTCGCCGGAAACGCCTTCGCCGTCGAAGGGACGGGAGGACGGCCCACGCACGATCAGCGGATCGTCTGATATCGACAGGCCGGCTTTCAGCACCTGCTGGCCCATCTTGTCGCGCAGGAAGCTCGTCTTGCGGGCGACGGATGCGCCGTTGATGGCGCCGGCGATATGACCGACGAAACCACGGGCAATGCGAGGATCGAAGATGACGGTAATACCCTTGCCGGTCGGCACCTGCCGGGGATTGACGCGCTTGATGGCGCGTTCGCCGGCCCGGCGGCCGATTTCGGCGGGATCATCCAGTTCAGAATAATAGAGGCGGCTGTCGAAATCGTAGTCGCGCTCCATGCCGGTGCCTTCACCGGCGATCACGCTGACGGAGTTGCCGAAGCGCGACGCCATATAGCTGCCTTCGAAGCCATGCGAAGTGGCGAGCACAAGACCGCCCATACCGGCCGAAGCGCCCGCACCGGACGAGTTGGTGATCCCTTTTACGGCAAGAGCTGCGGCTTCGGCAGCAAGAGCTGCCTCCCGCAACTGATCGGCGCCGACCTCGGTCGTGTCGAGCAGCTGCAGATCGGGATAGGTTCTGGCAAGGCGGTTCTCATCGGCGAGGCAGGCGAACGGATCTTCCGGCGACACCTTGGCCATGGCGACGGCGCGTTCGGCCAGCGCCTGCAGGTCGAAGCCCGGATTGGCGGAAACGCTTGCCACCCGCTTGCCGATGAAGACACGCAGCGAGAAGTCGTCGCTTTCGGAGGACTCCGTCCCTTCGACCTTGCCTAAGCGAACGCTGACCGATTGGGCGCGCGAGCGGACGACGACTGCGTMGGCAGCATCGGCACCTGCCTTTTTCGCCAGATCGATCAGTTGACTTGCACGGGAAAGAAGTGTCGAGGAATCGATTTCAGAGGACATGATTTGGCCTTTCCTTCCAGTTCCATTTATTGTGCACTCCCGAAAGCATCAAGGCCGTGGATGCCGATTCTTTTCCTGGCTGCCTGCTTGCCCTGCCATCGAAAGAAATGAAGCATGTCCGCACCCAACGCGCTTTTCTCCGAAACCATCCTGCTGCTCGGCGGCGCCGTCGTCGCYGCACCGATCTTCAAGAAGCTCGGGCTCGGCACAGTTCTCGGCTATTTGGCGGCGGGTATCGTCATCGGGCCGGTCTTTCACGGCATCACCGATGGCGAGCAGATCCTCAATGTCGCCGAACTCGGCGTCGTCTTCCTCCTCTTCATCATCGGGCTCGAACTGAAGCCTTCCCGCCTCTGGCAGATGCGGCGCGACATTTTCGGCCTGGGCACGGCGCAGGTGATGGTGACGGGCCTGGCGCTGACCGCACTTGCCTGGGGTTCCGGCGTCCTCGACTGGCGCGGCAGCATCGTTGCTGGCTTCGGGCTGGCGCTCTCCTCCACCGCCTTTGCCATGCAGATCCTCGAAGGCGACGGCGACGTGAATACCCGCTACGGGCAGCGCTCCTTCTCCATGCTTCTCTTCCAGGATTTGGCTATCGTGCCGCTTCTGGCCGTCGTCACCGTCCTCGATGGCGGCAAGGGCAACGGCGATCCGCTTGTCGATTTCGGCATCTCGATTGCGGCGGTCGGCGGGATGATCGTCATGGGGCGCTACCTGCTGACGCCGCTCTTCCAGATCATTGCCCGCACTGGCGCCCGCGAGGCGATGATCGCGGCGGCCCTTTTCGTCGTGATGGGTTCGGCAAGCCTGATGCAGCTTGCGGGACTTTCCATGGCGATGGGCGCCTTCCTTTCCGGCGTCATGCTGGCCGAATCCTCCTACCGGCATGAGCTGGAAGCCGATATCGAGCCATTCCGCGGCGTGCTTCTCGCCATCTTCTTCATCGCCGTCGGCCTRTCGCTGCAGCTTCAGGTGCTGCTCGACAACGTGCTCTTCATCATCATGGCCGTGCCGATCATCATGGCCGTGAAGGCGATCATCATCTATGCGCTCTGCCGCATGACGGGCTCTTCGCATGACGATGCCGTGCGCATCGCCTTCCTGCTGCCGCAGGGCGGCGAGTTCGGGTTCGTCCTTTTCACCGCCGCCGCTGTTGCGGGCCTGATGCCGAACACGACCGCCTCGCTTCTCGTTGCGATCGTCACCCTCTCGATGGCGCTGACGCCGCTGGGTGCGGCCCTTTCCAAGCGGATGCTGACGGGAGACGCACACGAGGAACTGGACGAGGATTTCGAGGGTGCGGGCGCCGACGTGCTGATGGTCGGCTTCTCGCGTTTCGGCCAGATCGCCGCACAGATCCTGCTTGCCGGCGGCCGAAGCGTGACCGTCATCGACTTTTCTGCCGACCGTATCCGACAGGCGTCGTCCTTCGGCTTCCGCATCTATTTCGGCGACGGCACCCGCAAGGACGTGCTGCGTTCGGCCGGCATCGACAGGGCCAAGATCGTGCTCGTCTGCACCCAGAAGAAGGAGATCACCGACAAGGTGGTCGAACTGATCCAGGCAGACTATCCGCACACGACCCTCTTCGTGCGCTCCTATGACCGTATTCACTCCATCGAGCTGCGCAACAAGGGCGTCGACTACGAGCTGCGCGAAACGCTGGAATCCGGCCTGCTCTTCGGCCGGCGCACGCTGGAAACGCTGGGTGTCGCCGAAGTCGATGCCTATGAAATCGGCGAGGATATCCGCAAACGCGACGAGGCGCGGCTGGTGCTGCAGGTCTCCGAGGGATTGCAGGCGGGACAGGATCTTCTGTTTTCGACACCGATCAAGCCGGAACCGTTGGTCAAACCGAAGCGTGCGGCCGATCCCTTCAGCGGTGATCCGCTGGCAAACAGGGCCGACGTGACGGCGGATGCCTGAACGCGATTTCCGGAACTAGCGCTTCAACCGCGCCTCGATTTCCCGATCGAGCGCGTATTTCAGTTCGTCCTTGACGCCGACGGACATGGCAAGCACGTCGCGCGCCTTCAGGAAATCCATGACGCCGGTACGTCCAACGATGGGACGCAGGAAAATATGCGGTCGCAGGAGTTTGAGTTTTAGCGAAATCGCCGCCTGCATCATCAGCTGGCCGGAGCCGAAGATGCTTTCCATGCGGTTCGGGATATGGGTTCCGTCACCCTCTGGTGCACCAACGACATCGATGCCGATGACGATATCGGCGAGGTCCATCAGGCATTCGTAGGGAACGGGGTTGGCAATGCCGCCATCGATCATTACCCGGCCGTGCAACCTGACCGGCATGAAGACGGCAGGAATGGCCGATGATGCGGCGAGTGCCGGAAAAAGCTGGCCCTGTTCGATGATGACTTCGGCCTGACCGTAATAATCGGTGGTAATCACCTTCATCGGCACCAGCAGATCCTCGAAGCGCGCCGGAAGCTCCGAGGGCAGGAAGGCCTTCAGGATGCGCTCGAGATTGAACTGGCCTATCCGGATGCCCTTGGCTACGGCATCGCGCACTGTGGTCGGTCGCAGCCCCCAGATACGACTGACAACGGCAGCCCTGTTGCCGACCGTTGCCAGCGCATGTTCACGGATTTCCGAACCTGACATGCCGGCCGCCATGCCAGAGCCCATGATGGCACCGATTGAGGAGCCCGATATCGCCACCGGGCGGATGCCGAGTTCATCCAGCGTTTCGATGACGTGGATATGCGACAGGCCACGGGCACCGCCGCCGCCGAAGGCAACGGCTATCGTCGGGAGATCGCTGATCGCAGGCGATTTCGGACTGATGATTTCCGCCTGCGGCACGATCTGCCCCCACGTGCCGACTAGTGCGGCTGATACCGGAAGAAATGCACTCTKGTGTCGCCGAATATCCGGCTTTCGAGGAAAACATAGGAGGGATGCACCGAAACGGCAATATCGGAGCGCTCTTCAAGAACGGTGATCGCGCCCGGTTTCAGCCAACCGCCTTCTGCGGCAGCCGCGAGCGCCTTCTCGCCCAGTCCCTTGCCATAGGGCGGATCGGCGAAAAGCATGTCGAAAGGCTCGAGATTGCCGATGCTGCCGAGATCAGTCGCATCCCGACGCAGGATGCGCGTGCGGCCGTGCAGGCCGAGCGCATCAATGTTTTCCCAGAGAAGCGCCCTGCCCTCCACGCTGTTTTCGACAAACAGCGCATGGCGACAGCCGCGCGACACGGCTTCGAGGCCGACCGCGCCGGTGCCAGCGAAAAGATCGAGAATCCGGGTGCCATCAACGCATTCCGGATAGGCATGGCTCAGAATGTTGAACAGGCTCTCACGCGTCCGGTCCGCAGTCGGCCGGATGTCGTTGGATTTTGGTACGGCAAGCGGCCGTCCGCGAAACTCACCGCCGACGATCCGCACCGCGCGTCATTCCCTTACCTTTCGCACCACCTCTGGACGGCCCGCCACTCGGCTTGCCACCACCACCCGGCCGATCGCCCTTCGGCTTGCCGGAAAAACTCTTTGCCCCGCGGGGTTTGTCACCGGAGGGCTTTTCGCCGCGCGGACGCTCCGAACGGCCTTCGCTGCCAAAGCTTCTGGCCGGGCGCGAAGCACGTTCGCCTCCGTCCTCACGCGGGCGGTCACGTGGGGAACGCGGACGTTCTTCCCCCTCCGTGGGCGGACGACGTTCGCCACGCGGCTTATCGCCGAAAGGTTTGTCGCCGCGGGCACGCTCGGAACGACCTTCACCGCCGAAGCTTCTGGCCGGACGGGAAGCACGTTCGCCACCTTCCTCACGCGAGCGGCTGCGGAAGGGACGCGAGCCCTCTTCGCCTTCCGCGCGTGGACGACGCTCGCCACGTGGCTTGTCACCAAAGGGTCTGTCACCGCGCGGACGCTCCGAACGGGCTTCGCCGCCGAAGCTTCTGGCCGGACGGGAGGCACGTTCACCGCCATCCTCACGCGGGCGGTCACGGAAGGAACGCGGACGTTCTTCTCCCTCCGCACGCGGACGACGTTCGCCACGTGGCTTGTCACCAAAAGGCTTGTCGCCGCGAGGACGGTCGGAGCGGCCTTCGCCCCCAAAGCTTCTGGCTGGACGCGAAGAGCGCTCGCCACCCTCTTCGCGCGGACGGTCGCGGAAGGAGCGCGGACGCTCCTCGCCATCCGAACGCGGGCGACGTTCGCCACGCGGCTTATCGCCAAAGGAGCGCTTGCGGCCGAAACCTTCATCCTCATCACGCTTGGCAGGCGTGTCACTCGAGCGGATCCACTCGCCATCCTCTTCATGGACGCGATTGATCTGCGGGCGCAGCCGATCGGCTGCAGGATCGAAGCGCTGCTCCTTCACTGGCACCGTTTCACCGCGACGGCGGGCGGTCTGGACATTCTTGGCAGCCTTGGCGGCTGCCTTCTCGCCGAGCGGACGAGCACCGGGTGCCATCCACACATTGGCATTGCGGCGGCTGCCGAGCGCCGGGCGCTTCGGCCGGTCGTCTTCGCTGCGGCGGTCGTCCCTTCGATCGTCTCGGCGATCATCCCGACGGTCGTCGCGCTTGGTATCGAGGCGGCTCAACGCGCGTTCGCGCTTGTCCTCGTCGCGACGGGGACGTTCGCGGCGCTCGGGCGCCGGCTCTTCGGGCTCTTCGGCGGCAACGGCCGGGGCATTATAGAGCGGCGCATCGAAATTCGCCTTGGCATCTTCGATGAGACGCGGGCCGAGCTGGTCGCGCAACGTGCGGCCGCGTACCTCGATTACATGCCCCTCGGGCAGTTCACCAAGCTGGAAGGGGCCGTAGGAAATGCGGATCAGGCGGTTGACCTCGAGACCAAGCGCGCCGAGCACGTTTTTGATTTCGCGATTCTTGCCTTCGCGCAGGCCCATGGTGATCCAGACATTGGACCCCTGCGTGCGGTCGAGCGTCGCTTCGATCGACCCGTAAAGAACGCCGTCGACGGCGATGCCATCCTTCAGCTTGTCCAGCGCGTCCTGATCGATATCGCCATGGGCGCGCACACGGTAGCGGCGCAGCCAGCCGGTGGTCGGCAGYTCCAGCGCACGGGCCAGCCCGCCGTCATTGGTGAGCAGCAGCAGGCCTTCGGTATTGATGTCGAGACGACCGATCGACATGACGCGCGGAAGCTCTTCCGGCAGATTGTCGAAGACGGTCGGCCGTCCTTCGGGATCGGAATTCGTCGTCACGAGGCCCTGCGGCTTATGGTAGAGCCAAAGGCGCGTGCGCTCGATGCCGCGGATCGGCACGCCGTMGACTTCGATCTTGTCTTCGAGCGTAACGTTGACGACGGGCGTGTCCAGGGGCTTGCCGTTCAGCGTGACACGGCCATCCATGATCATGCGTTCGATATCGCGACGGGAGGCGACGCCAGCGCGCGCCATCACCTTGGAGATGCGTTCCGCCTTGGCGTCGCCATCCGCTTCGTTAGCTGCAGCTTTCGCGGCAGCAGCCTTCAACGGCTTCTCGCTACCGGTCTTCGGGCCGCTTTTGGACCGGGCGTCACGCGCGGGGGCCTTGGTGCCAGGGCGTTTTGGCTTGTCTTTGGGTGTCATTTGTTGTTTGCCTGCCTTTTCGGCCTGTCTATCAGGTCATGCACCTGCGGTTAAGTGGAAATTCTTGCGAACGTGAAGACAAATCGATTTATGGAGATGGCACTCGAGGAAGCACGCGCCGCCGGGGAACGCGGTGAGGTGCCGATCGGCGCCGTCGTCGTCATCGATGGCGCGGCCGTTGCCGTCTCCGGAAACCGCACGCGGGAACTCAACGACGTCACCGCCCATGCCGAGATCGCCGCCATCCGCATGGCCTCGGACAAGCTAGGCCAGGAACGGCTCGCCGGCGCCGACCTCTATGTCACCCTGGAGCCCTGCACCATGTGTGCGGCCGCCATTTCCTTCGCCCGCATCCGCAGGCTCTATTACGGGGCGGAAGACCCGAAGGGCGGCGCGGTAGATAATGGCGTGCGCTTCTACGCACAGCCGACCTGCCATCACGCGCCGGACGTCTATTCCGGGCTCAACGAGACAGAATCAGCAGATATGCTGCGGGCATTCTTTTCCGAGAAGAGAGACCTGCCGTGATCATTGCCATAGGAACCGTCATACTTCATGGGCGTTCTTGCCGCTTACGCCAACCGGACGATCGCACCTGACGTAGCAAAGCTGCCGATGCACTGGTCGCTAACGGGAAAGGTGAACTGGGCGGCGGCGCGGGCAATCGCTTTCGCCTCCATTCCGGTGCTGGCCGCCGTCGTTYTGGCCGCGATCCTGCTGAGCGGCCGGGCGGGCAATGCAGACATCACCTTGATATGCGGCGTCTTTCTGGCCTGCCAGCTTCTGCATATCACGCTGACGAAACGCTGGTTCATCACGTCGCGCCGCTAGTTTTTTTACGCAAAACCGGTGAACACTTTCGCTGGAATTGATTAAATCGCCTTATTGAAGGATCTGCCACCACTTGGTGCCGCTGTTTGCGACTGCGGCATCCTTCTTGCGCTGCTTCGCCTTCTTCTGCTCCGGCGTGCCGAGGTCATCGAGCTTGGCCGCATCGTCGACGGCGCGATATTCGGTCGGCGGATCGGAAATGTAGCGGCGCTGGTCAATATAGGCACCCTTCTGCAGGGCACGCGCTTCGCGAAAGGCCTTGGCCTGAGCTTCGGTCGTCTGGCGGCCGCCTTCGATGGCAGAGCTGGCGAGCGGCGAACGATAGCTCGGATTGTCCGAGTTTTCGTCGGCTTCCTTGACGAGACGCGTACGGGCCTCTTCCGGCGATTCAACCCACTGCGGATTGTCCTTGTTGGCGACCGTCTGCTGCGGCTGCACGAGGGTTTCCTTCTGGGCCTGCGCCGGCATGACGAGCGTCGGGCGTGGGGTGTACTTCACGCCGGTATTCTTGGGGCCAGGCCCGGTCAGCGAAACGGACTGGCCGAGGTCGTCGGCAAGCTGTTCCATGGCGGTCTTGTCGGTGCCGTAGGTCGGGCTGCTGGCGCAGCCGGACATCGTGGAGCTTGCCGCCAGAACAAGAGACAGGCAGGCGCCCAAACGGAACCAATGCGTCGCTAACATGAAAACCCTTCCCGCATGCCGGAATCAGTACTGCCCACCGGACAATCGTCCCCCTGACGCAAAAATCCGGCCATTTTCAGGCAGCTTTTACCGGATGAACGCCATAAAGGCAATTCACCCGGTAAATATCTTCAGGCATGGATGCCGAGTTCGCGAAGTGCTGCAGCGTCACGCGCCGAAACGTCGGGATAATCAGGATCGGAACCGACATCGGTGGTGATGCGCCAGGAACGCGCGCACTTCGTGCCCTCTGCAAGCGCGGKAACGACAGCGACTTCGGCTACTTCAGCCAAACGGAAGGCCTCGGCCGGGCCTGCCGCGGCCTCGATCGTGATGCCCGAGGTGATGCAGACCTCACTGAAATCCTGCCCTTGGAGCACCTTGCGCAGTTCCGCATCGGCAACATAGACGACGGGGGCCGCTTCCAGCGACGAGCCGATGCGCTTGTCCTTGCGCTCGATTTCGAGAGCGCCCGTGACGACGCTGCGGATCGCGCGGATCTGCTTCCACTTTTCGGCCAGCGCGTCGTTGCGCCACTCCTTGGCGACTGGAGCAAACTGCTCCAGATGCACGGAGACGGCCGAAGGATTGCGCGAGAGCCAGGCTTCCTCCGTCGTAAACGGCAGCATCGGCGCAAGCCAGGTCACCATGCAATCGAAGATCATGCGGATGACATAGAGCGCCGAACGGCGGCGAAGGCTGGAGGGCGCATCGCAATAGAGCGCATCCTTGCGGATATCGAAATAGAAGGCCGACAGCTCGACATTGGCAAAGTCGATCAGTGCGCGTGCGATCTTCTTGAAGTCGAAGGCGTCGTAGTTCTCGCGCACGAGCTGGTCTAGCTCGGAGAGGCGGTGCAGCATCAGCTGCTCCAGCTCCGGCAGATCTGCCAACGCGATGACCTCGCCCTTGTCATGCGCCAGCGTGCCGAGCATCCAGCGGATGGTGTTGCGCAGCTTGCGATAGGCATCGACATTGGTCTGGATGATCGTCTTGCCGACGCGCAGATCGTCCGCGTAATCGGAGGTCATGACCCAGAGGCGCAGGATGTCGGCCCCAGCATCCTTCATGACTTCCTGAGGTGCTGTGACGTTGCCCTTCGACTTCGACATCTTCTCGCCCTTCTCGTCCATGGTGAAACCATGGGTGAGGACGGCATCATAGGGCGCACGGCCGCGCGTCGCAGCCGATTCCAGCAGCGAGGAGTGGAACCAGCCGCGATGCTGGTCGGAGCCTTCGAGATAGAGATCGGCCGGCCATTTCAGGTCCGGGCGGTCTTCCAGCGTGAAGGTATGCGTCGAGCCAGAGTCGAACCAGACGTCGAGGATGTCCATGACCTGCGCCCACTTGGCCGGGTCATGCTCGTTGCCGAGGAAACGCTCCTTGGCGCCTGCGGCAAACCAGGCGTCAGCGCCTTCGGCATCGAAAGCGTCGAGGATGCGCTGGTTGACGGCATCGTCCTGCAGCACTTCGCCCTGTTCATCGACGAAGACGCAGATCGGCACGCCCCAGGCGCGCTGACGGGACAGAACCCAATCCGGGCGCTGTTCGATCATGGCGMGCAGGCGGTTCTGGCCGGCGGCGGGCACAAAGCGGGTATCGTCGATTGCCTTCAGCGCACGGGTGCGTAGCGTCGTGCCGTCCGCCAGCGTCTTGTCCATATAGACGAACCACTGCGGCGTATTGCGGAAGATCACCGGCTTCTTGGAGCGCCAGGAATGCGGATACTGATGCTTCAGGCGACCGCGGGCAAAGAGTGCGCCGCGCTCGATCAGCGCCTTGATGACACGGTCGTTGGCATCGCCCTTCTTGCCGTTATCGTCGATGACGCGCGCGCCTTCGAAGCCGGGGGCATCAGCGGTGTAGAAACCGCCGTCGTCCACCGGGAACGGGATCTTGGTGTCGATGCCACGTGCCTCGAGCGAGCGGGCAGCCGACATCCAGGCGTCAAAGTCCTCACGGCCATGGCTCGGCGCGGTGTGGACGAAACCGGTACCGGCGTCATCGGTGACATGGTCGCCATCGAGCAAAGGCACGACGAATTCATAGCCGCCTCCGAGACCCTTCAGCGGATGCGCGCAGGCGATGCCGGCGAGATCTTCGACCGAGACGTCGGCGTGCCGCTTGTATTGCAGCTTTGCCTTGGCGAAGGATTCTTCAGCGAGCTTGTCGGCAAAGATCAGCTTCTCGCCCGGACGCGGACCAAAATCGTTCTCGGCAGCCGTCACTTCGTAAAGGCCGTAAGCAACACGCGAGGAATAGGCGATTGCCCGGTTGCCGGGGATCGTCCAGGGCGTGGTGGTCCAGATGACGACGAAGGCATCCTTGACACCAGCAGGGCCTTCCGCGACCGGGAACTTCACCCAGATCGTGTCGCTCTCGTAGTCGTGGTATTCGACTTCGGCTTCCGCGAGCGCAGTGCGCTCGACGACCGACCACATGATCGGCTTGGAGCCGCGATAAAGCTGGCCGCTCCTGGCGATCTTCAGCAGTTCGCCGGCGATGCGGCTTTCCGCATGGAAGTTCATCGTCAGGTACGGGTTTTCGAAATCGCCGACGATACCGAGACGCTGGAATTCGGCACCCTGGATGGCGATCCACTTTTCGGCATAGGCGCGGCATTCGCGGCGGAATTCGATCATCGCCGAGGGCTCGGTCAGGTCAGGCTTGGCCTTGCCCTTGGCGCGATAGTTCTCTTCCTCGATCTTCCATTCGATCGGCAGGCCGTGGCAGTCCCAGCCGGGAACGTAGTTGGAGTCGTAGCCGCGCATCTGGAAGGAGCGGGTGATGACGTCCTTGAGGATCTTGTTCAGCGCGTGGCCGATATGGATGTTGCCGTTGGCATAGGGCGGGCCGTCGTGCAGGACGAATTTTTCGCGGCCGGCGGCCGAGGCACGCAGTTTCTTGTAGAGATCCATCTGCTGCCAGCGGGCAACGAGTTCCGGCTCCTTCTGCGGCAGGCCGGCGCGCATGGGGAAATCCGTCTCGGGCAGATAGAGGGTCTTCGAGTAATCGATCTTTTCGGCTGTTTCGGTCATGTGTAACAATCGCTTCTGGCGGCCCGACAAGGGCTCGCGGATATGAAATCTGTGGTGACGGAAAGCGCTTGCTCAATCCAAGCGCCGAAAACCCGGACCTTCCGGCCGCTCAGCGCGCGCGGAAGACCGGGCCGATAATTCGTATCGAATGCGCCAGCCGGAATTTACTCATCGGGCCGGTTCATAAGCGCTTTTCAGCGGAAAAGGAAGAGGGATTTCGGACCCGCAACCTCGTGAAAAGCCGCAACCCGAATGCCTTCCGCATCAAAAAACGAACGGTAGGCATCCATGGCTACGGTTTTGCTACTCCCAATGCAAAAAATCCAAAACCCCTGTCGAATTCCCCTTTGTCCGAACGTCTTTGACACACGGGCAGCGAAAATTCATCATGCCGATCAAACCCGCCCGCAAGGAGTGATGAGGATATGAGCAGTTCCTATCGTTGGGTTATCGTCGCGGCCGGCGCACTGATGACGTGCGTGGCGCTCGGCGCCATGTTTTCGCTCGCCATCTTCCAGCAGCCGATCGCCGATGCCACCGGCTGGTCGCATGCCGGCATTGCCAGCGCCATGACGCTGAATTTCATCGTCATGGGTATCGGCGGCTTCTTCTGGGGCGCGGCCAGCGATCGCTACGGGCCGCGCCCTGTCGTGCTGATCGGCTCCGTCATTCTCGGGCTGGCACTGGTTCTCGCCAGCCGGGCGGAAACGCTCTTACAGTTCCAGTTGACCTATGGCGTGCTTGTCGGCCTCTCGGCCAGCGCCTTCTTCGCGCCGATGATCGCAGCGACCACGGAGTGGTTCGACGAGAACCGCGGCCTTGCCGTATCGCTGGTTTCAGCGGGCATGGGTGTTGCACCGATGACGATTTCGCCCTTCGCACGCTGGCTCATTACCGCCTATGAATGGCGACCGGCGATGATGATCATCGGCATCGGTGCGCTCATCCTGATGATCCCCGCGGCCCTGCTTGTGCGCCGCCGGCCCTCACCGCCCCAGGATACGCATGAGGTCATCGTCTCAACCGATGGCGGAACTCCAAATCTGTGGAAGGTTTTCCGCTCGCCGCAGTTCATCGTTCTCGGGCTTACCTTCTTTGCCTGCTGTGCTGCCCATTCCGGGCCGATCTTCCATATGGTGAGCTACGCGACACTCTGTGGCGTAGCTCCTATGGCTGCCGTCAGCATCTATAGCGTCGAGGGCCTGGCCGGTCTCGGCGGTCGCCTGGTCTACGGCACGCTGGCGGACCGGATCGGCGTGAAGCCGGTCATCATCGCGGGCTTGCTGGTGCAAGCGGCAGCCCTTGCCACCTATCTTGCCGTCAGCAAGCTCGGGGAGTTCTATGCACTCGCCGTGATCTTCGGCAGCGCCTATGGCGGGGTGATGCCGCTCTATGCGGTGCTTGCACGTGAATATTTCGGCCCGCGCATCATCGGCACGGTGTTCGGGGCGGCGACGATGCTATCCAGCATCGGCATGGCCTTCGGACCGCTGATCGGCGGCTGGATCTACGATAGCTATGCCAACTACTCGTGGCTCTTCATCGGCTCCGCGTTGGTTGGGCTCGGTGCGGCAGGCATTGCACTCGCCTTTCCACCACTCCCGCGCCAGAAGGCTCAGCCAGCGCTCGGCACGGCCTGAGCATGACCTTGTTATTATGCAATTCCGGACGCAAAACCGCTATGCACTTGCTGGAATTGCTCAGTCGAAACAGAGCTTCCGATCCAGCTCGCCGAGCGGCCGGACGCCTGACAGAAGCGCCCTCGCCTCCTCCTCGTCGCGCTTGATCTGCGCGACGAGCGGATCAAGCCCGTCGAACCTCAGTTCGGGACGCAGATGGCCGAAGAAGGACACCGAACAGGTCTGGCCGTAGAGATCGCCGCTGAAATCGAAGAGATAGGTTTCGAGCAGCGGCGCGCCGTTTTCCGTCACCGTTGGGCGGCGGCCATAGCTCGCCACCGCATTATGGAGCTTGCCGTTTTCGAGGCGGAAGCGGACGGCATAGATGCCTGCTGCAAGCTCCGCCTCTGGCGGCAGCCGCATGTTGGCGGTCGGAAAGCCAAGCTGACGGCCGAGCTTCTCGCCGTCAATGACCTTCGACTGCACGGTATAGCGATAGCCGAGCATGGCGGCGACCGAGGAGACATCGCCTTCCTTCAGCAGCGCACGAATATGACTCGAGGAGACGACGTCGGTATTCTCGTCGCGGAACGCGTCGATCAGAGTGACGCCGAACCCATATCTGTTGCCGGCGTCCATCAGAAAGGCAGGCCCACCCTCGCGGCCGCGGCCGAAATGGAAATCGAAGCCGGTCACCACCTCGGACGCGCCGAGCCAGTCCTTCAGGATGGAGTGGATGAACTCTTCCGCCGAGCGCTGGGAAAATTCGTAATCGAAAGGATATTCGATGACCGCGTTGAAGCCCAGCTCTTCCAGGATGCGCGCCTTGAGTGGCGCGGGTGTCAGCCGGAAGACCGGCGCATCCGGCTTGAAGACGGTGCGCGGATGCGGCTCGAAGGTCAGCACGAGAGCCGGCACCCCGCGCGCGCTGGCAATATCGAGCGCCCGGTTCAGCACCGACTGATGGCCGCGATGAACGCCATCGAAATTGCCGATGGCGATGACGCCGCCCTTCAAATGCTCGGGCAGCGGATCGCGGGTTTCATTGCGGTGGAAAACGGTCATCGGCTTGTTTTCTCTTATGCGAGGCGCGGCATCCACCACTTGGGTGCGGCTTTTTCCCGTTGGAGATAGGCGTTGAGGATCGCCTCGTCGGTTTCGCCGTTCAACGTATATTCCTTCGCGTGGATACCACCGCTGATGTAGAGAAGGTCGAGCCCATAATTCAAGGCGCCGCGGACATCCGTCGGCATGCCGTCGCCGATCGCCAACACGCGATCGATGGGGAAATCGCCGCGGACCTCGCGGGCAGCGACAAGCGTCGCCTCATAGATCGGCCGGTGCGGTTTTCCGGCAATGCGKGTGGAACCGCCGAGTTGTTCATAATAGGCGGCCATGGCACCGGCGCAGGGAATGATGCGGTGACCGCGCTCGACGACGAGATCGGGATTGGCGCAGATCATCGGCACGTTGCGAGCTTTGAAGTCCAGCAGTATGTCCGTGTAGTCCTCGGGCGTCTGCGTCTCGTCGTCGAAAAAGCCGGTACAGACAACGGAGGTGGCTTCGCCGGCAGCGGCGCGCTCGATATCGAGGCCTTCAAGGAGCGGGCTGTCGCGCTCGGGGCCGAGCAGGAAGACCTTGCGCGGACCTTCGGCAATCAGCGTACGCGTGACATCGCCCGAGGTGACGATGCGGTCATAGGCGCTGTCGGGCACGCCGATCTGGCGCAGCTGCTCGACGACCTGCCAGGAGACGCGCGGCGAATTAGTGATGAGAACGACGGTCAGGCCGGCCGCACGGGCTGCCTCCAGCGCCTCGCCCGCCTTCGGAAACGGATCGACGCCGTTATGGACGACGCCCCAGACATCACAGAGCACCACATCGTATCGATCGGTGATCTCGGAGAAGTTCGCAATCCGCTTTGCCATTCCGCTTTCCTGCTTCGCTTTCGGTCACCGGTGACATTGCAAAGGCGGGCTTCGATGGCAAGGCATTTCTACGTCAAGCGAAGAACGCCGCGAGCCACAGAAGCCAAGGCTCTTCACCATCTAACCTTGGAGCGGAACAGCGTGACGGAGGATGGCGAGCACTGCAGGACCAAGCGCGCGCCATCCCGACCAGCGCTGTGAGAAAGATGGACCAGCCGCGGCTCGGTAACGACGTCGGACAAATCCCGCCATCTCCACAATTCCGGCACAAAAATCCGTGAGGGCTCTTCTTGACTCCTTCTGGAGCCATCCCTAAATGCACGGCGCTAGCACTCACAGGAGTTGAGTGCTAACATCTCCATTGTGGGCCACCCCGGTCCGCGAATGTCATTTGATCGAGGGATTAGACAATGGCAAGCACCAATTTCCGCCCGCTTCACGATCGCGTCGTCGTTCGCCGCGTTGAATCCGAAGCCAAGACCAAGGGTGGCATCATCATCCCGGACACCGCCAAGGAAAAGCCGCAGGAAGGCGAAATCGTCGCCGTCGGCTCCGGCGCTCGTGACGAATCCGGCAAGGTCGTTCCGCTGGACGTCAAGGCCGGCGACCGCATTCTGTTCGGCAAGTGGTCGGGCACCGAAGTCAAGATCGACGGCGAAGACCTTCTCATCATGAAGGAAGCCGACATCATGGGCATCATCGGCTAATCAGCCGGATGTCTTTCACCTGTAATCGCTGACACCCCTTTTCAGGAGTTCTCAAAATGGCAGCTAAAGAAGTAAAATTCGGCCGCAGCGCGCGCGAAAAGATGCTGCGCGGCGTCGATATCCTCGCTGACGCAGTGAAGGTCACGCTTGGTCCGAAGGGCCGTAACGTCGTTATCGACAAGTCCTTCGGCGCTCCGCGCATCACCAAGGACGGTGTTTCGGTCGCCAAGGAAATCGAACTCGAAGACAAGTTCGAAAACATGGGCGCCCAGATGGTCCGCGAAGTTGCTTCGAAGACCAACGACGTTGCCGGCGACGGCACGACGACCGCCACGGTTCTTGCACAGGCCATCGTTCGCGAAGGCAACAAGGCTGTAGCAGCCGGCATGAACCCGATGGACCTGAAGCGCGGCATCGACCTCGCTGTTGCTGAAGTCGTCAAGGATCTCCAGGCCAAGGCCAAGAAGATCTCCACGTCGGAAGAAGTTGCACAGGTCGGCACGATCTCCGCAAACGGCGACAAGCAGGTCGGTCTCGACATTGCTGAAGCCATGCAGAAGGTTGGCAACGAAGGCGTCATCACCGTCGAAGAAGCCAAGACCGCTGAAACCGAGCTCGAAGTCGTCGAAGGCATGCAGTTCGACCGCGGCTACCTGAGCCCGTACTTCGTCACCAACCCGGAAAAGATGGTTGCTGACCTCGAAGACGCTTTCATCCTGCTGCACGAAAAGAAGCTCTCGAACCTGCAGTCCATGCTCCCGGTTCTCGAAGCTGTCGTTCAGACCGGCAAGCCGCTCCTCATCATCGCTGAAGACGTCGAAGGCGAAGCTCTTGCTACGCTCGTCGTCAACAAGCTGCGCGGCGGCCTGAAGATCGCTGCTGTCAAGGCTCCGGGCTTCGGCGACCGCCGCAAGGCCATGCTGGAAGACATCGCCATCCTGACGGGCGGCACTGTCATTTCCGAAGACCTTGGCATCAAGCTTGAGTCTGTCACCCTCGACATGCTCGGCCGTACCAAGAAGGTTTCGATCTCCAAGGAAAACACCACGATCGTCGACGGCGCTGGCGCCAAGTCCGACATCGAAGGCCGTGTTGCCCAGATCAAGGCTCAGATCGAAGAAACCACCTCCGACTACGACCGCGAAAAGCTGCAGGAACGTCTTGCCAAGCTCGCTGGCGGCGTTGCCGTTATCCGCGTCGGCGGCTCGACGGAAATCGAAGTGAAGGAAAAGAAGGACCGCATCGACGACGCTCTCAACGCGACGCGCGCTGCTGTTCAGGAAGGCATCGTCCCGGGCGGCGGTATCGCTCTCCTGCGCTCTTCCACGAAGATCACTGTCAAGGGTGAAAACCAGGATCAGGAAGCCGGCGTCAACATCGTTCGCCGCGCTCTGCAGTCTCTGGTTCGCCAGATCGCAGAAAACGCTGGTGACGAAGCTTCGATCGTTGTCGGCAAGGTTCTCGACAAGAACGAAGACAACTACGGCTACAATGCCCAGACGTCCGAGTATGGCGACATGATCGCCATGGGCATCGTCGACCCGCTCAAGGTTGTCCGTACGGCTCTGCAGAACGCAGCTTCGGTTGCCTCGCTGCTGATCACCACGGAAGCCATGATCGCCGAGCTGCCGAAGAAGGACGCTCCGGCAATGCCTGGTGGCATGGGCGGCATGGGCGGTATGGACATGATGTGATAGGCCAACGGCCTTTCACAGCATCGTCCGTAAAGCCGCCCATCATCCAAAGTGGTTCAGCGCGTCAAGCGCGCTGAACAGGCGGTATGGACATGATGTGATAGGCGAAAGCCGTCACTGACATCCATTCCGGTCTCCGGAACAGGAAGGGCGGTCTTCGGGCCGCCCTTTTCTTTATTCAGGCGATTCGAAAATATTTTATTTAACAGGATGCTTAAACGTTCAATCAACCAATCGGAAAGCCCGGTTTTCGTGCGAGGCTTTCGCGAAACTTGCGTGCCATGTATTTTTTCGGCCAGGGAAATTCGGTCTCCCAGCAGCCTAAATTATGAGAATTGCATGCTATGGTATGCGTGGAACCGTTTCCACAACGCATAAATGAGACTTTTCGTCACCCGACTAATCGGATAACGCGCAAATCCGCTCAAAATCCTGATCATAACGTCAGCCTAACGCCCCGCAAAAAGGCGTTGCCGTTTGCGCAGAAGCTCCTATAAATCCGCGCTGCAATTGACGTTCGCCCGGAGCAAATCTCGCCGCAGACGAGACCGGACCGCGCCAACGGCCATGCGTGAACATTCGGGCTTCGAAGGTCTCCGCTAACATATGAAAGTAAATCTTGCAGGACATAGTCGGGCGGCGACCCTGCGAGGCGCTGCCGGGTAGGTTCCGTAAGGTGGCAGGCACAGACATGAGGTCTGGCGCCAAGTGATCCTGTCTCTTTGTGTTTGCCGAGTGTGCGGCTGTCCAGCTGCACCCGAACTGGGGAACGCCTTGTTTAAAATCGCCAAAGCCAATGCTGCCGCACCCTTGATGCCGGGCTCGCTGGATTACACCAACCATAATCACGAAATGCTGGCGCAACTTTCCGTCTCCGAAAGCTGGATTGCAGACTTTTCGACTGGTGTGATCAGACTCGGAGAATGGAGCGCGATGCTGCACGGCCTCTCGATGCAGGAATGCGGCCTGTTGAGCCTGGTGCGCTGCTACGACGCCAAGGACCSCAACCACGTTCTGCAGCTCTTCGAACAGGCGGCGACGCTTTCCTCATCCTTCTGTTTTTCGACAACCATCATCATGCCGAACGGCTTCCGCCAGCCGCTCTTCTGCATGGGCGAATCCAATGGGCTGGAAGAAAAATACTGCGGCAGCATGGTCGGCGTCTTCGTCTTCCCGCGCTTCAAGCTGGAAGGCGCCAGCCAGATCACCAGCAGGCAGTAATCTGCCCGCAAGCCCTCAAGAAAAAGGCCGGTCCTGCGACCGGCCTTTTCTGTTTCAATCCAAAGATCAAGCTGGCTTGACCKGGATATTGAGCCCCTTCTCGCTTGCCGGCCGGGCGATACAGCGCTGCAGCCAGTCCATGACGGCGGGGAATTTCGCATATTCCAACACCTCGCGACCGCCATAGAAGATGTCGGCGCCGCGGATCCACGGGAAGGTGGTGATATCGGCGATAGTGTATTCGTCGCCCATGATCCACTGGCGGCCCTGCAGCCGGCTTTCCAGAACGCCCAGCAGGCGTTTGGCTTCATCGCGATAACGCTCCACCGGATAGGAATTGTTGGCGACCTTATCGGCTGCGAATTTGTAGAAATGGCCAAACTGGCCGAACATCGGGCCGATCCCAGCCATCTGGAAAAAGACCCACTGGATGGTTTCATAGCGGCCCGCGGCATCGGCCGGGATGAGCTTGCCGGTCTTCTCCGCGAGATAGAGCAGGATGGCACCGGATTCGAAAAGGCCGATCGGCTTTCCCCCGGGGCCGTTGGGATCGATGATTGAAGGGATGCGGCCGTTCGGGTTCAGCGAGACGAATTCCGCCGTCTTCTGATCGGTGGTCGCGAAGGAAACATAATGGGGCTCATAGGGCAGACCGAGCTCCTCCAGCGCCACGGAAATCTTCACGCCGTTCGGCGTCTGAAGAGAGTAAAGCTGGATAATGTCAGGGTTTTCGGCCGGCCAGCGGCTGGTGATCGGAAATGCGGAAAGATCTGCCATCAAGTTCTCCATAGTGAGGAGGCGACCATAGAAGAGGGTCGCCATACAAGGCAAGCCGCTCGATCGTTTCGTATTAGTGAACAAACTGTCCGCTACTGTTTATCTTTCCCTGACGCTAGAAAAAGGCGAAATACAGGGCATCCGAGGTCCCAACACGGTGCCGGGGCATCAAGACCTCAAGAGCCATTCAACGGAGAAACGTCCATGTCGAATACGAACAACGTCCTCATCCTTCTCGCCCGCATTCTTTTGTCCTTCATGTTCATCTTTGCCGGCTTCGGCAAGGTAACCGATCCTGCCGGCACTGCAGGCATGATCGCCGGCGCCGGCCTTCCGGCTTCCACCGCGCTGACCTATCTCGCAGGCCTCTTCGAACTCGTCATGGGCATTTCCGTGCTCATCGGCTATCAGGTCCGCTACACGGGCTGGCTGATTGCTGCCTTCTGCGTGTTCACCGGCATCGTCTTCCACCTGCCGACGGTCAACGTTCCTGACTTCCCGGCTGCTGCGAACGGCTGGATCAACGGCCTGAATTTCGTGAACTTCCTGAAGAACGTTACACTCGCCGGCGCCTACATCATGCTCGCCACCAATGGCGCAGGCGCTTATTCGCTCGACGCCCGCCGCGGCCTGCAGGCAGCCGCTGCCCGCTAAATTCGATATCCTTCCAGACATGCAAAACCCGCCGTCGAATGACGGCGGGTTTTCCGTTTTCAGGTCTTCGCCTCGCGMATATCGTTATCGCAAACCGCTGCACAGTTTTGCGCGACAAGCTCTAGAAATCAGAGAACCGAGCGGACGGCTTCGGCGATCGCTGCTACCGTCGGTGTATCGGTATGTGCATCCTTGCGCGCACGCACCAGGCAGGCTTCCGAGCGCAGGATGACGCCATCGGACAGCACCTTGAGGTGATTGGCACGCAACGTCGAACCGGTCGATGTGATATCGACGATGATATCGGCCGAGCCAGAAGCCGGAGCGCCTTCCGTGGCGCCCAGGCTCTCGACGATCCGATAGAGTTGGATACCATGCTGGCTGGAGAAGAACTGTTGTGTCAGGCGCCAGTATTTCGTGGCAATCGCCAGGCGGCGGCCATGGCGGGCACGGAAATCGGCGGCGACATCAACGAGGTCCGCCATGGTATCCACATCCAGCCAGATTTCGGGCACGGCAACAACGACATCGGCATGGCCAAAGCCTAGCCGGGCGCAGAATTCGACCCGCTTGTCCGCCTCGGCCAGCCCCTCGCGCACGAGATCTTCGCCGGTAACGCCGAAATCGATCGAGCCGTTGCCGAGCTCACGGGAGATTTCAGACGCAGACAGGAAAGCAATTTCCACATCGTCCCAGCCTTCGACGCGGCCGCGATAGGAGCGGTCGTTGCCGACGGCATAGATTTTCAGGCCGGCGCGCTCGAAGATACCAGAGGCGTCATCCTTCATGCGGCCCTTGGAGGGAAGCGCAATGGTGATCGTCATGCGGCGGCCCTTTCGGTTTCGATACGGTCGAGCCAGAGTGAGAAGCCGACGGCGGGAATGCGGTCCTTCGCGCCGAGGAAGGTCAACAGCCTGTCGAAGCGGCCACCACCGGCTAAAACCGCCGTGGAACCTTCAGCCATGACCTCGAAGACGAGGCCGGTGTAATAGTCGAGCGGGCGGCCGAAAGCGGCGCGATATTCGATCAGCGAAAGATCGACGCCGGCATTGGAGAGTGCCGCCACACGGCCATCGAAGCGTGCCAGCGCATTGCCGAGTTTCAGCCCTGCGGCATCGGCAAAATGCGAAAGCGCTGCCGATGCATTGACGAGCGGTACGTTGAGCGACAGGAATTGCTCCAGCAAGTGGAAGGCTGCATCATCGAGCCGCGTTTCGGACAGGACGAGCTTTTCCTTCAGCCGACGGGCAATCTCTTGCGGCGAGCGGCTGGCATTGGTGGAATAGCCGGTCGCCTGCATCGTCTCGTCGATATGGGAAATCAGCGCCGCCTCGTCCTCCAGGCCGACCAAGTGAGCAACTTGGTCATCAAGGCCGGTGACAAATTGCGGGCTGACGAGACTCGCCAGCAGAGCCTCCAGTTGCATCATATTGCCGAAGGCGTGGATCAGCCGCTTCTGCCAGCCGAGTGGCAGGCCGAGCGCCTGCACGACCGCCTCGAACACGGCCTGATCGCCTATTGTCACGGAGAGATCCCGGCCGGGCAGCAGGCGCGAGAGTATGCCGACGGCGTCACCGATCGCGCGGGCATCGGCACTGGCGAGATTGATATCGCCGAGATCCTCGATGCCGGCCTGATAGAATTCGTTGCTGCCGTCGCGGCGCTGGCGGAAGACTTCACCGAGATAGGAATAGCGCTTCGGCGTACCCGTGGCGCTCTCGATATGGCGCAGACAGACGGGAATCGTGAATTCCGGACGCAGGCAGAGACTGGCGCCCGTTTCGCTTTCCGTCATGAAGATACGCCGGCGAAGATCTTCACCGGCGATATCGAGGAATGGTTCGGCCGGCTGGATGACCGGCGTGTCGATACGCTCCGTCTTGCGGGCGGAAAATTCGTCCAGAAGCTCGCCGGAGAAGTCTGGAAGGTTAATCAGAGGCATAGCACTGCTCCGGGGTAAAGTCCCCTCCCCAACCCCTCCCCACAGGTGGGAGGGGCTAACCCGGAGCGCTCGCCCCGTAAAATCAGGATCGTCGCCATGCGCGCAAATGCTGCTTTGGGCAGGATGGTACCGTTGGGGAGGGGTCTACCGCGCATTCGCAGCCCTCTTCCGGTCCTCCGCCTGAGCAGCGAGGATTTCCTTCACCTTGGCGACGAGATCGGCTTCCGGCACGGTTTCCTGCGCCACGCGCGCCTCGCGCCAGGTCGTGTTGTCCTCGATCTCGCCGGAGAGGCGCTTGCCCTCGATGAGATCCTTGATCTGGACGACACCCTCAGCGCGCTCATCGCCGCCCTGGATGATGGCGATCGGGCAGCCGCGGCGGTCGGCATATTTCAGCTGGTTGCCGAACTTCTTCCAGTTGCCCTGGAACATTTCGGCGCGGATGCCGGCGGCGCGAAGCTCCTGCGTCAGGCGCTGGTAGCGGCCCATGGCATCGACATCGCCATCCATGACGGTGACGAGCACCGGTGCGATGATGTCCTGCTGGCCAAGCTTGCCGAGGTTCTTCAAAGCCGTCATCAGGCGCGAGACGCCGATGGAAAAGCCGGTTGCCGGAACCGGCTGGCCCATGAAGCGGGAGACGAGACCGTCATAACGGCCGCCGCCGCCAACGGAGCCGAAGACGACCTTCTCGCCCTTTTCGTTCGTGACGTCGAAGAGCAGTTCGGCCTCATAGACCGGGCCGGTGTAATATTCGAGACCGCGCACGACAGAGGGATCGATCTTGATGCGGTCGGACTGATAGCCGGCGCTGGTGACGAGCGCGCCGATGAAATTCAGTTCCTCGACGCCTTCGGCACCCTTCTCGGTGCCGGCGACCAGCTCAGCGAGCCGGACGGCACTTTCGGCATAGTCCTTGATGCCGACGAAGAAGAGGACCTTCTCGATCTGATCGTCGTTGAGCTTGGCGCCCTTGGTGAAGTCGCCGGATTCATCCTTGCGGCCTTCGCCGAGCAGCAGGCGCACGCCTTCGGGGCCGAACTTGTCGAGCTTGTCGATGGCGCGCAGCACGTTGAGACGCTGGCCGGCCTTGTCATCCCCGCCGAGGCCGATCGCCTCCAGCACGCCGTCCAGAACCTTGCGGTTGTTGACGCGGATGACATAGTCGCCGCGCTTGATGCCGAGCGCTTCCAGCGTATCGGACATCATCATGCACATTTCGGCATCAGCCTGGACGCCCGGTGCACCGACGGTATCGGCATCGAACTGCATGAACTGGCGGAAGCGGCCCGGGCCGGGCTTCTCGTTGCGGAAGACGTAACCAGCGCGATAGGTGCGGTAGGGAAGCTGGATTTCGTTGAAATTTTCCGCGACATGACGGGCAAGCGGCGCCGTCAGGTCGTAACGCAGCGACATCCACTGCTCGTCATCGTCCTGCAGCGAGAAGACGCCCTCATTCGGACGGTCGCTGTCCGGCAGGAACTTGCCGAGCGCATCGGTATATTCAAGCAGCGGCGTTTCGACCGGATCGAAACCATAGTGCTCATAGACCTCGCGGATCTTCACGGTCATTTCGTTGACGGCGCGGAGATCGGCTGCGGAGCGGTCGACAAAGCCGCGCGGAAGGCGGGCCTTGAGCTTTTGGGGTTTCTTCTGCTTGTCGTTCATTTCGGGGAAATTCCACATATGTGACAGTGGCGGTTTCCTAGCGGATTGGGCGGGGAGCGGCAAGGGTGAAGGGTCTTGATATGGCGACCAGAATCGATGGAACGATGAGGAAAGGACCAGACATCAGGATATCGCCATGATCGCGGAAGCGCTTCAATATCTCGCCACAGCCGCGCTCACGGGCAGCGAGTATCGCCGTTTCGTCCGTTATTCGGTCAATCTGTGGTCCCGCGCCGGCCGCTGCAGCAGGGACTGGGCGGCGCATGAAGAGAATAGCAAGAACGCTGTTCGCGCCGCCATCAGCGGGTTTTCACAGCGGCGGACGGCCGTCGTGCTCGGTTCCGGGCTGCTCCGGGATGTGCCGATCGAGGACCTGGCTGACAGTTTCGATACGGTCGTTCTCGTCGATCTCGTGCATCTGGCATCCGTGCGCCTACGGCTGAGGGGCAAGCGCTACCGGAACGTTCGGCTGATCGAACGCGACGTTTCCGGCTACGATGATCTCAAGAAAGGTGAGAATCCGGAACCACTCGGATTCTTGCGTGGCGTGCCCTATCTCGATTTCGTCGTTTCCGCCAATCTGCTGTCGCAGATCGGGCGCGGCGTCAAACGGCGATACGAGACAGAAGCATCATCCGGGATGCCTGCTGATACCGTCGAGCAGTTGATGGCCGCGCATATGCAGGGGCTAGCGGCCTTGCCTTGCCGCAGCTGCCTTGTGACCGACATTTCCTACGTGGTCATCGACCGCACGGGCAGGATGCAAGAGGAAGCAGACCTGCTCCACGGTATCGCGCCGCCCGAGGCAAAGGCCAGCTGGGACTGGCCGGTCGCACCGTTTGGAGAGGAAAGCCGCGACTACGAGATCGTTCACAAGGTGATCGCAGCCTGGTGAACCACTTGGCTTTTCGCCTGCGCTTGCCTATGTTTTTTCCATGCGCGCTTTGGCTCTCATCACGATGTTCTTCGGCTGGCTGGTCTACAGCACCATGTCGGCGTGGGCAGGCTGTCCAACCTGCGCATCGATGAACATGTCGGTTCAAGCCGACAGCAGCACGGCGCATCATCACATGGAGGGCATGGCTATGCCTGACATGGGGGCCAAGGGCGATTCAGCGAAAGACCCTTGCTCCACGGGCATCGCGCATATGCCGCTCTGCGCCGCCTGCATGGTGCTCCCCGCAACTGCAATGATACCCGATGGGGGCAAGCATGTTTTCGCCTATCCTGCTCCGGCCCTCGACCGGGCATTGAGAGACAACAGACCCGCCCCGCAGGCGCCGCCTCCCCGCTTCATCTGACAAACCCCTTGGCAGAACCGCAGCCATAGGMTGCTGCACCAACCTATCGTCAGACAGAGGAAGGAACTCTCATGTCTCTGAAAATCATCGCCCTTTCCGCAATCATCGGCTTTGCCGCCCCAGCCTTTGCCGAGGACATGCCGACCATGGACATGTCCAAGCACATGGGCGGCCACGGCCCATCCAGCCAAGCCTTCACCGAGGCTAACGACAGGATGCACAAGGATATGATGATCAAATTGAGCGGCGACACCGATGTGGATTTCGTCCGCAGCATGATCCCACACCATCAGGGAGCAATCGACATGGCGAGGATCGAGCTGCAATACGGAAAAGATCCTGAGATCCGCAAGCTTGCGGAGGGGGTCATCAAGGCGCAGGAAGCTGAAATCGCCGAGATGAATGCCTGGCTGAAGGCGCACGCCAAGTAAGCCGGCAGCACAGAACAAGAGGGCCGCCGTCGGAACGGCGGCCCTTTTCAATCAGGCCTTTGCTTGATCAGGCTTTGGGCTCGAAATCGGCCGGGCGGCGTCCGGCAGCCTGGCGGGAAAGCATCCAGCCCGGGTATTCCGGGGCCAGTGCGCTTACCTCATCGAGCCGCTTGATATCGTCGGCATCGAGCTTCAGCTTGACGGCGGCGAGGTTCTGGTCGAGCTGTTCGACACGCTTGGCGCCGATGATGACGGTCGTCACGAAGGGCTTGGCGAGGATATAGCCGAGCGCCACGGTGGCGACGCTCACGCCATGCTTTTCGGCAATCTCGCGCATGACGGCGACACAGGCCCAGGCGCGGTCCTTATCGACGGGCGGAAAGTCGAAGCTGGCGCGACGGCCTTCGCCATTGCCCGGTGCGCCCGGACCATACTTGCCCGACAACAGGCCGCCGGCGAGCGGCGACCAGACCATGAGGCCGAGCTTTTCTTCCTGCAGCAGCGGCACGATATCACGTTCGAGATCACGGCCGGCGATCGAATAATAGGCCTGCACGGTCTCAAAACGGGCATAATCCTTGCGCTCGGAAATGCCCAGCGCCTTGGCGATGCGCCAGGCCTGCCAGTTGGAAACGCCGACATAGCGCACCATGCCGCGGGCAACGAGATCATCGAGCGCGCGCAGCGTCTCGTCGATCGGCGTGACCGGATCGGTGGCATGGATCTGGTAGAGATCAATATGATCCGTCTGCAGCCGCTTCAGGCTGGCTTCGACGGAATCCATGATATGGCCGCGCGAGGCGCCGCGATCGTTCGGCTTGTCCCCCATGACGCCATAGACCTTGGTGGCGATGACGACATCCTTGCGCGGAACGTTGAGGTTCTTCAGCGCCTGGCCGAGCAGCCGCTCGGAT
The DNA here is from genome assembly GCF_056397645.1 of Rhizobium sp. 05L429. Taxonomy (NCBI): domain Bacteria; kingdom Pseudomonadati; phylum Pseudomonadota; class Alphaproteobacteria; order Hyphomicrobiales; family Rhizobiaceae; genus Rhizobium; species Rhizobium sp. 05L429. Next base: position 4,464 of record NZ_JBFTNV010000043.1, on the reverse strand, counting down.
TCACCTGATGAATAGACGTCCGCGGTATCGATGAAATTGACGCCGGCATCGAGCGAGCGCTGGACGATCTCATCGGCAGCCTTCTGGTCGACATCGGCGACGGCGCCCCACATGGTGCCTTCCCTGGCTTCACCGAAGGTCATGGTGCCGAGGCAGATTTCAGATACGAAAAGTCCGGCATTTCCGAGTTGATTATAACGCATGTCGAGAAATTCCCTTGTGTCTGCCGCAATAGGGGCTTGCGGACTGCTGAACTGTATTTTTTGATTATTGGCCTGCGCATGACAGGCACAGCCGGAGCTGGCTGCAAGGTGAGGCATCCTTGATGTAGGTCGCGGCCCGGCGTTTTTCAACGGAACACGGCCTCTGTTGAGACGCCCTTGTCTCGACACAGGCGGGGAATAGATTGCCCGCCCTATAGAGACAGGGCGTATTTCAAGAGGTGTGCATATGACCGCCCGACCATTGACCACGATCGGTTTCGATGCCGATGACACGCTCTGGCAGAACGAACAATATTACCGGCTCACGGAAGAGCATTTTGCCAGGCTTCTCGCCGATTTTGCCGAAGGATCGAGGATTTCCGAACGGCTGCTCGACGCGGAGAAACGCAATCTMGCGCATTACGGCTTTGGCATCAAAGGCTTTACGCTGTCGATGATCGAAACGGCGATCGAGATCACCGAAGGCAAGGTGCCGGCAAGCGTGATTGCCAAGATCCTTGATACCGGACGCGACCTTCTGTCCCATCCGGTAGAAACCCTGCCATATGTGCGCGACACGCTGGAGACGCTGGCCGGAAAATATCTGCTGGTGCTGATCACCAAGGGCGACCTCTTCGACCAGGAGCGCAAGCTTGCCCAGTCGGGACTCGGTGATTACTTCGATACGGTCGAGATCGTGTCGGACAAGACGGCCGTCACCTATCGGCGCATCTTCTCCAAGGTCGGCGACGGGCCGGAGCGGGCAATGATGGTCGGTAATTCGCTGAAGTCCGATATCGTCCCGGCCATTGCCGCCGGCAGCTATGGGGTTTTCGTGCCCCATGAACTCACCTGGGTGCTGGAGCGGGTGGAGGAACCGAAAGATGCGCCACGCTTTCGAAAGATCGGCCATCTCGGCGAATTGCACGGGCTGATCGACGGGTTAGGCTAAAGGATCTCTTTGTTTCTGCGCAATTCCGGACGCAAGACCGTTGCACAGTTTTGCTGGAATTGCTCTGGCCTATTTCCGCTTCGGAAAGAGCGACGGCTGCTCCGGCTGGGCAGGCGCCGGTTGCGTCGGCTGGGGCGCTGCGGCAAGCGGCTCGATAAGGATACTATAGGGCGCGCCCAACCCGCGGCGCGGGGATACCTTGGAATAATAGGGACGCAGCAGCCAAGTGGCGTTTTCCTTGACCGTTGTCTCGTAGCTCGTACCGTCCTCATCGGTGCCGAAAAACGCCTMGTCGTCCGGCTTCGACAGATCGAAGATCGCGAGAAAGGCATATTTGCTCTTCGTCTCGAAGCTGATTTTCACATGCTGACCGGCGCGCACCGGCAGAGTATAGACGTAGCTGTTGCCGAACTTGGTCCAACCCTTCAACTGCATGGTCACGGCGGGGAACTGCAGCTTTTCGATTTTCTCGCCGGGATCGAGTTGTGGCGTCTGCGCAAAGGCTGCGGAGGCGGACAGAAAAAGAGCTGAGGCGAATTTAACAATCGACTTCATGGACGTACCAATGCTGCGCGCATCGCCTCCACTTCCGGGCGGCAGAAGCAGCCGTCAAGATGATCGTTGACGAGACCCATTGCCTGCATGAAAGCATAAACTGTGGTCGGCCCGAAAAAGGTCCAGCCGCGCTTCTTCAAATCTTTGGAAATCCGTACCGACGTGGCAGTCGTCGGATTGGCGACGATGTGCTCGCGGTCGACGACTGCAGGCCGATCTTCCGGACGCGGTTCATAGCCCCAGAAGTAGCGGGAGAGAGAACCGAATTCGTTCCTGAGATCGATCGCCCGACGCGCATTGTTGATGGTCGATACGATCTTGCCGCGATGGCGGATGATGCCGGCGTCAACGAGGCAGCGGGCGATATCCTCATCGCCGAAGTGCGCCACCTTCTCGAAATCGAAGCCGGCAAAAGCGGCGCGGAAATTCTCGCGCTTGCGCAGGATCGTCAGCCAGGAAAGGCCGGACTGAAAACCCTCGAGACAGATCTTTTCGAAGAGCCTGATATCATCGGTCACCGGCCTGCCCCACTCCTCATCGTGGTAGCGCAGGTAGTCGGGCAGATTCGCGTGCCAGTGGCAGCGACTTTTGCCGTCCTCGCCGATGATGATGCCGGTTTCGCTCATGTTTTTATCTCGTTTTGCGCCTGCGAATCCGGCTTTACCATTTGCAAACCCTCTTTCCAAACCGAACGGTAACCCTGACGAAAAGTTTATCCGGTCGTTCGTCTTTTAATGAATCCGCATTTACCATTCGCTGGCGGACGCAGTGGCAGCATGACCGCAGGCGGGCAATTCCGCCAGCGCATTTTCGGTCATTTGTAGAGAGTCCGCCCGATGATGAAACCCCTTGTCCTTGCCGCAGCCTTGCTCGGCATTCTGTCCACGGCCGCCTTTGCAGACGACCGCTACGCCTCCCGCCCACCCGTAGTGCTGAGCCCCGATCTCACCGCCCCCTGGATCAACCAGCTCGGCGGTGGGTCGGTTCGCCCCGTCGTCTACCAGCGGCCGGTCGTCGTGCAGCAGCGCGGCCTCTTCCAGCAGCGCCGCACGATCATCCAGCGCACGCCGCAGCCGGCACCGCAGACGGTATCCGCCATTCGTCCCGGCGTGCCCGTCATCCGTGGGCAAGTCGATCCGCAATTCCTGCCACAGATCGTCGACTACGATACGAAGGAAAAGCCCGGCGCGCTCGTGATCGACACCAACAACCGCTTCCTCTACCTGGTCATGAATGGAGGCAAGGCTCGCCGTTATGGCGTTGGCGTCGGCAAACCCGGTTTCGAATGGGCGGGCGCCCACACGATCACCCGCAAGGCGGAGTGGCCGGGCTGGACCCCGCCATCGGAAATGGTGAGCCGTGAGGCCGCCAAGGGGCACTATCTTCCCGCCCGTATGGATGGCGGTCCTGAAAATCCGCTTGGCGCCCGCGCCATGTACCTCGGTTCCACCCTCTACCGCATTCACGGCACGAACGCGCCCTGGACGATCGGCAGCGCCGTCTCCTCCGGCTGTATCCGCATGCGCAACGAGGACGTGGTTGACCTTTACGATCGCGTCAACGTCGGCACCCGCGTCATCGTGATGTAAAGAGCAAATAATGGGCAGCGGACGGCAAGAACAGCCGCCCGCTGACCTACAAAAAAGCGTGTCCCCCATCTCTCCGACTTGAAATTCAAACCGATTTGACTAGCCTCTACGCGGTTCTGAAGGAGAGGGTATCKAAAATGAAGCAGTTTCTAAGGCTCGCAGCGGCGGCGGCCGTTGCGTTGTCCTGTACGGTTGTGACCGTCAGCGCTGAACCGGTCATGACGGCAACGGATGCCGTGCGCGGCGTCAAGCAGACACGCGAGATCAAGCAGCAGTTCCGCAAGCGCGTGGTCCGTCTTTCCACCAGCGAAAAGCCCGGCACCATCATCGTCGACACCAACAACAAGTTTCTCTACCTCGTAGAAGGCAACAACCGCGCCACGCGCTATGGTATCGGCGTCGGCCGCGATGGCTTCGGCTGGTCGGGTGTCGTGTCGGTCGGACGCATGGCCGAATGGCCGAACTGGACGCCGCCGGCAGAGATGCGCGCCCGTGAGGCCCGCGAGGGCCACAATCTTCCTGCCGTCCAGCCCGGCGGCCCGGACAATCCGCTCGGTGCGCGCGCCATGTATCTCTACAAGGGCGGCCGCGACACGATCTTCCGCATTCACGGCACAAACCAGCCCTGGACGATCGGCCTCAACATGTCCTCCGGCTGCATCCGTATGATGAATGACGATGTCTCGCATCTTTACAGCCGCGTTTCCGTTGGCACCAAGGTCATCGTCGTTGGCCCCGGCAACAAGCAGGGCAATGTCGCCTTTCAGGACAAGGGCATCGATATCCTGCGGACCATGTTTGGCGGTTGAGCAACACTTTCGGCAAAAAATGAAGGCGCACTCGATGCGCCTTTTTATCCTTTAAGAATGTGACACATGAATCTGCCAGAGAATTGAACTGATAGCCTTTTGGTACTTCGGGGATATTCGATGGCATATGCATTGCATCGTTCCACCGCGCTTCTGGTGGGCATTGCGTTTTCCGCGCTTGCGTCGGCGGCTGGCACGGCTTCGGCTGAAGATCTGGAATTCTCTATCTACGGCGGTTACCAGACGGCGCCGCACAGCGATGTCGACGTTTCCGACGGCACGTCCTTCAGGGCCGGCTGGGACGGCAAGTCCTTCGGCAGCCCGCCCTATTACGGCGGCCGCGTCACCTGGTGGCT
>NZ_JBFTNV010000042.1:0-58923 GCF_056397645.1 Rhizobium sp. 05L429 | reverse complement strand
GGAATTCTACAATGAACATCAAGATGGTATTGCTTGCGTCGGCAGCAGCATTTGCTGCATCGACCCCGGTACTCGCAGCAGACGCAATCGTTGCTGCCGAGCCGGAGCCGGTTGAATACGTTCGCGTCTGCGACGCTTACGGCACCGGCTACTTYTACATCCCGGGCACGGAAACCTGCCTGAAGATCGAAGGCTACATCCGTTTCCAGGTTAACGTTGGCCCGAACGCCGGCGGCACCTCCGCCACCAACGACTCTAGCTGGGATGCTGTAACCCGTGGTCAGGTTCAGTTCACGGCCAAAAGCGACACCGAGTACGGTCCGCTCACCGGCGTAATCGTTCTGCAGGCAAACGCTGACAACGCGTCTGACCAGTCGACGGTCCTCGACTCCGCTTACCTCGACGTCGCGGGCTTCCGCGCTGGTCTGTTCTACTCCTGGTGGGACGATGGTCTCGACGGCGAAACGGCCGACATCGGCTCCCCGGTTACCCTGCACAACTCCATCCGTTATCAGTACGAAACCGGCTCCTTCTACGCTGGTATCAGCGTTGACGAACTGGAAGACGGCTACTTCAAGACCGGCGAAGCTCCGAACAACTTCGGCGTGGCCTTCGGCATCGGCGGCACGTCTGGTGCATTCAGCTACCAGATCACTGGCGGTTACGACACCGACAACGAAGAAGGAGCAATCCGCGCTATGGGTACGGTTGACATCGGTCCTGGCACGCTCGGCCTTGCTGCTGTTTACTCCACCAACCCGAACTCCTACTACGACGCCGCTCAGTGGGCAGTTACTGCCGAGTACGTCATCAAGGCTACCGATAAGCTGAAGATCACCCCTGGTGTTCAGTATTACGGCAACTACGGCATCGACGGCGCCGGCGATTTCGACGACGAAAACGACGCTTGGAAGGTCGGTCTGACGGTTGACTATCAGGTCGTAGACAATTTCTACGCTAAGGCTTCGATCCAGTATCTGGATCCGGATGAAGACGACGACTCCACGTCGGGTTACTTCCGTCTGCAGCGCGCGTTCTAATTTGAACGGTGGAGCCCTGGCTTAAGGTCAGGGCTCCACCTCTGTCAGTTACTGATCAGAATGACCTCCGATCAGTAACGAGGGACTGGTCCGGTTTTGTTGGGGCAGTCCTTTGCAGCCGAACGCCGTTCGATAGTCCTCGGCGCTCTTCAGTCACCAGCCCGAGCTCGATGTCGGCGAAGGCGAAACGATCCATGGGCGAGCCGGCACATACGTGAACTGGAAGCGATTGTCGGGGCCAGTCTCTTTACCCTGTCTGTTCGTGGTCTCGATCCGACAGATACAGGATTGGGACTCTCCGAGGATGCAGGCGCCATGGGTGTCGCCGCAGAAGCGTTGACACGAGAGGCTCAGGGTCGATCGCAACGCCTGACTGAGACGGTGCGCCTCTCGACATCAGTTGTCGTTGAAAATCTTATATTGCCGCCCCCTCTCGCGGGGCATCGTAAACTTAAAAGTCGTGAGGCAACAGCAGGCCGCCTTGGCTGTCGCTGTTTACGCCCGGGCGATCTGCGTCCACAGGCTCATCGCCGCAGCACGTAGTTCGCGATAGTGGCTTGAGATGACGTCGTGGCGCGGGATGTAGAACAGGTTGGCAATCGGATCATGGATGAAGACGAAGTGTTGCAAATGTCGCTTCGACTTGAAGCATTTCATGAACCGTTCTCGCCGCCTGATTGATTGGCTGACGGGAATTCTCTGCTAGCCCCTTGTGAGAGCGATGTTCAACGCGGGGCATGATCTCACGCTTTGCGGCATCGTAGGATCGAAGCTTGTCAGTAACCATCACACGCGGCGCGCGGCCGTGACCCTTTAACAGTTTTCGCATCAAACGCCAGGCCGCCTGGGCATTTCGGCGACTTCGAACCAGCATCCAAGAACGAAACCATCCTGATCGAGGGCGCGCCATAGCCAGTGCTTCTCGCCGCCGATCGAAACGACGGCTTCATCGAGGTGCCACTTATCGCCAAGCCGACCGGATGAGCACCGACGCATCTCGTCGGCAAAGGCACGTCCGAATTTCTCAGCCCACAGCTGGACCGTTTGATGCGAAACCATGATGCCACGGGCGGCCAGCATGTCCTCCACCATCCGCAGGTTGAGAGGGAAGCGGCGATAATTTCGGCGGGAAAGCGGTGGCGGCGATAGAGCGCATCACGGTTCGTCATGACCCGTCATCTCATATCGATGTCCGTCTTTCGTTAAGTTTACGATGCCACCCGCCTAGCGGCAACGACCGAAATCGCGCTGGAACAGCTGTCGGATGGTGCGGGCGTAATCACTATTGGAGATGACGGCCCGAGCCTGCCCAAAGAGCTGCATAAACGCGTGCTTGCGCCGTTCTTCAAGGTCGATGCGTCTCGAAATTCCTCAAGCAAACGCGGTTTCGGACTTGGGCTCTCGATAGTCGACGATATCGTCAAATCTCATGGCGGCGAGTTGTCCTTGCGCGATCGTCAACCTCGCGGGTTGGAAGTTAGAATAGTGCTGCCAGGGTTCAACACGGGCACTCGGACATCGCGTGTAGCATCCCATTCCGGGAACGAGCCAAGGACGGGTTTCGGCAGTCTGAGCCGTACATATAACTTAACAAAACTGAACATATCGGAGCGCGGGAACTTTCTATCGTTCGGTCAACCAAGGAGATATGCGTCATGACCGACCCCACCGCAAAGCATATGCCTGCGCGAATCCTCGTGTTCTTGCCCGAGGCAGCGGTGAGCATCGTCGCCAAACTGAACGAAGAAGGGTACGTCGCAAATCACGTTTCGTCGCAGGCCGACCTCGAAGGTAAACTTACGGTTGGCGGTTACGACCTCATCGTCACGACGCGCCCAAATATCGATATCGTCCGGCGCGTCAGGCCCCTTCCGGTCGTAAATATCGAAGTTTTCCTCAACGTGGCGCAAGCACGCGCCATGTCAGAGGCTGGATCGCAGCTTGACATGGTGTCCCTTTCTCGAAGKATCAACGCGTTGGTTGATCGTCGATCCGCACCTACCGCGGTGCCTACAACAACCAAGCGTCGTTCTTGCGAAAACGCGATGATGGCGAAGTTGACGGAACGCATTCGCGCCATCTCCAACCGCTTCGCCTGACGCCAGGCTCTCTCAATCCTACCGATTCTGCGCACTGCGGTCGTTCCGATCACGCGCCGACCAGACATCCGCTTACCCATCCAGGAGATACCCGTGGTTACCAAGTCGATTCAATTTTGTCTCTTTGCGCTCGTTGCTGTTTCCACTGGCTGTGTGAGCACCGATCCGATCGCGTATCAAGGCATCGCATCTTCCAAGCAGCTATCCGTCAATACGCAAAACAAGGACGGAAAAATACCACTCATTTACTCCCATGGAACCGTCGATTTTAGCGCGTACTCAGCTATAATCGTTGAGCCTGTGGAGATCTATCGAAACCGCGATAATCAATTTGGCAGCATCACCGAGAAGGACAAGGTCGAGCTTGCATCCTACATGCAGCGGTCATTCGAAGGCCGCCTTAGGCCAAAATACGCACTTACAAAGATCCCAGGTCCCGGCACGCTTAGGCTCAAACTTGAACTGACTGGCGCAAAGACCAACGCCGTCGTGATCTCGACCGTGGCAAAATTGATGCCGATGGGTCTGGCCGTAAACGGGCTCCAAGCCGCACGTGGAAAAGAAGGAACGCTCAGCGGTTCAATCAATTATTCCGTTGAGGTCTATGACAGCGCGTCGAACAACCTACTCCTGGCTTATGTCTCCAAGCAGTATCCGAGCGCGTTAGACGTCGGCGCTAGCCTTGGCCCACTCGGTGCGTCAAAAGTCGGAATAGACAAGGGCGCGGACGCCCTTCTCTCCAAGCTACAGCCGAAATTACCCATCGCGGCTCGCTGAAGGCGATAACGAGCTCACATGGCAACGGATAACTGGCAGCTGCCTTCACTCAGACAAATCGACTCTGTTATGGACCCACCGAACTGCTTCGGTACGAGAACAAGCGCTCCGGCCCGAATGAGGAGTTATCTCGACGGGCCTGATCAATCCAGCATCAACGCGCTGCGTGTTTTTGCCAGCGGAAAGCTGCCGGTCAAATTTTCTACTTCAATGGCCCCGTGAACGCCGCAGCAAGGGGGGCCGGGACAGCTATAGCAGGGAAACAGGCGCGTCACGCTTGTACGAGCCGGTGCCACAATTGAGTGGATTGCTCCTGTCTTCGTAATCCGCAGAGGATGGAAGATCGAGCTGCGAACCCCTTTCCCCGGACATCGAGAATAATGAGCCGCCATCGATGGAAGCGGCGCATGTAAGGAGATCTGCTTTTGGGGCTGATTGCAACAAATCTTAAAATATCAACACATCCGGCATGCCGCACTCTCGATAACAAGGGCGAAGTAACCGTCTGCAAGGTGCAAACGGCCAACAGTGGTTCTAGTGATGACGCATCGAAAACAGCATAAATGCATACCGGGGCGTTCCGTCAAATCGCTTTTGGTCTCAGCATTGTTTACTTCGATGACCCTCTGTTCCGGCGGGAAATTGTTGGCTCAACAGGCCATAACGGTGAGTGTCGGCGCCGCAGAGCGTGCCACCATTCACGACCATGTCGCGGCCGTTGGAACACTGATCGCGCAGGAGGAAATTAGGGTAAACGCGCTTATCGAAGGCAAGGAAGTGAGGGAAATCCTCGTMGAGGTGGGCGCCGTCGTATCCAAGGGTCAACCACTGGCAATACTCGACGTAGCGGAGGCGAGCTTCGCGCTTGACAGAAACACGGTTCAACTTTCACGCGCCGCGGCTGCTGTCGCGCAAGAGCAGAGTAGGGTTGATGTCGCCGCCGTCAACGAGCGCGAGGCGCGTAAAGTTGTCGAACGAAGCAGATCACTGGTGGGCAGGGGAGTTGTGTCCCAGCAGCTTCTCGATGAACACGAGAATGCCTTTTCTCGGGTCAAGTCCCTGCTCGAGCTTGCGCATCAATCGCTGATGCTGGCTGAGGCGGATCGAAAACTGATCGAGCGCGAGCGCGCCGATATTGCGTTGACGATTGAACGAAGCACTGTGCGTGCGACAGAAGCGGGTAGGGTTCTCAGTCGCAACGCACGCATTGGCGCCATGACCTCATCCTCAGGCGCCCCGCTATTCATCTTGGCGAAAGACGGCCTCATCGAGATGGAGGCCAGTGTGAGCGAAGCGAGCTTTGTTCGCCTCGAAGAAGGGATGGTCGCTGAGATGAGCGTGGCCGGTGAACACGAAACGATCCAGGGTCGCGTGCGATTGAGCGCGGCGCAGATAGATCCTTTCACGCGTATGGGTACGGTGCGGCTGGCGCTCGACCAGCGTCACGCCTTGGTACCAGGCGCGTTCGTCCACGGCAGCATTGAGGTCGCACGGCGTTCAAATGTCACGGTACCTGCCACCGCCGTCAGGATCCAGAATGGCGAAGCCAGTGTTTTTGTCGTTGAAAACGATCGTGCGATCCTGCGCCCTGTAATCCTCGGTTCCCCGGCGGGTGCCGCGATAGAGGTCCTTTCCGGCGTTAAGGAAGGCGAGATCGTAGTCACCAAATCGGGTAGCTTCCTGAAGACGGATGAAAGGATACTGACCGTTCCGACCTCCGGTTTGAAAGCTGGCGAACTTTCCTCGTTAAAGGCCGAAGAGAGTGTGGCGCGATGAACAGCAATATTTCCGCATGGGCCATCCGGAACCCATTGCCGTCAATCCTGCTGTTCGCGGCCCTGACGATCGTCGGCATTTTCAGTTTTATAAAATTGCCGATCACCTATTTCCCGTCGATCAACGTCCCACTGGTAACCGTCACCATCGATCAATCGGGGGTGAAGCCGAGCGAACTCGAGACCGAAGTAACAAAACTCGTTGAGAATGCGATTGCGTCGTTGACGGGTGTTGAGGAGTTGACKTCAACCATCACGGAGGGTCGCTCAACGACCACGGTCGAATTCGAGCTCGGCGTAGTCTCGACCGACCGTGCCGTTACCGATGTTCGCGACGCCATTACCAAGATAAGATCCGATCTTCCGGACACGATCGATGAACCGATTATCGAACGAATGGAGCAAGAGTCACAGGCTGTCGTGACCTATGCTGTTTCCGGAGAAGGAATGAGCAAGTCGCAAATCTCCTGGTTTATTGATGACACGCTCATTCGCGAGCTGCAAGGCGTGCCGGGCGTCGGCCGCATTGATCGTGTCGGCGGCGTGGAGCGAGAAATTCATGTCGAGATCGACCCCAATCGGCTGCATGCGTACTCTTTGACAGCCAGCACTGTGAACAAAAGCCTGATGACGACCCAGTTGGACGCTTCCGGCGGACGTAGTGAGCTCAACGGCCGCGAACAGGCGCTGACGACGGCGGCGGCCGTCGAAACCGTCGATGATCTCGCAGGCCTTCGTATCGCAACACCCGGAACCCGGAACGTCCTTCTCGGCGAGCTCGGCGAGCTCTCCGACACCGTGGCGGAACCGCGCGATTTCGCGACATTGAATGGCTCCGACGTCGTCGGGTTTTCCATATACAGATCGCTCGGCGCGAGCGACGTGGCCGTTGCGGCATCGGTGGCCGAGGCCTTGCACAAATTAGGACCGCAGTATCCCCTGGTGAAGTTCGCAGTTGTGGACGACAGCGTCAGCTTCACCTCCGGAAATTATCGATCGGCGATCGACACCCTGCTAGAAGGCGCATTTCTCGCCGTCGTCGTCGTTTTCCTGTTTTTGCGAGACTGGCGCGCGACGCTCGTGGCGGCAGTCGCGCTTCCCCTCTCTATCCTGCCAACATTCTTCGCCATCGATATGCTAGGGTTTTCGCTGAACATCCTCAGCCTGCTAGCGATTACTCTTGTGACAGGCATCCTTGTCGATGACGCGATCGTTGAGATCGAGAATGTCGTGCGCCATCGCAACATAGGGAAATCCGCGTATCGCGCCGCTCTCGATGCGTCAGATGAAATCGGGCTGGCTGTGATCGCAATCTCGGCGACCATCATCGCCGTGTTCGCGCCGGTAGGCTTGATGAAAGGGGTCACTGGCCTCTACTTCAAGGAGTTCGGTCTCACCGTCGCCATCTCTGTCTTCTTCTCACTCTTGGTCGCCCGGCTCATCACCCCAATCATGGCGGCATACATCATGACCAGCCTCCCGCATCGGGAAAGGCCGCAGGGCCTTGCCGGGAGGATATACGAGAACGTGTTGAGGCTGCAACTTCGCCGCAAATGGACGACCGTGGCCGCCGCGGTCACCTTCTTCGCGATTTCCATCGCCGCACTTCTAACGCTTCCGAACGCGTTTTTACCCGAGGAAGACAACGGTCGCCTCTCCCTGTCGTTGGAACTGCCGGCGGGATCGACGCTCGCTGAAACTAGGGCCGTCACTGACGAAATCGCTCAGCGGATTCGCCAGCTAAAGGAGGTCGAAGGCGTGTTCATTCGAGGTGGGACGAGCCCGTCGGGGGAACTTGATGTCCGTCGCGCCGCGGTCTCCATTGACCTCGTTCACAAGTCTGAGCGGGAACTCTCTTCTTTCAAGGTCGAGGATGCCGTCAAGAGAATACTCTCGAACATTCCTGATGTTCGTCTGCGGTTTCTCAACGCAAGCGGCGATCGGGACCTAACCTTCGCGGTCCTGAGCACAGATGGAGACAATGCCCAGGAAGCAGCAGACGCCATTGTCGCTGAAATGGCGACCCAGAAAGGGTTCATCAATCCAGCAATGGACAATGCTGCGATGCGGCCCGAACTCAAAATGGAGGTCAAGGCTGACAAGGCCGCGGTACTTGGTGTCCCGACCGCATTGATCGCCGAAACACTCCGAATTTCAACGATTGGGGATGTGGACAGCAACTTGCCGAAGTTCATCGAGGGGAGCCGTCAGATTCCCATCCGCCTGTTACTCGCCCGCCAGAGCCGCAACGATATGGCGGCGCTCGAGTTACTTGGCGTGCCGACGGCCGCTGGCCATAGTGTACCCCTGTCCAGTGTAGTCGACTTCCGATTCGACGAAACCGTCTCGTCGATCGATCGTTTTGATCGCGAGCGAACGATCAAGATCGGCGCCGACTTGGATGAGGGATTGACGCTCGGGCAGGGTGTAGCGCTGTTGGCTGATCTGAAAACCATTCGGTCCTTGCCCGAGGGAGTGCGCATACAGGCAACGGGCGACTCCGATACGCAAGGTGATGTGTTTCACAACTTCGCCATCGCGATGGGCTCGGGCCTCATGCTTGTCCTCATCGTCCTGATATTGTTATTCGGCAATGTGTTCACGCCGGTGACCATTCTCGCCGCGCTTCCATTGTCGGTCGGGGGAGTGGCTTTCGCACTTTTCCTGACCGGAACGCCCATCTCACTTCCCGTTGTCATTGGCATCTTGATGTTGATGGGCATCGTGACCAAGAACTCGATCATGCTTGTCGATTTTGCTGTCGAGATCCAGGCCCATGGCCATTCACGATACGAGGCGATGGTCGAGGCTTGCAAGGAACGTGCCCGCCCCATCATCATGACGACGCTCGCGATGGTTGGCGGMATGGTGCCATCGATGTTCGCGATAGGCGATGGCGGCGAATTCCGTGCACCAATGGCGATCGCCGTTTCGGGAGGGCTGATTGCCTCGACTTTGTTGTCGTTGATCGTCATTCCAGCGCTTCACCTGATCGTCAGCGATTTCAGTGACAGGGTTTCCGCGCGGTTTCGCTCCTATTTCAGCAAACCTGAGATCGACGGTCTCGCATACGGCGCGCCTCGCCCCGATCGGGAGGCTCCATGACTGGAATGACAAAAGAAGGGGCTTGCGGACGCTTGCTTGTCACCTGCTGTCACGGGGGGGATGAGCCCAAGCGGCGACGGTAACGGTGGCGGCGACAGCCGCGGCTGTGACGATGCCAAGGCTGGGGATGGCCGCGAGCCCGCGGCCGGCCTCATTCTCTATGCGCCAAGCCCGAAGTTGCTGGTCCAACACGGATATCTCGTCGCTAAATGCCCAGATCTGTCGGATAAGGATCTCCGGAGTAGCGCGAGCATATCGTGGCAAGTCACCCGCGGCAGACAAAACCTGATGCACCAATGTCGCGAGATTGGCAATATTGGGATTTGCAACGAGACCAAGTTCTGCCAGATGTGCCCGCATGCGTTTTCCACCATGGTCCGTTGGCAAACGAGCAATGACCGAGTGTGATGGGTCATCAGAATACTCTGCTGCTCGACCGTTTTGACAGGCACAAAGCGTATCGTCGGGCGCTGCACCGCTTGGCAGATTGCTTCCGCTTCCAACGCATCGCTCTTGTCGCGCTTAACGCAAGCCTTCACGTAGGAGGGGGATGAGCCGGACCTCGTGGCCGATGGGCCGCGAGCGTGCGAGCCCAACACTCCGATCAAATATGGCGGGAGCTCCGAGAAGAAGGGTCTCATTTGTTTCCAGTGAAGCCGCTMCACCAACGCGGCGGAACCGGTCTCGCCGATGCGGTGTACGCCACCGGTGCTAAAAAACGGCTTTCTGGCGAAGCCGCCGATCGATGGGCGCGAGACGTGAGGGGCAAATCGGACTGGCCATCCGCGCTGGTCAATTGCCCCCTGCCGTTTTCGATCCCTGATCGGGACGATCCGGCAAGCTAAATCCACTGTCAGTGGGCTTTCCGGGAGCAAAGGGTACACGCAGAATTCCGTCCACAGGATACCGCTTCCAATCCAACCAAAGGCGGCTGTATTTCTATTTCACATCGAGGAAGGGCCTCTTCGCCTCAATCGTGGTCCTGGTATCGACATGGCTTGGGATAAGGATCTGAAAAATGAGCCCCCTCGGCGCGTTGTCTGCGAGAGAGACGGTGCCGCGATGGGCGTGCACGATATCGGCGACAATTGAAAGTCCGAGCCCGAAACCTTCCTGTGCTTGCGTCCGCGCATCATCCCCTTTGAAGAAGGGCTCGAGAACCCGCGTTCTCAAATGTTCTGGAATTCCGGGTCCGTTATCGGTCACAACGATCTCGCAGCCCGCTTTGCCTTTTCGTAGACTGACAATGACTTCAGTTGCGAACTTGATGCTGTTATCGCAGAGGTTGGTCACTGCGCGCATGATGGCCAGTGGCTTGCAATCGATGATCATCCGATTGGGTCCCTCGAACCGGACCTGGAAGCCGACATCGCTGAACTCCGCGCAAACGGTTTGCAGCAGGCTAGCAACATCAGCACGTTGCATTGGTTCGGTCGCGTAGTCGTCCCTGAGATATTTCAGGACTTCGTTCAAGAGGCCGTCKATGCGCATGACGTCGGACAACAGTCCCTCGCGCACCGGTCCGTCCTCCATGCGATCGGCCCGAAGCCGTAACCGGGTCAACGGGGTTCGAAGATCATGGCCAATGCCCCGCAGCATTCGTGTCCTTGATTCGACCATCACCCGTATCCGGCTTCGCATCGCGTTCAGAGCATGGGCGAGCGCGACGATCTCGACAGGTCCACGTTCTTCGAAAATCTCCGTGCTGTTTGCGATGTCCGAATGGGTGGCCGCTTCGGAAATCCGTTTGATTGGCTCGGTTATAACGCGAATGGCGAATATAAAAAAGAACGCGATCAGGACGACGATGGCGACAGAATAATACGGGCCCTCGTTCAGGATCGAGCTGTTCAGGATCGTATCCGGAAAACCGGAAAGGATGAGGAGCGTGGTGTCGTCGACCTTTGATGCAATCACTCTCTCTCCGTTCCAGAAGGTACGCCAACCTCCCACGGGTGGGCGGATGTGATCGGTTGGAAAGAGCCAGTCGATGGCCATGGCCAGCGCGCCTTCAGGTTCCGACGGTCCGGTGAAGGTCTCGCTGACCGAAAAGGGTTCCAGCGAGAAATGCCAGCCGGCAGCGCGCGATGACGAGAGGATTATTTCGCGTGCGCCGGGTGTGGACGATTTCAGGAGTTCCGCCATCGTGTCGACGCGCATGACGATATCTTCCATGTCCGGCGCGGCATTCCTTGCCCACTGTTCCAATACTCTGCCGACGACGCTGACGAGGATCAGCGCCGCAATGATGATCAGGGTGATCTGGCCTCTTATCGTGGTGGGGAGGAAACGCTTCAGCCTCATAGTTCCTCGACATTCGCGGTAAACATGTAGCCGCCGAGACGTACGGTCTTGATAACAACGGGGTCGCGGACATCATGCTCGATCTTTTGCCTCAATCGACTGATGTGAACATCAATGCTGCGCTCGATTGGACCGGCCAAACCAGCATGGGTTACCCCTAAGAGTTCCTCTCGCGTCAGAACGCGGCCCGGGTTTCGGCAAAAGGCAAGCAGGATATCGAACTCATGCGTTGTCAAGCCGACGCGTGCGTTGGTGGGATCGTAGAGCTGTCGTCTAATGGGATCCACGAACCATCCGTCAAAACGCAGTTGCTTTTTTCGCGGATCMTTTAGCGAAGGCAAGGCCGCGCGCCGCAGCAAGCCGCGTATCCGCGCGATGAGCTCCCGCAGACTGAATGGTTTCGTGACATAGTCGTCGGCGCCAATCTCGAGACCGACGATCCTGTCAATTTCCGCATCGGCCGCCGTCAGCATGAGGATGGGAATGTTCGTCGTAACCCGTAGCCGCCGGCACAGACTAAGGCCGCTTTCGCCAGGCAGCATGACATCAAGGATCACCAGGTCGAAATTGAATACCCGCATGCGCGCATCCATTGCAACGCCGTCCTGGGCGATCTCCGCGATCATTCCACTTTCGTTAAGACTATCGCGCAGCATGGCGGCGATCAGTGCGTCGTCCTCGACAATCAGAATTCGAGAGGCGTCCGACAAGCTCTGGCTCCCTTCACCATCCATAGGGCACTTTGCCTATTTCTGAATAGCACGGCGGCGCCTGTTTTTTGGCTTGCGGCAATATTAAAATTTGTTTCAGATTTCGCCTATTTCCGGCCGACCTGAAACAAAACTTCACACGATCAAACATTCTGGCTGTCCGCGCAGTGGCAGAAGAGAGGCATTGAAACCGCCTTTTTCGATGCAGCCTCGAGCGGGCAAACGTGTGAAGGCAAGGACCGGAGATTTCATGTTTTACAAGTTCATTTCAAAGGCCGCAGCGCGCGGAACACTTTCCATCGCACTCGTTATTACGCTCATGCCATCGCTTGTCCACGCTGCCGATGCATCACAGGATTCCGATCAGGCTGCCATTCCGCCCATGCCCGATCCCCAGCGCTTTGGTCCGGTGCGCCAGAAGCTTCACGACTGGGAGGTCATGATCGGCGCCGGCGTGATGTACCAACCAAAATATGAGGGTAGCGATGAAATGGAAATTTCGCCGCTTCCGTTTGTCTCTGCGACCTTCTTCGATCGATTGACGATCGATCCGACCGGCGTCGAGCTGAAGGCCTATGAACAGGGTCSGTTCCAGTTCGATGCGAAGGTCGGTTACGACTTCGGTCGTGGGGAAGACGATTCAGACGATCTACGCGGGATGGGCGACATCGATGGCGGCGTGACAGTCGGCGGCAAGGCGACGTTGAGCTATGGACCGGCCGAGTTTTTTGTCTCCGTCGACAAGACCATTGGTGGCAGCGACGGGCTCCTGGGGACGGTCGGTGTCGAGTTGACGCAACCAGTCAATGAAAAGCTAATGTTTGGTGCGGGTGCGTCCGCGACCTTCGCCGACAAGAACTATATGGAATCCTATTTTGGGGTCACCGAGGCTCAGGCCGCACGTTCCGGATACAACGCATACAAACCGGGTTCGGGTTTGAAAAGCGTCGATCTCTCGGTGTCCGCGACTTACATGTTCAATGAAAACTGGATGCTCCGCGCTGAACAGGAAGTCGGATTTCTGGTGGGGGACGCCGCGGACAGCCCTCTCGTGAAGCAAAAGGTCCAGCCGAAGTCCATGCTGGTCCTGGGTTATCGATTCTAGGAACAGAGGTGGTCAAGAGCCCAGCCTGTTCAAGCATGAGCACGCGCCGTGCCAGCCTGCCAAGTCAGGCATTGGAAGAACTCCAGCCACCAGGCCGCGCCACAGCGGATGGCGAAAGCACGCAATCCCCAATCAAAAACTGTTCAAACAACCACTTCTTTTAAGCGGATGGTCCTAGTGCAAACTTCATCTTCAGCGTCAAAGGACGTTGATCGGCTTCCCTTCAAAAAAGTTCCCTCTGCCGTCCCCCTTGACGCGGCAGCTGGCGGGCAATGGAATCCCCTAACCCGCTATGTCTCCTTGGATCCGCTGGATGCACTTGGAATCCTGATCCTCTTATCCAGCATGATCTTCGTCATGTTTCCACAGATTGACGTGCGCGTTTCGCGGTTCTTCACCTCCGGGACGCACTTTTATCTTTCTGACAATCCACTGCTGCTATTGATCCGCGACGCTAACCGCATGCTTCCCTACATTGTCTTGCCCATGATGATTGTCTTGATGATGGCGAAACCACTCAAGCGTTCAGATCGTCTGACGACAAGGCGCGCCTTGTTCGTTGTGTTCAGCTACGTCCTGGGATCGGCAATCATGGTTCACTTGTTCAAGAACTTCTTCGCCCGGGCCAGACCCCGAGATGTGATGGAGTTTGGTGGGGCGATGGAGTTTACGCCGGCATGGCAATTCGCATCGATATGCGAACGCAATTGTTCGTTCCCGTCCGGGGAAGCAGCATCGGCGGCTGCATTTCTGGCTCTTCTGGTGTTCGTGCCCAACGCGTACCGCAAATACGTCACTGCGCTGATTGTTCCGCTATCCATAATCGCCGCCCTGAACCGTGTCGTTTTTGGAGCCCACTTTCTATCGGACGTCGTGCTTGGGTGGATCCTTGTGTGCTGGCTGATGCTGTGGCTTCACCGGAAAATGGGGCTGAATACCGACGTGTGAGGGCAGTGGATTCATATTGCAATTCGCCCCAAGGCAGCATTGGAACCTCCGCGCCAGCGGCCGAACTGCCTGAATAGCTCTCCTCCCGGCGGAAAATCCGGCGGGCGAAGCGAGAATGCAGTGGAACGAAACAGCAGAGCTCAGCTTCGCGAGCAATTTAGAGACACGGGTCAGGTTGACGGTTCGCAACGAGAAGAAACGTCCCGTCGGTTGATCTGCGTACACGCAATGGACCTCCTCCCAGCGTTTCCTGCTTGGACTTGCTGTGGATCAGAAACTGTTGTCGGCGCGCGCTTAGTGGCTGCGCGGCAAAACGTTTGCGTCAAATCAAACAAAGGCGTCAGCATATGGACGTGTTCCTCCAAATCGATGGAGCCAAACTGGGGCAAGTTCTCCAAGCTCCCGACGTTTCGGTGATCATACCAACATTCAACGAGCGGGATAATGTTGGCATGCTCATTGGCTACCTGATTGCTACCCTCCACGGCCTGAACTGGGAGGTGATATTCGTGGACGACGATTCACCCGATCGCACCGTCGAGGTGCTGCGTGACATAGGGCGTACTGAGCCGCGGATACGCTGTATTCGCCGCGTCGGCAGGCGTGGGCTGGCTGGGGCGTGCATCGAGGGAATGTTGGCCGCACAGGCAGACATAGTCGCGGTCATGGACGCCGATCTCCAGCACGATCACCGGCTCCTGCCGGATCTGGTTGCCGCCATCCGCCAAGGCAATGATTTTGCCATCGCCACCCGCTATAGCTTACCCTATCAGGAAACGGCGCTCTCGCCATGCAGGAGCGCCATTTCCCGGATCGGGACTTTCGTTGCACAACGTGCGATCTCGGCAAGGATAACCGATCCCATKAGTGGTTTCTTCGCGACACGGCGCGACCTGGTCGAAGCGATGGCGTCCCGGCTGAACAAGCAGGGTTTCAAGATACTCTTTGATATCCTGTCAAATGCGGGCCCGGATGTCCGCATTGCCGAACTACCTTACCGGTTCGCGACCCGTTCGGCCGGCGAAAGCAAGCTGGATCATCGCGTCGCTCTTCAATTCTTGGAGCTTCTTGTTGCCAAGGCAACGAGAGGGGTTGTCTCCTTGCGGCTGATTTTCTTTGTCCTGGTCGGTGTCGCTGGCTTGGCCTTGCACATGGCGCTGCTAGTCGCGGCTCTTGCCACGGGCACGGATTTCGCGCGCGCGCAAGCGACCGCAACCGTCGTCACCATGATCGTCAATTTCTCAGGTAATAACCTGGTGACCTATCGTGATCAACGGTTGCGAGGCCGAGGCTTCCTCCGGGGAGTGCTGATATATTCCGCATTATGTAGCCTTGGAGCCGCGGTCAACGTCGGCATTGCGACGGCTTTGTTCACGGTGGCTGGTCCTTGGTGGGTCGCGGGTCTTGCGGGTGCCTTCGTCGGCGGTCTCTGGAATTACGTGGTGACGCAAGCCCTCGTCTGGAACCGCGCACGCGCATGATGACCATCGACTTTCTCCCTTGTCGTCGGAGGCATGCGCGATGGTAATTCTACCACACCCAACCGATAGTACCTTGGGCGGCAATTCCGTTGAGAGGAAGCAAGTCGCGCGGCCCTTTCCCGGCGCGAAGCTATCCGAGGATCTCCCCATATCGCCGCGGCGCATCGCGGTGGCGATCGTGCTCGCCTTCACACTCGAGCGACTATTGTGGGCCTATTCCGTCGGCTTTGGAATAGACGAAAGTTATACGATCGGCCAGGCAAGGTTTCTCGCGTTATCGTATTTCGACCACCCGCCCCTACACTATTGGATGACCCACGCGGCGGGTGTTCTTTTCGGAACAAGCTGGGCGGTTCGCATTCCCACGGTCCTGCTGTTTTCGGCGACGTCGTGGTCAATTTTCTGCCTGACCGAGCGCCTCTTCGGCGGCATCGCGGCGGTATTGTCCATCCTTTTCCTTAACCTTTCGCTCTTCTTTCTCGTGTCGGCCGGCGCCTGGATCGTGCCGGACGGCCCCCTTCTTCCCTTCCTGGCCTGCGGCGCACAAGTCATGGCGAGGATTTTTTTCCCGCGCCCGAGTGAGGAAGAACCCTCGATGTCCTGGTGGTTGCTCGCGGGAGGGCTTCTCGGCCTTGCGGGCCTGGCGAAATATTCGGCGTTCTTCACACTGACCGGTCTCGTGTTCTTTGTGATTGCAACCGGGCATCGGCGCCAGTTGTCAAGGTGCGGTCCTTATGCCGCGTGCCTCGTCGGCTTGGTTGTGGTTCTACCGGTGCTGGTCTGGAATGCTCAGCATAACTGGGCGTCGTTGCGCTTCCAGAGTGGGCGAGGCACTTGGCAGTTTTCCCCTTGGGCCCTGGCCCGCATGGTTCTCGGACAGATCGTCTGGTTGGGGCCCTGGATAGCGCTTCCGCTCATACGCACGGTACTTCACGTATTTCGCAAGGGGCGAACGGAAAGAGAGTTGTTCTGCCTTGCCCTTGCAGCTCCGGCGATCGGTTACACCACGCTTCAGGCGCTCGGGTCCGGAACCGGGTTTCCGCATTGGCCCATGCCAGGGTGGTTGTTCGTCTTTCCATTGCTGGGTGCTCGGTGGGGCCGCTGCGCCTGGCCAACCATTCGCTATGCCATCGCGACTTCATTCCTGACGCTCATGCTCTTGACAGTAGGCGCCGCGTTGGGAGCTTCAGGAGCGCTTCACCGGTTGAATTTCACTTCCTTCCATGACCCAACCCAAGATTTCGTTGATTGGTCTCCGATTGCGGACGTCCTCGCGCGGTTGAAGATTGGAAAGCCGGATGGACCCGCAGTAGCGGGGCTGAACTGGGCCGAGGCCGGAAAGCTGGATGCCGCGGTGGGGGAAATCGCGCCCGTGCTTGTGCTGGGAAGCGACAAGCGCGGATTTGGCACACGGTCAGATCCGCGTCTGTCCAGCAGGCAAGGCCTTGTCATCGTCGCTAGCGAGGAAGCATGGGCAAAGGACGGGATGACGGTATCGTGCATGCCAAAAGATCCCCGTCCCACCGCGCGCGTGCAGATAGGCCGGGGAGGGCAAGCGGAGTTCGTCCTGCTTGTCATCCCAGTCGAGGGGTGCATAGGGGCGGCGCGTTAGCACGAAATCGTTGCCGCCGGTGGAGGCGACAACGCCGCCCATGCCGCGCAAGAAGGTGAGCATGGTAACGATCGGACTTGAATGCGGTCGACGCCTTTGCGTTGCCACTATGGTTCGAACACTACAACTGCCTTCACCCGCACAAGGCATTGGGGTATCGGTCACCGCGTCAGTTCTTAAACCGTAAAACAGAAACCCGATTCTGTCCGGTTTTCAAGGGGCAACTCCATGGGCTACGTTGCAACACTCGTCGTTGGAACGTTTTCCACCACGCCGCCGATCATCATGCATAGCATGGGCCAACTCCAGTGAACGCACCAGGAATCTGCTCGTTGAGCGCGCGGCGCCACCAGGGCCGTAAAATTCTCCTGTGTGCGACGGGGTTTATCAAATCGAAGCGGTTGGTCCAAAGTGTCTGGCTGGCCGGGCTTGGGGTTTAGAGCCCGGCCAGTTCTCCCAGCCGAATTCGAGACAGTCCGTCTGAGATCTTCGGTCGTGAAACGCGTAACTGCGCTCACGATAGCTGCTGCGTTCCGCAGAACTCGTTGCGGCTCGGACCCTCTAGTCGACCTGAAGCGTTAGCAATTGGGGTGAGCTTCTTGTTGACCATGACAGTTCTAAAACGGTTCGTAATTCTTAATAATTAATTTTGGTTAAGTTTTGTTGCTATATACCGGGTGCCATCACGCATCTGTTTGTATTAAAGCCTGCTGATATACATAGAATTGACAAGGTGGCTTATTTTATACTAAGAAATTCGGCAGTTTCGAAATATATCTTAATATTACAACACACATGTCAACGTTCCTCTTTGCCCTAATCGTGTCTCACGAGCTATGGGGAGCACCGCATGCGTTACGAGAACCTAGACGTTGAATATGGCCACACTTTACAGAATCTGGCACCTCTCTCGGTCCCATTTTTAACCAAAAAGCTCCGGATTCTTCATGTCCTGTTTGCATCCGAAGTCGCCGGATCGGAGCGTTATTGTATCGACCTTGCCAATGCTCAAGCAGCACTTGGCCACGATGTGCACTTGGTTTCCTCATCTCGCGTCGACATTGGAAAGCACCTACACCGCGAAGTTGTCCTCCACGCCTTCTCCACTCGGCTTTTTCGACGCTGGCGGCTTCGCAAGTTGATTGCCGCCGAGCGGATTGAGATAGCGCATGCGCACTTGAGCCCGGGCTGCAAGGCGCTCGTTACGGTCCAAGGGAGCGTTACGAAGATTGCGACTTTACATGTCGGATATAAGCCCAAGCAACATGCGCGATTGGACGGAATCATCTGCGTCAACGAAGCGCAATTATTGCGCATCGGCGACTATGCCGGCTGTGTCAGCCGCATTCCAAACTGGCTTCCGGAAGTCAAGCAGACAGAACGTTTCGACCTTCGGACCAAACTGGGATTACCTCCGGCCGCCAGGCTGATCGGGACGGTCGGACGGCTGCACCCGAGCAAGGGAAACGACGTTCTGATTTCCGCTTTCTTGCGCGCGGCACCTGACAATACGGCGTTAGTTATTGCGGGCGTCGGTCCACAACGGGCGGTGCTTGAAAAGCTGGTCGCTGGAGACGAACGGATCCGCATGATTGGTTATTGTGACAATGTAACCGGCTTTTTGCGCAATCTCGATCTGTTCGTCTCGCCGTCACGCGAAGAATCGGCGGGTCTTGCGATTCTCGAAGCCATGAACGAGGGCGTGCCGGTAATAGCCTCGGCGACGGAAGGCCCTTCGGAATATCTCCGCGAGCATCAGGTTCGCTTCGTTGAGCCCGGCTCTGTCGAAGCTCTCGCTGCGGCTCTGGCTGACGCCCTGCGCTCCGACGACACTAGCCGGCCATGGCGCATCGACCACGATATGGTGCCATTCTCAAGGGCGACCGGCGTAGACAATGTTTTGCGATTTTACGGGGAAGTCGAGGAATGCAGATCGAGTTTCGTGAAGTGATCAATGCGTCAACCATGCCTGCGAAGATGTGACCGATGCGTTTTAAACCCAGCAGCGATTTTTGGAAAGTCGGCATTGTGCCGGCCCCGGCCGAGGCGCTCCTTGATGCCGAGACACTGACGGACTGTGCGAGCCGCATCACCTGGCTGCCTGATCCCGGACCCTGGCGATATCTCGCCGATCCCTTCGCGATAAAAAGAAGTGACGCGCTTCATGTGTTCGTTGAGGCCTATGATTATCGGACGAAGCACGGCTTCATCGAGCGCCACGAATTTGGACCGAATATGGAATGGCGAGGCAAGAACGTTGCCTTGGCCAGGCCCTTTCATCTCTCCTATCCTTTTCTTCTTGAACAAAACGGTGACGTGCTGATGGTGCCGGAAAGTCACAAGGCCGGTGAGATCGCCCTTTATCGTGCCCACGCTTTTCCGGACCGCTGGATACGCGAAGTGGTACTGTTGGCCGATACTCCAGCTGCTGAGACCTGCCTCATCCAACACCAGGGAACTTGGTGGATGTTTTACACTATTGTAGGGGCAGGTGCGCGCGACCAACGAGAGCTGCATATCGCGTTTTCCGACCGGCTAACAGGCCCATGGAAGGTACACCCGAGCAATCCGGTTTTGGAGGATCGAGCCGGCGCGCGCCCGGGCGGAACGCCATTTGTAGGCGTCGATGACAAGATCATACTTCCAGTTCAGGATTGCAGCGTCAGCTATGGCGGAAGTATACGCTTTCTGCAATTTAATGAGCTGAGCCCCACCCATGTCGCCTGCGAGCACCTTCCTCAGCGGTTGACCGGCAATCTCGCCGCAGCCGATTATGCCGACGGGCTGCATACGTTCAGTATTTGTGGCGACGTTACACTGATCGATGTGAAACGTATCTCTCGATCCTTTACCCGCCACATCGTCAATTTGAAGCGAAGGGCAGGATTGGTTCGCACGAGGTCATCCAGCCGGTAAGGACAACCTCCGCGTTGGCGACTTCCGAGCACCTTGTGTCGTTTCCATTTCGCTGCCGCGTCGTGACAGTAGGACCTCGACAATCCCCGCAACGAGAGTGGCGGTGCAAAAACCGACCACGGTAGCCGCGGCATAGTCCGTTCGCGGGCTGAGTAAGATCCGGCCACCTATTTGCCTTCTGCAATGAGCAGGAGGGACAGGGGATCTATACCGTGGAACTTTATTGCGAGCGGGGGGGTCTAAGGGAAAATTCAATCCCATTCGAAAACAGCAAGCGGAAGTTTCTCCGCAATGCGATTCCATGCTCGAGCGTGTCCAGCGTTGAAAGAATCCCGGGGTGTGCTCGCAGTTTCGATAGTCTCGGCGCTCGGCGGATGAACGTTCTCGCTGGTATCATTGGTCTCAGCCCGTCTTGACATCGGCTTCGCGCCGGGAAGGACGCAGGATCTGCCGAACGGAGGCTTCGAGCTGAAGAAGGCGCGGGGCGTTGATTTCCGGATCGAGCTCGGTGTTGCCTAGAGCCGGGAGGATCAGACCGCCGCTCGCAATGATCTCATCGGCATCGTCGGCTCGGCCGGACAGGTGGGGGCGGCCTTCCAGGAGCATGATACCGTCAGTTGCTCGTGATCATGACAGCAGGTCAAAGCGTTGTGAAACTGAACACCTCTGGCGCCTTGCAGCGGTTCAGGGCATCCTATGATGGCTGAAAATTGTGTTTGTGGCAGTTGGAGGAATGCCGATGCGCTGCTTTACCGTGCTTGGACCCTCGCAGACCGGAAAATCAACAGTCGTGGAAAAGCTCGGCTCCCTGGAGGGGGGGCCGAGAAAATCCAAGTCCCCTTATGGATTGAACCTCACAGAATTCACCTTTGGAAACGAGGCGTGGTGTGCGCTGGATGCGCCAGGACCCAACGAAGCGTTGGCGCATGCACAGCACGCGCTTCTTGCCAGTGACGCCTGCATCCTGTGCGTTTCATCGGCACCCGAGGAGGCTGTGCTCGCCGCGCCCTATCTGCGGATAGTCGAGGCCTCGGGGACGCCGTGCATCCTCTTCGTCAACCGAATGGACGAACCGAGAGGGCGGCTGAGGGACGTGATCGCCGCGCTTCAAGACTACGCCAACCACACGCTTTTGCTTCGCCAGATCCCGCTCCGCGAGGGAGACAGGATCATAGGCAGTTGCGATCTGATTTCGGAACGGGCGTGGCGCTACCGGGAAGGCCAGACTTCGGCGCTGATCGCAATCCCCGAAAGCGCCGCCGAGCGCGAGCACGAAGCGCGCAGCGAACTCCTGGAATACCTGTCCGAATTCGATGACTGGCTTCTCGAGGAACTGGTCGAAGATCGCGAGCCACCCAGCGACGCGCTCTATGCCATTTCATCGCGGGTTCTCAGCGAAAACAGGATTATTCCAGTCCTGATCGGTGCCGCAAGTCACGGCAACGGCATGATGAGGCTGATGAAGGCGCTGCGCCACGAGGCGCCGCCGGCAGGGGTTCTTCGACAGCGCCTGGCTCGTGCAGGCAATATCGATGAAAACAAGCTGACCGCCGTGAGCTTCCATGCCTATCATCGTCAGAATATCGGCAAGACGGTGCTGGTGCGTGCGTTTGGTGAGGGACTGCGGCAAGGCGCATTACTGGGCGGCTCCAGCCTCGGCGCCGTGCAGGATCCCGCAAACGGACGGCCGAACTCGGCGATCGGGCCTTCGCCGGGGGATGTCTTCGCGACGGTCAAGTCCGACCACTTGCCCGTCCCGTCGCTGTTGACATCAGACGCGACGGTCGCCCCACCCGAATGGACCGAGCCACCTACGCCGATGCTTGAAAGGATCCTGGTCCCGGGCAGCGAACGCGATGAAAACAAGCTCTCCGAAACGCTGGCAAAACTTTCCGAGACGGATCGCGGTCTTGTCGTTTTGCAGGAGGAAGGCACTGGCGCCCAGCTCGTCCGCGCCCAGGGCCCGGTACATCTGCGCGATCTCTGCCGAACCCTGTCCGACGTCTTCCACATCGACGTAACCGATCGAACGCCCAGCCCGATCTACCGCGAGACAATCGCGAAGCCGTCCGAGGTTCACTACCGGCATCGCAAACAGACCGGCGGTGCCGGGCAATTCGCGGATGTGAAGCTGAGCATCCGCCCCAACGAGCGCGGCCGGGGCTTCACCTTCAGCGAAACCGTCAAGGGTGGCGTCGTTCCGCGCAACTACATCCCTGCCGTTGAAGCTGGCGCGCGCGAAGCGATGGAGAAAGGCCCGCTCGGCTTCCAGGTCATCGATGTCGGCGTAACGCTGTTCGATGGTCAGCACCATGCCGTCGACAGTTCGGAACACGCCTTCAGGACCGCGTCGAAAATGGGAGTGCGACAGGCGCTTTCCGAAGGGTCGGCCGTTTTAATGCAACCGGTCTTCCGCAGCGAAATTCACATTCCGTCAATCTATTCCGGCAGCCTCGTCCAGATCGTCTCCGCCCTCAAGGGGCAGGTTCTCGGCTTCGACCGGGATGAAACTGCCAAGGGATGGGACATCTTCCGGGCACTTGTTCCGGGCGGCGCGCTTGACGATCTGGCGCGGGCGCTGCGCTCGGCGACGCAGGGCATTGGTTACTTTTCCAAGACCTTCGATCACTTCGAGGAGCTATACGGCAAGGAAGCGGACGCCATCGTGAAGGCACACAAGGAACCAGGCGTCGCACACTGAAACGTTCGCGCCACTTCATGCTCGTTCGCAGAATGAKGCTCATGTCGTTTGCGTCGCTCGGCGACGGCTGCGGAGCGGGCGACAAGCTACGACATCCTGGTGCTGGAGGAATGCATCTCCCAGATGGAGCACGAGACGAATGTGATGCTGCTCAAGGAAAAGGGAGACCGCGATTTCCACATGACCATCGCGCGGATGACGGGCAACGYCGTCATCGTCTCGATCGTCGAAGCCTTATGGGCGCAGCGCGACGAATCCGTCATGTGGAAGAAACTGCACGAGCATATTCATGCGCCAAGCGTCCGCCCCCTCTGGATCGGTGATCACCACGCTGTCCTGACCGCGCTCCGCCTGCGCAATCCGGATGCGGCCTATAAGGCGATGGCCCGCCATATCCGCAATGTGAGCAACGAATTGATGGAAGCTTACGAGCGCGGCCGGTTTTCGCCCGACATCATGCAGCTCGAGAAAAAGAAAGGTTCCTGAGAATGCTGAAATCCTTCGAGCATGTCGGCATGACAGTCAGCAATATGGACCGTGCTGTCGAGTTTTATTGCACGCTGCTTGGCCTGCGCCTGCACCTGCGCAAGACAGCGCCCGACGGATCCGACCTTGCCTTTCTCGACGCCAGCGGCAGCATGCTGGAAATATTCGCACCGGCCGACGGCGCGGCCAGGGCCGTTGATGTCCCGGAAGGGACGTCCGGCCTCAGACATCTGACTTTTCTCTTCAAGAATATAGACGAGACCTTCGCAAAGCTCGAAAAGGCCGGCGTCGAGTTGAAGGAACGTCCGCGCCTTGCCGTCAACCGCGAGGTGCTGCACAAAGTGGCGTTCGTGCGCGATCCCGACGGTATACTTATCGAGCTTGCTGAACGATTGCCTTAAGTGCTTTTGGCAATCACGCCATCAGTGCAAGCACGTGCTGACACCGGTTGCGTCTTCCCGTGACTTCCAAAGTGACACTGGAAGCCTGACTGTTTTTGACGAAACCAAGACGATCCTGGGTGTGGCCGCGGCTGACGGCAAGTCCCACTGGGGTCGTTTGGCAACGGGGTCGGCCGTGCCGAAGATGGCCGCGGAGAACGGGCACGCCATCGGCGATGGGACGCCGATCGCTCTTCTCGTGCAGACAAGGCCGCGCCCTGCGCCGGGCGGCACTTTCTCGTTGGATGCCGACTGGGCGGCCGCCGACGGCGTTACGGTGCACGCGGACGGCGGGTATGAAATTGAAGAGCGTCGTTGCTGCGCTTCTGGCAGAAGCTTCCAAGGTAATGGAGCTCGCCTACGAGGTCGCGGGGTCTGGAGCATTCCATGCYCGCGCCTTCAGACCGGAGCGTTTCGCTACCAAGCCGTCGTTGTGGTGACCGATATCGATGGTATTGTCGTCTCAACAGCAAGGGCTCAAAGCGCCTATGGATAAAGGGAAAGGAAGCCATTGTGGATAACCGTGCCGGCAATTTGGCTCGGGCAGCCACCCGACTTCAAATGGTCATTTAACAGTTAGGCAATTTCCCGCCTTGATGCAGCGTCATCGTGCAACTGCCGTGTTTTCACTTTCGATGCCGTCTCGTATTCTCCGTGAGAAGCGTTGAGGCGGCGGGCCACGATGTCGTGGTTAAGCCACCGCACTGGGCCGGAAGGTGAAGACGATGCACCGAAAATCAATTGTCCGGTCGCTTCCACGACCAACGCGCTCAGGAGATCGCTGATCATGACCTTGCTGTCACGGTGCATTGAGGTGATCTCGTTCGACGTCCCGATCGTCAGATCGGCCTGTGCCTGGTTATTAGGCATCGGCCAAGCGGAGAAATTATAGAACGGAGTCATGACTTCGCTCGCCTGCAACTCGCTGATCTTGCGAACTACGTCATCTAAAGTGAAACCATCCGACAAAAGCTCTTGGCACTTCTGCCATTGTTCAGCTGCCCATTCGCCGCCGTGTTCCTTCTTCAGTGCAAGCAGTATGGGAATCAGAGGCAGTTCAATGCCGGTGAACACGTCGGATGAATTGGTCCGAATCTCGGGACAGTTGTAGACGCTCGCCTTCACGCCCATCGCCCATGCATCCTCCGCAATGCCTTCGAGGCGCATCTTGGCGTAGCCCTGAGTGTAGTTTGTGTATGTCTGCCACCGGTATTCTCCGTCGATGAGGATACCCGTGCCGTGATAACCATATGCCGTGTACCTGACCTGGCCGCCCGAGGATTCAATGCGTTCCCGGATTGCTGCGCTGAAATCGATAAGATGGCGGAAGGTGTTTGCCGACACCTCGTCGAAATTGCGAAGGATCAGTTTGCCCATATCGCTTTCGACCAGGGCTTGCGACGACATGTGCCGGGGACCCGTTCCCTTGTAGATTCTATTGGCGACGACCAGGAAGACTTTTGCCTTGGGAATGCCTCCGGCCATCGTATGGGCAAAGAAGACGTTGCGCCCGTCAGCTACCATGCCGTCGAGGGTGGCCATGACCTGCGACAGTGACTTTGTGAACCGTGTGGTAGCTACGTCCTGGCATTTTGCGATGTATTCCCAGTCGAGCTTTTCACTMTCCCAGCTTTCCAAAGTGAGCCCAGCCAGGAGGTCGGTAGGCGTGGGACCATTCGCAGGCGCATCGAGATCGAAGCCAGCCATCAGCGGAACGTTTATGATTGTTCCGCCGAGCCTTGCTTCCGCTTCGCCGAGTTCATCGTCGGTCAGGGGCCGAAGGGCATTCTTTTCGTCGCGCCGCCCGACCGTAATCCCAACGATTTGCATCCCGGCTTTCCGCGCTTGATCGAGAAGGCCGGTCGCGTAACCGCGACCGAACAATTCGCCGAAGAGAACGAAGACGTCGCCCTTTCGAAACACCGTGTTTTCGGAGATGCTCTCCAGTGCAATCGGTTTTTCCATGTCGAGTAACCGCTCCAATAGTCGATAATGGGTAATTGAACACAACCGTTCTCGATGGAAAGTCATTTAAAGTGACGGATCATGTCGAAACGTGAAGCTTCAAGAAGACCCGACGGTCGCTGTACGCAGTTTGGGACCACACTTTTCGCTTAGGAGGATCAAGCCAGAGAGGCAATTACGCTGATCCGTCGCGTGGTACTAAACCCTCGTTGTCCCAACCTTGGGCAATATACATGGCGTGTTAACCGCTCAGGCAGATTGCGTATTGTCGATAACGCGGAAGTAACGCGAAGACGCAACGGTGTGCGCCACGCATAGAGAGAAAGATGGCCGTGGCTACACGCTTCACACATTTCAAGCTGGTCGGTCCCGCGATAATCGCGATTGCTCTGCTGATCGCAGGGCTTGCGGCCATACCGTATTTCGGAGTGGCCCAACTCGACGCGAAGATTAGAAATCGCGAGGAAACGCTCGTCAAACGAAACATCTCGATTTGGGTTTCCGACGTTGAGTTTGCCCTGACAGCCTGGACGATCTGGGACGAGTCGATCGCGAGGATCGACAACAGCTTCGACGCAGAGTGGGCGGACCGCAACATTGGCGCCTCCCTGATCGGAACATCCCGGACGCGATTTGCCGCCATTCTCGATCCAGAGGATCGTATCATCTACTCGAAAATCGCCGACGAGGTTGCTGAAAGGCCGTTTTTCGCCCGTGGATCCAAATCCGTGGTGACTGGCGCGCGCGCCCTCGTGGATAAGGTGCGAGCGGAGGAAAAGGCACCGAAAAAGGCTGGTATTCCAGATCCCATTGCTTTCAGCAAGATCGAGGTGCTGGGGTCCGACGCTGTTCTCCTTACTGCGAGCCTCTTCCAGCCGGATTTCAAGACGTCGACGCCGCGCGGAAGCCGAGCGCCCGTCCTTGTTTCTGCCGTTCCCATCGCTGGGAGCCTGCAAGCGTTTCTCGGAGACCGGTTTCTTCTGGACGCCGCCGCAGTGGGGCCACTCGGCTCGGTCGCGCCTGACCGCTCGCGCGTAGAGATCGCGGTGGGGGAAGACGGCCGGACCGAAGTCCTGTCATGGCGCTCGCCAACCCCTGCACGTGACCTTCTCCTACAATCACTACCGCTTGTCGCCACCGTCGCGGTCGTGCTCGTTATAGGTGGTGCAGCCGCTGTCTGGTCGTCACGTCGAACCGTGGCCTCGCTGCTTGATGCGGAACGGCAAATGCGCCATGCCGCCACCCACGACTTCCTGACCGGTCTTGCCAACCGTTCGCTCATCGACACGGAGTTTGCGCGGCTGTCCGGGTCCGGTCGATTATCGGTGGTGTGTCTCGATTTGGATGGCTTCAAACTCGTCAATGATCGACACGGTCATGCGGCCGGCGACGAGTTGCTGAGAGAGGTATCCAGGCGTCTCGAAACKGGCTCCCGCGAAGGCGATTTGGTTTTCCGTTTGGGTGGGGACGAGTTCGCGATCCTGATGCCGTCCGTTTCAGAAAAGGAGGCTGTTCGTTCGTGCCGCACCCTGTCATCCAGCCTGTCGGCCCCGTACAGTCTTGCATGCGGGCAAGTGACAATCGGAGCGTCGTTCGGATTGGCGGATGTGGCCGAAAACAATGCCGAAAGCTGCGCTAGCGCGCTTCGGAGGGCAGACGAGGCCCTATACGCCGCGAAAAGAAAGGGAAGGGGGAACATCTTCGTTGTGCCCCAGCACCCGACTATCCAGGCGGTTCGTTCATTCGGGTAGACAGGGTAACGCGGGGTTCGCGATGACCGAAGTAGAAACCCGTTACATACGAATCCCAAAGCCCGAAAAAATGATCATCCGGAAGGCGCGGTCGAGCATGCGTACGAAGCGTCCAAGGCTCGAAATGGGGACGCATCGGGGGCGAGCGAGAAGACACTTGAAGCCACCGGTTCGCTGCCTCCGGGACGTTACATTCACTCCCAAGGACATCCGTTCCAGAATTCCCACGAAGACTGCCTGATCCGCGCCGTCGATCCGAACGCGTTGACGGAAGAGAGGTGACCCATCCTTTCCTCAGCCGTCGAACGTGTCCGAGATGGCCAGTCGCATTCAGGTCTGAAGTCAACGCTCGCCACTTAACGCGTTCCGGGATGAGGCTTGATTGCTGGCGATCGCGATCCAGTTCAAGCCCCCAATTCCGAGTTACTTCGCTGCCGGGAGGCTCGGCTCCCACGAGAAGTGATCGCCGTCGGCTGCGATGCGACCCACGCCCGGGAAGGGAAAGTGCGGCGTGAATACAAGTTCGTTGTCCTTCGCTAGTTTMTTCAAGGTGTCGATGCGGTTCTTCTCGCCGCCTTTTTCGTCATTGTCGAACCCAACTGGCCATTCCGGTTCTACAAGCGAGATGATCGAGCTGTGAACCGTGTCTCCGATGTCCAGTAGCTTCCCCTTGCCGGATACGATTTCATAGCCGACATGGCCCGGTGTGTGGCCCATTAAGCTGACCGAAGTTATTTGTGGCACAACCTTCACGCCCGGCTCGAAGGTCTTCACGTTATCGTCGATCACCTTGACGATGTCCGCAAGCTGGGCGTTCTTCTTGGCGAATGCCCATTCCGCCGAGGACATGCGGATCGTTGCCTTGGGGAAGGCCAGCTTCCCGTCCTTAACAAGACCGCCGATGTGGTCTGGATGCGAATGGGTTATCAGAATGTCGGTAACTTCTTCCGGCTTGGTGCCTGCCTGAGCGAGGGACTGCTGGAGCGCTCCGCCGACCCCAGTATCGATCAGGATCACGTGCTTTGGCTCTTTCACCAACAACGCATCCACGCTCAGCGTGACGGTATCGGTGGGCGCACCCGCTGCCTTTAGTAGTTCACCAATTTCCGCTGTGGAGTGGCCGACACCGAAGATCTTGCCGTCGTTCGGCAGTACGAACTGGGCGTCGTGCAAGGAAACCAAATCGAGGGAACCAATTTTAAAGGCCCTTGAGTTCGGCTGCTGCGGAGGCATTTGCCCGGAGGCGGAGGCTGCAATCGCCAATGCCGTCAGAGACGAAGCCACGAATAATGTTTTGGAATTCAACATGACGCGATCCTTCACTTCGGGGGCGATGAAGTCATTTAGTCTCCCTCACCGAGCCAGGTCACCTCGCAATCAAGCGAAGATACCACCGCTGCGATTCTAGCGGATATAATTCAAGGCGCTAGGGTAGGAGTAGGATACCCTATTGCCCGCCCAGTTTCCAACTATCCCCAGACGGGCAGGCTACGCCGTCGACGCGCGTCATGCCGTCGAGTGATTGCCGACTGGTTACAAAACCGCGACATCCGTCCGGTCCATCGTTACCGGCATCGATTTGTTCGATAACGCCCGCGCTGCCTGTGGATGGGTTGGCCCAAGCGAGCGCAGTTGCACCGACAGCACCGCGACCGACTGTGTCTGCGATCACCGCTTGATCGGTCAAAAGCGCCTGGTGCGAGATTGCTGACTGGGCGAGGGGCGTCTCAAGCGGCTCGATATGTGAGCATGCCGTCAAAGCCGCGATGCTCATTGTCCAGATGAAGTGCTTCGAATTCATTGCTCGGATAAAGCGTTTTGCCTGTTGTGTTTCAAGTTAATAGTAGTTCACATTCTGGCGAGGTTTCAGTGATTGCTTGATGGGCGGGCATCACGCGAAGATCGTGACAGAAGACGGAGCGCGTCTTCTGGTCTGTGCGACACGGATGGTGATCGGGCCCGCGAGGTCGCCAACGAATACGGCGCCGTCGATCTCGAYCGCAATCCAGAACGCCTTGTCACTCGCCCCGATGTCACGACATATCGGCCGTTCTCGACTTCATACCCTTTGACCTGATCCTCACGCTCGACGGGATCGCCCGTCTCGCTGTCGATGAACTCGCGATTGACCCTGTTGCCGGTCTTGCGGTTCAGCGTATTGACCGCGATCCATTCGGAGGACGATGCGGCGGTATAGAGCGCCATCGGACAGGAAACCTCTCCGAACCTGTAGCGCTTCCAATTGGCTCTTGAACCCGCCATGACATCGACACTCCGGACGCAACTCAAACGATTCAAGTGATTCGGCAGCGAATTGTTCCGAGTTAAAACGAATCATTTTTCAATGACTTAACGCCAGGGGGTGCAGTATCGGTAGGGCGCTCGTGCGCGACGCGGGCTTACGCCTGCTCAATGCCGCTGACATCCTTGGAATTCGCGGCGTAGTCGTACATGTGATTTCCGATGACGCACGAGCCTTCTATGAAGCGGTCGGCTTCCTGCTTTCGCCGCCGACCCATGATGCTGATGGTTGGATTGCATGACCTCAACAACGCTCTGAACTCCTAAAGGAAACTCATCTGCCGGAGCTTTCCGTAATCGGACCGGTGCCCTACATAGGCCGGACCATCAATGAACCGGATTCCATGACATCCCAACCATTCGACTTTCTCGCTCACGACGGCGAGCTAGCCACCCAGATCCGGAACTTCGACTGGACGAGGACATCGCTCGGTCCTCCGGCAAAATGGCCGCAGATCGTCAAGATGACGACGACGACGATCCTGCAGTCGCCCGTGCCAATCGTGACGCTCTGGGGTGACGACGGGATCATGATATACAACGACGCTTACTCGGTCTTCGCCGGCGCCCGTCATCCGCAACTTCTCGGTTCCAAGGTGCGGGAGGGGTGGCCTGAAGTCGCCGACTTCAACGATAACGTGATGAAAGTCGGCCTTTCTGGCAAGACGTTGGCCTACCAGGATCAGGAACTGACCCTTCATCGATCGGGCAATCCCGAACAGGTGTTCATGAACCTCGACTACTCGCCGATCATCGGGGAGGATGGCAAACCATGCGGCGTGATGGCAATCGTGGTCGAGACAACCGCCAAGGTGGAGGCGCAGCGGTGGCGCAACGGGGAGCAGGAGCGCCTGCGTCAGATGTTCGCGCAGGCTCCCGGCTTCGTTGCCTTGATGCATGGCCCGGACCACGTCTTCGAACTGACGAATGCAGCATACAGGCAACTGATCGGACATCGCGATGTGGTGGGGATGTCCGTGCGCGATGCACTGCCTGATCTTCGCGGGCAAGGCTATTTCGAGCGGCTCGACGAGGTCTATCGGACAGGCATCGCCTATGAGGGCAAGGCGCTTGCGGTCGACTTTCAGCTGTCTGCCGACGCACCCGTAGAGCGGAAATATGTCGACCTAGTCTATCAGCCGATCTTGAGCACCGATAGAGAGGTCGTCGGCATCTTCGCGCAGGGCTCGGATGTGTCGGACCGCGTCGCTGCGGAGGAGGCACTGAAGGCAAGCGAACGCGAGACCCGTCAGGTCCTCGACGGGGCGGTCGACTACGCGATCCTGGCGCTTGATTTGAACGGCCGCATCCTGCGCTGGAACGAGGGTGCACGACGGATCTTCGGCTGGACGGAAGACGAGGTTGTCGGCATTCATTGGGAGATGCTGTTCACGCCGGAGGATCGTGCATCCGACCGGGCACGCGAGGCAATGGACGCTGCGCTCGAGCTTGGGACCGCCCACCACGAACGATGGCACATGCGCAAGTCTGGCGCACGCTTCTGGGCGAACGGCGAGATCAGTCCTCTTCGAGACCCCGAGGGAAAGYCGGTCGGGCTGGTCAAGGTGCTGCGCGACAGGACCGAGGAGCACCTCGCTGCACAAGCGCTCAAGGAAGCTGAAGCTCGGCTTCGGCGCGCGCAGGAAGCAGGTCGTGTCGGCGTTTTCTCGCTTGACCTCACCACCAATCTGCTCAATCCGACGCCTGAATTCTGCAAGATCTACGGGCTTCCGGAGGACGATGAGATCTCCATCGAACGGGTGGAAGAACTCGTGGTTGAGGAGGACCGCGAGATAGGGTCTAACACGCGCACCCGTTCCACGGGAACATCGCCGTTGAACGTCGAGTACCGCATCCGTCGCGCCGACAATGGGCGCAAGCGCTTTATTGCCCGGCGTGGCGAGTTCGAGACCGACAGCGACGGCAATCCGATCCGGTTTGTCGGAGTCGTTCAGGATGTGACCGACCGGCGCCGGGCCGAGCGGGAGCTGCGGGAAAGCGAAGCGCGGTTCAAGGCGCTGGCACAGGCGATCCCCAATCACGTCTGGACCGCCAAACCTGACGGAGAACTCGACTGGTTCAACGGGCGTGTCTACGAATATTCCGGGGTTCACGAAGGTGATCTCGATAACAACCGTTGGACCGACATCGTCCATCCGGACGACCGTGCCGGCGTAGCTGAGCGTTGGCAGGCCGCTCTTGATGCCGATCAGCCCTATGAAACGGAGTTCCGGCTGCGGCGGGCAGACGGGCGGTACCGCTGGCACATCGCCCGGGCTGTTCCGACCAAGGACGACGAGGGTAAAGTCGTGCGCTGGATCGGAACCAATACGGACATCGAGGAACAGCGCGAGACGCGCGCCAAGCTCGAAGCCTTAAACGAGACCTTGGAGCAACGGGTGGCGGAGCGGACCGCCGATCGCGACCGCATGTGGCGGCTGTCGACGGATATCATGCTCGTTGCCGATTTCCAGGCAAACATCACCGCCGTCAATCCGGCGTGGAAGAGTATCTTCGGTTGGGACGAGGACGAACTGGTCGGGCGTTCGTTCATGGACTTTGTTCATCCAGACGACCGGGCAGCCACGCTTTCGCAAGTCGCTAGGCTCGGCAGCGGTGCGACGACGTTCTCCTTCGAGAACCGTTATCAGAAGCGGGATGGAGGCTACCGGCTCATTTCCTGGACGGCCGTGCCGGATGAGGCGTTCATTCATGCGGTTGGCCGCGATGTAACCGAAGAGCGGGAGGCTGCCGCCAACCTGCGCCGGACCGAATTGGCGCTTCAGCAAGCGCAGAAGATGGAGGCGATCGGAAATCTGACCGGCGGTGTCGCCCACGACTTCAACAATCTGCTGCAGGTGATTGCAGGCAATCTGCAGTTGCTTGGCAAGGACGTCGTCGGAAACGAACGGGCGCAGCGTAAGATCACCAACGCGCTCGCGGGCGTCGATCGCGGATCCAAGCTCGCATCGCAACTGCTCGCCTTCGGCCGCCGGCAGGCGCTCGATCCGCGGGTCGTCAATGCTGGCCGGCTGATCCGCGGGATGGACGAGATGCTGCGCCGGACCATCGGCGAGGGGATTGAGGTCGAGACCATCGTTACGGGGGGCCTGTGGAATACGCTGGTCGACCCGATGCAAATCGAGAACGCCCTTCTTAATCTCGCCATCAACGCGCGCGACGCAATGGACGGTTTCGGAAAGCTGACCATCGAAGCGGGCAATGCCTATATCGACGATGCCTACGCGCGGCAGCACCAGGAGGTCGAGCCCGGACAATATGTCGTCGTCGCCGTCACCGACACCGGAATGGGCATGGCGCCCGAACTGATCGAGAAGGTGTTCGAACCATTCTTCTCGACGAAGCCGGAAGGCAAAGGCACCGGCCTTGGCCTTTCCATGGTCTACGGTTTCGTCAAGCAGAGCGGCGGKCACGTGAAGATCTACAGCGAACTTGGTCAGGGCACGACGGTGAAGATGTATCTTCCTCGTTCCATGCAGCAAGAAGATCTTGAGGTCTCAACGAACGACATTCCCGTCGAAGGCGGCCCGGAAACGGTCCTTGTCGCCGAAGACGACGAGGGCGTGCGGACAACAGTGGTCGAGATGCTGCAAGAGCTGGGCTACCGGGTCTTGAAGGCGCCGGACGCGACTGCTGCGCTGAACATCATCGAAAGCGGCATCCATATTGACATGCTGTTTACCGATGTCGTCATGCCCGGGCCGCTCAAGAGCAGCGAGATGACCAGGAAAGCAAAGGAACGGCTCCCGGGCATCGCCGTGTTGTTCACCTCCGGCTATACGGAGAATTCCATCGTTCACGGCGGCAGGCTTGACCCAGGCGTACAGCTGCTTTCGAAGCCATACACGCGCGAGGCGCTCGCACGAAAGATCCGCCAGGTTCTTGAGATGGAAAGAGGGACAACATCTGCTGGTGGCAGACCCAATCCGAAAAGAAAAGTCCCGGAGCCGGCAACGCGGGAAAAAAGGCAAAGGCGCGTCCTGCTCGTTGAAGACGATATGCTGATCCGAATGGCGACTGCCGACATGCTCGCCGACCTTGGCTGCGACGTCCTGGAAGCAGGTTCTGCAGAGGAAGCGCTACCTTTGATCGCGGAGGGCGGTACAGATATTCTGATCACCGACCTCGGCCTGCCGGGAATGTCTGGCGAGGAGTTCTGCCGCTACGTCAGGACCAGATGGCCCGACATCGGCATTGTCTTCGCGACGGGCGCGAGCCACGGGCCAGAAATGCCAGACAGCACGCGAACCGCCTTGCTCCCCAAGCCGCACGGATTGGAAGAGCTGAAGAAAGCACTGGAGGCGGTCAGCACCGGATAATCCCGGACAAGTCGAAGGACGATGCGGCGACAGCGCTGCAACGGCCAGGGCCACTTTGCGTTCTATCGCGATCAGCAGGAGTTTTCCGCACACCTATTCAACAGGGGGAAATCCACTCGCATTGAAGGCGCCTATGCCCGAGGGAAGGGACGGCAGTCGACACGCAGCAGCGCCTCATCCATCGGAACCAGACCTTCAATACAGCGTTAGGTCCTGCATAATTTGTGCGAGAGGCTTATGCGGCAAAAGGATCAATACCTTACCGACGCTCAAAGCGCCGGCGACAGGCTTGTCGCGGGCCATGTCCGAGAAGATCCGTTCGCGGCTGCTTTTAAAGCGACGCGTATGCCGATGATCGTTACAGATCCCAACCAGGGTGATAACCCCATCATATTTAGCAATAGCGCCTTTGAGCGGCTCACCGGCTACTCGAGAGAAGAATTGGTTGGAAGCAACTGCAGGCTTCTGCAGGGACCTGAGACAGACAAGACAACGGTGACGCGCATCAGAGAGGCGGTCGGTGAAGGTCGAGACGTTGCGGTCGACATCCTAAACTATCGCAAGGACGGAAGCACGTTCTGGAACGCTCTCTTCATTAGCCCCGTTTGGGACGATGAGGGTCGGATCGTCTATTACTTTGCCTCGCAGCTCGACTTCACCGATGTGAAGAGCCGCGAGGCCGAATTGGCAGCAGCCCGGCATCAGGCAGAGCAAGAGGTAGCCAAGAACACCGCAGATCTTAAAGCCGCGCTCGCCGCAAAGACACTTCTCGTCCATGAAGTTGATCATCGGGTAAAAAACAACCTTTTGACGATGGCTTCGATCGTTAAGCTGCAGGCCCGGACAACGAAAGACGAGGGCCGGAGACGAACCCTAATGGCCCTCCTCAATCGGGTGGAAGCGCTCAGCACGGTTCATCGCAAGCTGTTCACACTTGACGATATATCGAGATTTGACGTCTCCGATTTTGCCCGTGAGCTCGTCACCGATCTCATCGGCGCGCTCGGACGAGACGATATTCATCTGACCCTAGACCTGCAGCCGCTGTATGTGCCGGCCGTCAAGGCGACACCTCTTTCGCTGATCGTCAATGAATTGGTAGGCGATGCGGTCAGACGCGGCTTGAGCGACGGCGGTGGTGAAATCCATGTTGTGATCAAGCGGCTTAACGGGCATTTCCGCATCCGTGTGGAGGATATTGCCGAACCCGTCCAGCCCGACCCGGAAAGCGCGGACTATGGTCGGCTGCTTCTGGAAGCTTCGGCGCAACAGCTTGGCGCTCACATCGTGCGAAGCAACGAGGGCCGTAAAACCATTGTCGATGTGACATTACTTGTCGACGACCATCAGGAGAATAAAAAATGAGGGTGATGATCGTCGAGGACGAGATGCTGCTTGCCATGGAACTGGAAAATGAAGTGGAAACGGAGGGGCACGACGTGATTGGCGTTGCGATGAACAGCGATCAGGCTCGTGATCTTCTGGCTGTTTCGATCCCGGATTTCGCGTTTGTCGACATCCATCTCATGGACGGCCCCACTGGAATAGACGTGGGGCGGCGCCTCGCGGAAGCAGAGATACCGTTCGTGTTCGTGAGTGGAAACATCAAGCGTCTTCCCGAAGATTTCGTCGGGGCTCTCGGGGCAATCGAAAAACCCTACACGATCAACGGGATGAAGAACGCACTGCAATATATTTCTGCCGTGGTTGCCGGCAACGAGGATGTAGAACCGCCGACCAGTCTCGTTTTGGCCGCTGATGCCCAGCCCCGGACCATCCGTCGGCACGCATGACAAGGTATTGCGGATATCGACATGTGATCTTGCGGCCGCAGGGCGTTTGAAAGTGGAACGACCTATGTTTGCCTTGGCCATCCCAAAAAAATAGCCATTCAGGCGCAACTGTGGACAAGCCGCCAGCCGCGTCTTCTCAGGCGTTCATCGCCAAGTCCCGGGCAAAAAACAGGCGCACTCTCACACCCTCTTGCGAAGCGGTCTCCATGACGACTTTTGCCTTCACGTTCTGCTCCAGGGATTTTACGATCAAAGCACTGAGCTTGCCCGGTTTTGGCCAGACCGTTCCGGGCTGAAGTCCGATTCCATTGTCGGCGACGGTGACCGTGCAGCCTGTCTCGTCGACAATGCTTTCAACGGCAATCTCGCCCGACTCCCTGCCGATGAAGGCGTGTTTCAGCGCATTTGTCATCAGTTCGTTGACCACAAGACCGGCGGGCATGGCCGCGTTGATCGAGACGGGCCAGGCGTCGACCTTCAGGTTGAGCCGGATTCCTTCTGTCGCATGGGCGGCCATGACCGCGGAGGCGATTTGGCTGATATAGACGCCAAGGTCCACCGTCTCCCCCTTTTCGTCCTCCGACAGCGAGCGGTAGAGAAGTGCAAGGGCATCGACGCGCCCGGCCAGTCTTTCAAATTGTTCTGGCACGACTTGCTTCTGCGTGTTGCGGGCCTCCAGCCTTATCAACGCCGTTACCATTTGCAGATTGTTTTTTACGCGGTGCTGGAGTTCCTTCAGCAGGGTGTCCTTGTCCAGTAGCTCCTGGGCGAGCGCCGCTCGCTCGTCGCGGTCGCTCTCGATCACTTCCGACAACGCGACCAGCCGGTACACTGGCTTGTCCGCATCGTCCAGAATCCTGTTGGACCAGGCATCGATACTCACCGCTTGTTCGCCGACCCGTGCGGTAAACCGCCCGAGATACTCTTCGTCACCGATAACTGCTACGCTCAGAGGACGGCCGTCGGACTGATGTGCTATTTCAGAACTGATCGCATCCCAACCCTGGCCTTGAAGTTTTGCTGCTTCGAGACCAACCAATCGCTCGAAGACAGGATTGGCAAAAATGATGAGCTCGTCACCGTCGAGACTTGATACACAGACGCCGAAGGGAATGTGGTCCAGAAACTGACGGAATTGCTCGGCCTCGAGCGCTTCAGCCAAGTGGGGCATCTCTGCGAGCTTTTCGACGTCGTCGGGGGTGATGTTACCTGTGGAATCCATGTGGTCCTCCGGACAATCGTCCAGCCTGTATAGGTCAGAGATGGGCCGGTGCACAATGAACTTATGGGCTGCCGGAACGCTGTGATGAACAAGCCTGTAATCACTTGCCCGGATTTTGCGCCCGTCGCGATTGGGTGATCTGGCGCAAAAAGGGATAGTCGCCGTTGTCCTCACCCTGCGATGCCGTGCGGTAAGAGAGCCGGTCAGTGCTTACCGCCTTCCTGGTCGGTCACCATGGCCTGCCTCGCCGGATATGAAGATCTTCCACGCATCGGAAGCGCGAAGCGGCGAGGTCGGCATATGGCGAGAGCCGGCCGCGGCCCGATTGCGAAAGGAACTTCGATGCCTTGGCTTTGGTATCGACGGAGATGAGGAGGTTACGACCGCTCGCCGCGACTTGATCGAATTTCTTTACACGCTAGCTTGTGCTGGCAGTAGACGCGGTTTGGAGGCGCGGCACGGTGCGGAGCTTGGATATGTTGCACCGTTTCTTGGCGCTTACTTCCACTCCCAGAGCCCAACCGAATGGTGCGGTCGTGTGGTGACGATGGCAGCGGGTTCTTTCGTTATTGCACGATAACGGCTGGCGTCGTCTGCGTCATTGACCCCGACGAAGATCATCTTCATCGAACTCTTGAATGGCGCGCCCTTGGCCCTGTGCTCGAAGCTGATGACAGCGTGCGGATATTCCGCGTTGAGGCCGATCATGGGTTCGCCCGTCAGAGCAATATGGTTCTGCATCGTTAAGAAGGCAGAAACCCGCTGATAGGCAGTGGCCGGCGAAACCTGCGTGTTGCCTTTTGGCGTTCGGGCATAGGCGATCGTATCCGTTTGCCCCTTTTGCCGTCTTGTCTGATAAACGAGAAGGGCATCACCCATCGCCAGTTCGATGTGAAGGTCGAAGGTCTGGTATCGATCTGGCCGTTCATAAAGGTCGTCCAGCGTCGCCTTCAAATCATGAACATAGTCGGTATAAATCGAGGCGGTCATCAATGGGTCCATGTGGGCATCAGCTCTAAAATGGTTGTCGACACAGGTGAGCGGTCTCTCGGCGTGGGCCCGACAAACCGCCATGGCGCTGTCAACGATGTTTCTCGTCTCTGCCACAAGGGCCAGGGCCAATGCAATCTTCGAGATCGGGGCAGTTGGTGTGGTGCCGCCGGCGCTCAGCACAGCACACGTCCGGTGGGAGGCGAACTATGATGGACGTATTTGGATTACCTTATCTGAAGGTTTGATGATGTTGAACGGCCGCTCGCTGCAGCAAGCGGGCAGCGATGGGCTCTGGTTTATTCTGTCTCAGTCATAACCTCCTCTCTTCCGTGAAGTGAGCCTGCGGCGCAGGACCCGGGGCTCCTGCTTCGCGAGCTCGTGGGCAACGGCGGGGGGAGGAGACAAGCAGACAATGCGGAGGGGGATCGCCTACGCATCGCGCTTTCGGCGAACGCCGCCAATCCTGCAGCGGCCACGGGCCGCGCTCCTTTTCTCGCTTGATGCCTCGTTGATCGAGTACCTGCGAA
Organism: Rhizobium sp. 05L429; assembly: GCF_056397645.1. NCBI lineage: Bacteria > Pseudomonadati > Pseudomonadota > Alphaproteobacteria > Hyphomicrobiales > Rhizobiaceae > Rhizobium > Rhizobium sp. 05L429. Next base: position 20,532 of record NZ_JBFTNV010000042.1, on the reverse strand, counting down.
GCGTCCAGTCGGCTCAAACAAAACGGGCGCTCGACCTGATCAGGGAGCGCCCGTGTGTTGCTACCGACGGCAAACACTGACGTATCGGCAGGCCGTCAACATGGGCTGTGCTTTACTGCCGCTCGGCTGCGATGACAAATGCCGCTTTCGCAAACTGCCTATGCACAAATCAACATGCTGCGACGCTCGGCGATGAGGCATATTCCGGCTTCTTAGCGCCATTTCATATCTCTCCTACAGCAAGCCCGGCAACACGCGATCGCCTGAGAAGTCAGCGCGTGCATACGATCGACCCCCCACGATGGAATGCTTACGGTGCGGCCGTCGGGTTCCTTCGGTGTCCGCGATTCTGCGGGGGCAATCAGCAACTCTCGCCACGTTAACGCTGTTTTAACTAATTGAAATACAAGCGCGCTTTCGTCGTGTATAATGACGCTCTCAATGGACTGGGTGAAGGCATGGCAGCGAATAGATATTCGGCCTTTGCGCCGATCGGACTAAAATTTCACAACAGTCAGCCGCAAATGATCGTCCGGAACCTGACCGACGCGGCGCGTGTTCTCATAGAAGATTGGCCTCTCGACGATGGCGAGGATTACGTCATAGCCGTCAAGGCTTGCGCTGATGCGCTGATCGGGGAAGTCAGCCCGGAGGAGTTCCGGCAGAGCCTTCTCAACGCTGCCCTCGAGGCTGGCGTTTGCGCCCTCTCGCTGGTCTGCGACCCGGCTCTGCGCGAGGAGCGCGTCGAGCCACTTCGGTTTCCGCAGGGCCTCTGAAACAAAAATCTCAATTTTTTGGCTGACGTTGTGACACTGATGACGTCCCATGACGTGGGGGCCAGATTTGTGGAACACGTAGCGAATATCTGTAAGAAACGCTGCTCAACAACGATTCCCTCGCTTTCCTGCAGGCGCGCCAGCTCGGTGCGAGCGCGTTGACCGGCAACGTCCGCGACCTCGATTTCCTCTCCCAACTCATGCCAAGCGGTCGGGTGCTTTTGTATCGAGCGCCGCTGGAACCTTCCTCGCCAATTTGAGGTCTGCCGATCGTCGGCTTGGATCGACGTTTCCCGGCATATTTCATTCCGCATACCGCCTCCGGGCAAGAAGAGGATTAAGGACTGGAGCACAAACGACGACTCCGCGCATGAAAACGAAGCCCTCAATAGCGTTCGTACTCTAGGGAGAGCGATCTTGCTTTGGCCAATTCCCGGAAGATAGGCCCTTGAAAGCCAGTGGGCTTAGCCTCACTTGATATGCTGACACTTAGACGTTCACCGAAGCTCCTACCAAGGCGGTTTCCTATTTCTTCGGTTCAAGGCAAACTGGAGGTGAAAGTGCTGATTCCGTCTACGCGAGCTTATTGACGCAACTCACATCTCACACTCAACGAGGTGAATATTGACGCAGTTCTTCGAATCCGCCCAAGGTATTATGGCAATGGGGGCGTTCATCGGGGCTGGCAGTTTAGCTGTCGGCGTTTTGGTTCCGACCATCATTCGACTTGCGAAGAGCGGTTTGGATCGGCGACCGAAAGCCGAGGCAAGAAATCTCGCAATGATGACGGTACTGGCGCTTGATGACTTTGTCGGAGCAAGCTACGCGGCCGTTCACGACACGCCCGAATTCAATCCCATGGACGAGGGCGAATTTACTTTTCACGTTCCGGAGCCCACGCTTGTCCTTCCCAGGGAAGTCAATTGGGCCCTTTTCAATGCCGAACTTTCAGAACAAATCCTGTGGCTCTCGAACCGTGTGAAGAACCTCACATATGCGTTGGACAGCCTGGACCTTTCGGGCCCAGGCTATGATGGATTCTTCGAGCGACGCCAGCAAGGGTATGCGGGGTTGGCGGCAGAGGCCATGGACATCATCGAGCGGATGCTCGAGGAGTTTGACCTGACCCTTCCTGCCAAACCGGACTACTACCGCCAACGGCAGGGGTTCGTCTCGGCGATCCAGAGTGCAGGCGAACGTAGCTCCGMTCGCCAGAAAAATGGCGCTGAGGTGCAAACGAGTGGCTCAAATGTTTTGCAACTCTTTCCCAGGATAGGCGAGGAAGCTGATCGATGACGAGGGCGGGCGCGCCGCCGACGGATGGGTACACCGAGTGGAGCATCGACATTGGGTGTCCCTGTCTTCGCCATGTAACATCGATGCCATCCCGCCCAATCACCCGTGCCCACTTGACTGCGTAAGACGAGGCACCTTGTTTTCGGTGGAAGGCGAACCAAAATCTCAGCTTGAATTCGTGAATTCAGGGCGGCAGACGATCGAATGATCGGCAGGCCGTCAAGCGGGTGTGGGGTCTTTGATGGCGTCGAGAGGCCCTTCAAGCGCCGTACGCGGCAGCACGAGTTGCGGCTCGATCATGATGATCTCGGGCAGTGMATCTTCCCCCAGCAAATCAAACCCTCGATCGAGCATTTCCGAGACGTTTGGTTTGATCATGTAAACGGGGAACGGAAGAAACGACCCGAACGGATCGTAGTCGAAGCATCCCACAACAATGTCGCCAAAGGCCTCGCCATCGTGACGTCCCATGAAACGTAAGAGCCCCTCGAAATTAATCGACGAGTTTACGAAGAAGCAGCGCGGCAGCCTGCCATGTTTCTCATAGAAGCGCTCGAAGGCGAGGGCGGTCATGCCCGGAGAATATCCGGTGGTCTCGATATCGTCCTTCGGGACGTCATCGCCGAAAATTGATTGCTTCACCGCGTGGAAGCCGAGTACTCGGTCGCGGCTTGCGTGGTCATCGCKCCCACCGAAAAGGCATACATCCTCGGGGGCAAGCGGCCCCATCCCCTCGGCATGCCGGATTATCGCGCTCGTCAGCATCTCCGCCCCCTGCCGGTTGTCGGAGATAATCGACGGGGCGTATTTGCCCGGCAAGTCGATGTTCACATGCGGCACACCTGCTCGCAGGCAGACCTGATGAACGCCGTCTGGATCGGTCGCGCCGGCAACGAAGAGGGAATCGATGGAGTATGCGATCAGCGACTCGACTGTCTGCCGTTCCTCCTCGGGGTCGCGTCGTCCCGAAACGACCATGGGCACCAGCCCACGCTGGCGCGCTTTCGCTTCGAACGTCTGTGCCATCGATGAGAAGAAGCGGGTATCGTAGACGGGCAGGAGCAGCCCAGTAAGGCCGGAGCGCGAGCTTCTCAGCCCACGGGCCTGAAGGTTCGCCGTGTAGCGGTGCGCTTTTGCAAGCGTCATGATTTTGTCAGCGGTTTCTTCGGAAATGCGCCGCTTACGCCAGGTGCCGTTGAGTACAGCGCTGACGGTCGACGGGGATGCGCCGGACACCACCGATAAATCGTAAATCGTTGCTTTCTTTTGCTCTTTTTCCGACATCCCCGAATCTCCTCACCGATCTTCACTATCTAGAACAATCGAACCTCTTGACGAAAGGCCTTTTAGTGATATGGTTATTGCACCATCGATTGTGCAAGAAAGCAATAACGATTGTGCAAAGGATGGGCGCTTTGAGGAAAGCGGCAGGGGAGGAGGTTCTATCATGGAGCCGAAAACGCTTAGCACACAAGCATGGGGCTCGTGTGGCGCATCTCCTTTGACCGTGTTTGGAGGAGGAAAATCCATGAAGAGAATGCTCGCAGTCACGCTCGGCCTCTCGCTGACACTTCTCGCATCCGTCGCCTTCGCTGGACCAAAGATCGGTGTTGTGGTGAAGATCGGCGGTATCCCGTGGTTCAATGCCATGGAGGCCGGCATTAAGGAGCAGAGCAGCAAGCTCGGTGTCGAAGGCTTCATGGTCGGTCCGACCAGTGCCGATCCGGCTCTTCAGGTTCGTGCTATCGAAGACCTGATCGCCCAGAAGGTCGACTTCATCGGTGTCGTACCCAACGACGCCAAGGTTCTGGAGCCGGTTCTCAAGAAGGCCCAGGAAGCCGGAATCAAGGTCATCACCCATGAATCGCCGAAGCAGGTCGGCGCTGACTGGGACTTCGAACTTGCTTCCGCCAAGGGCTTTGGCGAAGCGCATGGCAAGCTCCTTGCAGAAAAGATGGGTGGCAAGGGCTCTTATGCGGTCTTCGTTGGATCGCTGACCGTTCCGCTGCACAATGCCTGGGCTGATGCCGCTATCGCATACATAAAAGCGAATTATCCTGATATGAAGCTCGTCGGCGACCGCTACGGCGTTGCCGAGGACGTCGACAAGAGCCGCTCGACGGCTCTCGACCTGATGGCCGCGAACGCCGACCTCAAGGGCTTCCTGGCATTCGGTTCGCAGGGTCCAATCGGTGCTGGTCGCGCCGTAGAAGAGCGTCGCAAGGACGGCAAGGTGTTCGTGATCGGTCCGTTCTCGCCAGGGCAGGGCGCCAAGCTCATCAAGTCGGGTGCTCTGACCGGCGGGTTCATGTGGAATCCCAAACAAGCCGGCGAGGTCTTCGTGACCCTTGCGGACCGTATCTCCAAGGGCGAAGTTCCCAAGGCCGGTGATGACATCGAAGGTCTCGGAAAGATCAACCCCGAAGGCAACACGATCATCGTCGACCAGCTTTTGACCATCAACAAGGAAAGCATCGACAAGCTGGTCGCCATGGGCCTCTGACCCTCCCCAAGCCCAGGCCGGGGTCGCGTGGGACATGCTCCTCGCGACCCCCCAATCGAGATTTTAGGCACCTGCGCACCCCGCCGAGCGGGCGGCTGATCAGGGGGATATGCTATGAGCGCTGTACCGCTCCTTTCACTCAAGAATATCAAAGTTACGTTTGGCGGTGTGCGGGCTCTGAAAGGGGTCTCGTTCGAGGTCAATCCMGGCGAGGTGCATTGCCTTGCAGGTGAGAACGGCTGCGGCAAGAGCACGCTGATCAAGGTCATCACTGGCGTTTATAAGCCGCAGGATGGTGCCGAATTCCTTTTCGACGGCCAGCCAATCACGGCAATGACACCGACGCTGGCGCAATCGCTGGGTATTCAGGTCATCTGGCAGGACCTCGCGCTTTTCCCGGAGATGACCGTCGCCGAAAACATCGGGTTTCAGTACGCGGTCAACGGAAAGTACGGCCTGGTCGATAAGCGGAAGATTGTGGATGCGGCCGAAAAGGCACTGGCGCGGCTCGGTGTCAGCATCGACCTTCATAAGCCGCTCAAGGAATTGCCGATCGCGCAACGCCAGATCGTCGCCATCGCCCGCGCCTTGGTCGGCGAAGCTCGACTGGTCTTCATGGATGAGCCGACCGCATCGCTGACACAGTCCGAAACCGACTACCTGATCGACATCGTTCGACACCTCTCGGCATCCGGTGTCGCGGTCGTTTTTGTTTCGCATCGTCTTGCGGAAGTACTCGAGATTTCCGATCGAATGACCGTTCTTCGCGACGGCTCGCTCGTCGGCGTTTTCCCGGGAGAGGGGATGACCCAGTCCCGCGTGACGGAGCTTATGACGGGCCGGAATTTCGACAGTTCCGTGATTGCCGCCGACCATGACGACGCAAGCGTCATCCTCTCCGTCCGCGGGCTCACTCGCGCAAGGGAGTTCGAGGACATCACGTTTGACCTGCGTCGCGGTGAGACCCTTGGAATAACCGGCCTGTTGGGTGCTGGCCGTACTGAACTTGCGCTGACGATCTTCGGTATGCACCGCCCTCAAGCGGGTGAAATCACCATCGAGGGCAAGCGCGCTCACTTTGGCTCCAACCGAGACGCCATCCGCGCGGGCATTGCCTATCTCTCCGAAGATCGGCTGTCACTCGGCCTCAACCAGCCGCAGTCAATCGCTGACAACCTGGTCATGTCATCGCTCGATAAGCTTCTGTCGGGCGGCATGATCTCGCCGCCCAAGAAGGCGAGCGTGGTCGACCATTGGATTAAGGCGCTGGGCATTAAGATTGGCACGCCGGATGACCCGATTCGAACACTCTCCGGCGGCAACCAACAACGCGTGGCAATCGCCAAGTGGCTGGCCATCGGTCCCAAGATTTTGATCCTCGATGCGCCAACCGTTGGCGTCGATGTCGGTGCCCGCGCTGGCATCTTCGAGATCGTGCGCAAGTTGGCGGCCCAGGGCCTGGCGATCATCCTGATCTMCGACGAACCCCCCGAGGTGTATTTCAACGCCGACCGCATCATTCACATGGTGGAAGGCAAAATCCACGCGACCTACGACCCCCGAAGCGTGTCGCTCGCCGAACTGGAGGCCGCCGTCTATGCGTAGATTGATCCTTGGACACACAACAGAATCCACGCTTCTGGCGGTCATGATCGTGCTATGCGTCGGACTGTCCTTTGGAACTGACCGGTTTCTTACGGTTTCGAATGCATTCGACGTGCTGAACGTCTCGGCCGTCAACATCATCTTCGCCGTCGGACTTCTCGTAGTCCTGATTTCAGGCGGGATCGACATTTCCTTCGCCGTTGCCGCGTCGGTGGTCCAATACGTGACCGCGCTCGCACTGGGTGCATTGGGCGGCGGAAACTGGGCCGAAGGTTTCATCATCGCTGGAGCCGTTGGGATCGGCCTTGGTCTGATCAACGCAGCTCTGGTCTATCGGCTTCACATCATCTCAATCGTCGCGACGATCTCCACGTTCAACATCTTCTTCGGGCTCCTGATGTTCTTCACCAAGGGCGTGTCGATCTACGACTTGCCTGAGTGGCTGACCACACGGGTTGTCTTCTACGAGCACGAGATGGCCGATGGCTCGTGGGTGGAGCTTACTCTGCCAGTCGTCGTCATGATCCTCTGCTGCGTGGCAACCTGGTTCATGATTTCCCGCACGACCATTGGACGTCAGCTCTACGCATTCGGCGACAATCCCGAGGGTGCACGCCGCTTCGGTATCAACATCGGAGCCATGCATTACATCTCGTTCGGCTGGCTGGGCCTCATGGCGGGTATCGCCGGACTGATGCAGGCCCACTACGCCGAAGAAGTCGTTCCCAACGCTCTCTATGGTCGTGAACTCGATGTCCTGGCCGCCACAGTTCTCGGTGGGGCCCGGCTGGGTGGCGGGAAAGGGTCCGTCATCGGATGTGTCCTGGGTGTGCTGATGGTTTCGATCACTCAGAACGGCCTTAACCTCATGGGTGTCTCGCCATTCGCATTCAAGATGATCGTCGGTGCGATCATCCTCATCGCCATCACGCTGTCTTCCGCACGGATCGACAAGCTCCTGCCGTTCCTTGCCAAGGGCGGCACCAGCAGAGGGAGCACACACCAATGAAAGCCATGGCTCAAAGGTTCAATGCCACCTTCGGCGCTGATATGATGGGTCCGGCCATCGCCTTCCTGGCCGTAATGATCATCTTCGGTCTTGCAGCAAACAACTTCATCTCCGCTGCAACGTTCGGCTCCGTCGCATTCCAGCTTCCGGAATTGGGCCTCCTTACGCTGGCGATGCTGCTTCCGCTTTTGACTGGCGGCATCAATCTCTCGGTTACATTCACCGCCAATCTGTCGGGTCTTGCCGCTGCGTGGGTGATGCAATCATACGGCGGAGTGGATGCGCCTCCGTTCGCCTTTCTTCTTGGCATCTTGGCTGCGCTTGCCACCGGTGGCGCCGCGGGACTGATGACCGGTGCGGCGATCGCCTATACGCGTGCCCATCCGATCCTTGTGACGCTGTCGATGATGATCTTCCTGCGCGGCCTGGGGGAGTTTCTCACACGAGGCGGGGACGTTTCCGGTTTTCCGAGCTTCATCGCTCCGATCGGGCACGGACAGATATTCGGCTTCCCGATCCCGCTGATGATCTTCATCGTTTGTGTTGGTCTATGGCAGCTCTTGCTGACGCGCTTCAAGCTCGGTTTCGGCTTGCTGATGATCGGCTCCAACATCGAGGCAGCTCGCTATTCCGGCTTGAACACCCGTCGCATCCTGGTCCTTGTCTACATGCTGTCCGGGCTGATGTGCGCCGTTGCTGGGGTGATCATGCTTGCCCGCTTCAATTCCGTCCGCGTCGGACACGGCGAATCTTACCTACTTATCACGGTGCTTGCTGCATTTCTGGGCGGGATCAATCCGTTTGGCGGTTTTGGCCGCGTGCTGCCGGTCTTCGTTGCACTCATCGTGCTCCAACTCCTGTCATCGGGTCTCAACCTGATGGGGGCAAATCAACATCTCGCAACCGCGCTCTGGGGCGTTCTGATGATCGTGGTCATGGCCGCCAGAACCATCGTTTCGGCCTACAGGGCCTCACGCAGAAAGAGGGGATGAACCGTGCAGGGTTTTGGAATTCACGCAAGCATGTGGACAATGAACTGGGACCGCGCAGGAGCGGAGCGGGCCATTGCCGGTGCAAAGAAGTACCAGCTCGGGTTCATTGAAATCCCATTGGTCGACGCACCCTCTGTAGACGCCGAGCACACCCGTTCGCTTTTGGCAAAGAACAGGATCAGGGCAGCATGCTCGCTCGTGCTTCCTGAGGCGGCTTGGGCCTCAAAGCGACCAGAGGCCGCCATCCGCCATCTTGAAGTAGCAATAGACAAGGCCGCCGAGATGGGCGCTGAGGCACTCACCGGAGTGACGTTTGGTGGTACCAACGAACGAACCGGCTCGCTGCCAACCGAGGCTGAGTACGACAACCTTACCCGCGCCCTCGAGGCGGCGGCGCGACGCGCTAAGTCCAAGGGCATCCAGCTCGGCGTCGAAGCGGTAAACCGCTACGAAAACCATCTCGTCAACACCGCGGAGCAGGCCGCGGCGCTGGTCGAGCGGATCGGAATGGACAACGTCTTCGTCCATCTGGACACATTCCACATGAACATTGAGGAAAAGGGGGCCGCCAACGGCATTCTCGCCGCTCGCGATCACCTCAAGTACATGCACATGTCGGAAAGCGATCGCGGAACCCCCGGTGCAGGCAACGTACCCTGGGATTCGATCTTCGTTGCCCTTTCAGCAATCGGCTTCAAAGGCGCTCTTGTCCTGGAGAGCTTTGTCAGCATGCCGCGCGAGATGGCCGGCGACATTTCCACCTGGCGTCCGGTTGCTCGCGACGAAGAGGAAGTCATGGGAAGCGGTCTCTCGTTTCTGCGCGGCAAGGCTGCGCAATACGGAATGCAAGGCTTTGGCGCATAGGCCTTAGTGCGCCAGGCCGAAATTAAGGGAGGAGTTCCTTGAGCAATATTGAAGAAAACGCGGGTGAGATCGCGAGGGTCGCCGCTGAACGGCTATCTGAAAGTGGCGGCAAGAGAGTGTTGATCGCCATTGCAGGTGCACCCGGTTCGGGAAAATCAACTCTTGCCGAGCGGATCGTGCAACGGCTCAAGGCGGATCATGGTGTCAATGCGGCTTTGTTCCCCATGGATGGCTATCACTACGACGATGTCGTCTTGGAACAGATGGGCCGACGGCCGTTTAAGGGAGCCATCGACACCTTCGACGCGCACGGGTTCCGTCGGATGCTCGAGCGACTCAAGGCAAACGAAGACGACGTCGTCGCCGTCCCCGTGTTTGATCGTTCGATCGAAATCGCCCGTGCCGGTGGAAGTCTAATCCCGCAATCAACTGATATCATTGTCTGTGAAGGGAATTACCTTCTTTCCCGCCAAGCGCCGTGGGGCAGGCTCAAACCAATTTTTGACTTCACTGTCTTCGTGGATGTCAGCGAGGACAATCTACGCAAACGGCTCCAGGATCRCTGGCGGTCCTTCGGGCTCGATCCGACGGAAATCAATCGCAAGGTCGAAGAGAACGATCTGCCAAACGGTCTTGCCATCATCTCTGGCAGTGCTGAGCCCGACCGACGCATCGACAACAACTAGCCATGTCGGACCGAACGGCTTTCGGTTCGCTGCTTCGGCTCAAGGTCTCGTTGCCGCCTTCGTCGGCGCCGCGGTCCTGCCAGCCACCAACCAATACAGCTGAAACCTAAGGGAGACTCTTATGAAATACGGAATCTACTACTCCTACTGGGAGCATGAATGGAGCGCCAAGTTTGGCCCGTACGTCGAAAAGGTGGCGAAGCTCGGGTTCGACATTCTCGAAGTCGCCGCGCATCACATCAATGAATATAGCGATGCAGATCTCGCAGCGATCAAGCAGAGCGCGAAGGACAACGGTATCATTCTGACCGCGGGGATTGGTCCTTCCAGGTCCAAAAACCTGTCGTCGCCTGACAGTGCGATACGGGCAGCTGGCAAGGCGTTTTTCGAGCAAACTCTCACCAACGTAGCCAAGCTTGATATCAAGACGATCGGCGGTGCACTCCACTCGTACTGGCCGGTTGATTACTCGCAGCCGATCGACAAAGCCGGTGATCGGGCGCGTGGTGTCGAGGGCATTCATGGCATTGCAGACTTCGCAAACAACCTGGGCATAAACCTTTGCCTCGAGGTGCTGAACCGGTTCGAAAACCACGTCCTGAACACAGCCGCTGAAGGCGTTGCCTTCGTGAAGGATGTCGGCAAATCAAACGTCAAGGTGATGCTCGATACCTTCCATATGAACATCGAGGAAGACAGTTTCGGCGATGCCATCCGCACCGCTGGCCCCTTGCTAGGTCATTTTCACACTGGAGAGAGCAATCGCCGCGTGCCCGGGAAAGGCAGAATACCCTGGCACGAGATAGGCCTCGCACTCCGCGAAATCGACTACACTGGCGCTGTCGTCATGGAACCATTCGTCAAGACCGGTGGTACGATTGGCTCTGACATTCGGGTCTGGCGAGACCTGACTGACGGCGCAGACGAAGCCAGGATGGATGAGGATGCGCAGAATTCCCTCGCATTTTCTCGATTTGTACTTGGCGGCTGATCGGGAACGCGTCTTTCGTTCTGAACCAATCTTCGGCTTGAAATGTTAGCTCTCCTGCCAACCGCAGGGGAGCTGACCGCTCAGCTAAATGACTATTCAGCTTCCGGCACCGGAAGACGAGGGAGTGGCGGCGTCGACAATTCTGTTGACGCCCACCCGCGATTGAGTGACCAAAATGAGAACCCCTCGTTGCTTGGATTGCTCAGAAATAACGTCGTTTGATGCCTGCCGCTTCAATCAGATAGTCGCGGCTTCCTTCCAGTTCGACCCAGAGCTTGGCAATGTCGTGACCAAGCAAAGCGCCCTGCCACTTGCKGACCTTGCCGGCGCAAAGAACCGTCGAGACGTTCGATCGCTCCATAAGGGTTACGACAGCGCCGGGCACATGGTTCAGCGGAGCAACGTTGATTGCATTGGCGTCGAGCAGAATGATGTCGGCTTCCTTGCCCGGCGTCAGCGAGCCGGTCTTGTGATCGAGCTTCAGGCCGCGGGCTCCTTCGGTGCGCTTCCAATGTCTATATCGCCGCCGAATGCGATCCGCTTCTGCGGAAAATTCGGGAATGAACGCGGTTCGTCGGGAACAGAAGTATCGATCCTGCATCCAAATGCAGCAAACGGTGGACCACGTAATGGTGTAGCAATTGTTTGCTCCGAGTGTCCGGTCATCGTCATGACCAGAGGCCAACGAGAAACATGCCCAGCAATTCGCATTCACGTCGTCGATTTTTCAACCAACCGCTTTTCAACCAGCAGTCCAGAGCATCGCTCCTGGCGTTTATTGCCTTACTGATAACGGCAACCGTTTCCGGGTGTGCTGCCGTGCCGCTCAAGGAGGCGGGAACGCTGGCCTCCTACACGAATCTCGGTCCATCGAAGGGGACGCTCGGCAAGAAACGGCTCTACGTCGACGGGCAGCAACTGGCACGGGTAAAGACCGTCGCTATCGTTCCGACTGTCTTTTCCTTCAGCGCTGCGTCCAAAATCAAGTCCGAGGCCGACCGGTCTCTGGTGTCCAACGCTCTCGACCGGGCACTGTGCGTGGCGCTAAGCGACAAATACCAGATGGTCCCAGCCGGCCAGCCGGCAGATCTGACCGTCCGTTCGGTCGTCGCCGACATCGTTCCGACCAACAAGGCCGTTGCCGGGGTCGCAACCGTCGTCAGCGTTGGTTCGGGCTTTGCCTTGCCTGTGAGCGTGCCGCGCCTCCCCTTCGGCCTCGGTGGCCTGGCGATCGAAGCCGAAGCGCTCGACGCCACTGGAATGCAAAATGCCGCAATGCTGTGGGCACGCGGCGCCAACTCCATTCAGGACAATCCCCGCGTTTCCGAGGTCGGGGACGCTTATKGCCTCGCAACAAAATTTGCCGGTGATTTTTCGCGGGTGCTGATCGCCGGAAAGGAACCGAAGGGACTGAACCTCTCACTTCCGTCAAGACAACGCGCTCGGTCCTGGCTCGGCGGAAAGCCGAAATATGCTGCCTGCGATGCGTTCGGCCGCGCACCCGGGCTGCTTGGGGTGGTCGCTTCGAAGTACGGCGCTCCGCCGCAATGGACGGAAAGGAAGCCAAAGCCTGCAATGACGCATTGACGGAAGGGTTAGCGTGGGTGTCGCAGTCGCTCTGCGAAGGTTTGGAACAGGCATAAGAGATCGACCGGCCTCGCCGATCGAGGGACGGGCGGAGACAGTGCCAGACCCCGGGCATTGCTCTGCCCGCCTGCTGTTTGCCTGCGGGAGCGCCAGCCTTGACGATCTCACCGAACGGCGACGTGCCTCTGTTGACAAATACACGATCCACCTGGGAAGACGTCGCAGGGACGATTATGCGGCGACGGGTTCTTGCGTGTTCGCGCTCGGACTGCGAGACTCCTTCATAGGAGACCGCATTGGCCGCGTTCCTGGCGCTTGTCCCTTACGAAACCACCATCCGGCGCGCTTCGATGAGGCAGCTGCGAGTAGAATTGTGATGAGAGGGTGTGGTGATTGCTCTGGCTGACAGCCGGGACATCGGCGGTTTTGTGCCATCGCACAGTTCGCTCCCCATTGCTGACAGCCACGTTTGTCGCGATTGGGTCGAAGTTTCTCCGGCGATAGATTTGGGAACCGATGCCTGCCGCTACGCTGGAGCCGGGTATTTGGGGACCTGATGCAACATTCTTCCCTTTGCGTAAGGACGCTGTATTCTGATGTCGCCAGACACACTTCGACCTGAGGATGAGCATGCGTGTCGATCATTTTGAAATTCGTTCGAAGATGGTGTCTGGCTTGACAGGCTCGCCCGGCGACCTGAGACGTCAGGCCATGACATACCGGAACGCCAGGCACCTTCTGAGGTGCATGGCGTTCACAGCGGTCATCGTCGTCACCCCCTTCTTGAGCTCGCCGGCATCCGCCGCCAATGTTCTCGAACGAGCGATTGCGGCAGCCMAGCCCTGCAAGCCTTTGAAGGTCAGGCAATCGGTCTTGGGCGTGAAGATCCAATTGGGCATCGATAAGCTCGACTTCGTTAGGATCGACACGCTTGAAATCCGGGTTGACAGAGATTTGGCCGAGGCAAGCGCACTCGGCACGCTCGCCTGCCGGACATCGGACGATGCCCCTCTCCAGGGCGGTTTTTCGGCAAAGGCTCGAATTCACCTGCAGGCCAATCTTGCCACCTGTGTCATGAGCGGAAGTTCGATCGAGATCATTGAGGCCGGCGGCGAGTTTGGTGACGTTGTCACAACATTCGAACCCGAGATCTCGGCTGCCCTTCGCAAGGGAGTGGAGAATGCATTGAAGAAGCTCTGCGCGAGCTGAAATCGGAGAGGATACTCGAGACGAGATGATCGGTCCGAAGGCTAGCGGATTCCTTATGTGGGTCCGTGCGTCAGCGGCACGGCTGACCTGAATTTGACATGTCATATATGATTGGTTGTCGCAATTTTTGTGCATATCTGGGACTAAACGGGCGAGCGCTATCTCGGTGTGGTCGTTTATGAAGGCGCGTTAGGGACCCGGAGAGACCCACCGTCAAAGCGCGCCAAAGGTCAAGTCAGCAGACAGTCACCGGCGCTGCATAACCACGTGAACGATGGCTCATAGGTGTCTTAAGGCCGCGCTATCCGGCATGAAAATCTCACACAGGTCTCAGGTCCAAAGAGCGCTGACGGCAAGTGTCAGGGAGAAGGCGACCAGCACCGTGCAACCACAATGCCGCGCAAAAGGTGGCATTTGCGCGTGGCGCCCGACAAGCAGACCGCCAATACCAAGCCATGTTGCCGACGTCACCGTTGCGCAACCGACGAATGCCACCATCGCTGCGGGCACTCCCGCCTGGACGGCAGGCACAAGGGTGAGGCCGATGATGATGGCCTTGGGATTGAGCAGCGTGGTGACGAAGAGCTGACCGATGCCGAGCGCGTTCTGGCGGCCCGCCGGTGCCGGAACCCATAGCTTGAGCGCAAGATAGAGAACCCATATCGCCGAAGCGAGCTTGACGATGCAGGCGATGCCTGGATGGCCATTAAGGAGCGGGGCGGCGATGCCCGACACCGGAACGATGATTGCGAGATAGGCGAGCACCACCGAGGCGATGAGCGACAGAGACCGCCAGACAGTCAGCGCTGTCGACGCCAACGCCAGAACCGCATTGGTGGGGCCTGGAAGGATCAGCAGCGTGAAGACGGCGATAACGAATGTCGGCAGGTTCATCAAATCCGGTCCTTGATTGTCTGCCACCCTTCTCATGAATTCTGACGGACGGTTTTGATCTGTATCAGTTCGAGTACCGCTCCGGCCAGATTGAGATTTATCAAGGACGAGCAAGCCGAGGGGCGATAGCAACGGCATGCGATACTCGTCCGTCATGCGAAGACATCAGCACCCCTGTTGTGCTGCCTCATCGAAGACGAGCGAAGCTCTCGCATCACCATAGGGATGTAATCCATGTTCGAAAAGCGGCCCCTCCCACCATGCTCCTGAGAGATCTCGATCCAGTCACCGCCAGGCGCGTTCTCCACATCTATGACGATATTGCGGAGGCGTCGTGGTTCAATCGCAACCGCGCCACCGAATGGGAACTGCTCAAGCTGGTGCTTCGTCATCTCGCGCACGATCAKGACGAGGAACATCTCCAGAACCTATGCACCCGCGAAGCGTTCGAGCGTTTCTGCCGAAGCGTATAAGCCAGGCAATGGATCAATTCGGCGGGGAACGGGTGTGATTGTACTGTCGATACCCTGCCACGTCCACAGCGGTTCTGACTGTGAATAACCGCGGCGCCAACGTCTTACGTCGGTTGCTGTGACGATCAGGGTCCCGGCATGCCTCGGATCGCATTTGCCATAGGTGAGCGCGATTTCGCAAAAGCTATGCAGAAACTGGAAAAGCCGCGCCTCACTCGCGCGCGGGGGCGAGGCGACGCTTAGTAGCGATCGCCGGGTGACGATCAGTGACCTGATTTGCTCAGCGGTTCGAAGACCGACGCGACCGCATTTTTCTGCGTCGTCGAACCGGGCCGAGATGATCGAATATTCCATCTTGGGCTTCCCCGGACGTTCAACCATGACCGAACACGCATTGATCCGGATCAAGATCGATCTGCATCGCCGTCCCTGTCCTTCTCGCTAACCTGCCCGTCATCGATGCCCTTCTTGAAGGCCCGGATCCCATGTGCGACGTCGCCCATGAGCTGGGGGATCTTGCCGCGTCCAAACAGGATGAGGACGATGGCGAGGACGATCAGCCAATGCCAGGTGCTAAAGCTTCCCATTTCAATCACTCCTAGTCATGTGACGAGCTTAAACCTTCCGCCTCGACCGTACTTGATCTGGCGCAAATGCAATGATGTTCGTGAACTGGCGGTCAATTGCTGGCGGCGGTAGCCGAGGACGCGGACTCACGGATATGGATGCCCGCCCGCCTCATTGTCGCCGCGCCTACGCCGACCGTTCAGTCGCTCGACGGCATTCGGCTCCGGCGTGAGGATCGGCCGTGTCTGCAGGAGAAACATTTCGAGTGCGGCGCGCGCCTCGCCTCCGGTCGAACCGTCGCAGCTTATGAACTCGAGCACGTCGACATGTCGGTCCCGGCGGCTGTCTGCAGTCATGACCGACGTTCCCCGGCCTGGTTGGCGATAAAAGTTTGCCGACCGTCAACAACGTCGCGCCGGTTGGCGGCGAAGGCTCTGAGAAGCAGAGAGCCCATTCTTGCCTGTTTTGCCACATCGTCGAAAATCAGAGCCACCTCCTCGACCTCGCCGATCTCAGAGGCGGGTCCGAACTGATCGAGTTCCTTCAGAAGCTCGAGGAGTGTTCCGACTTTCGTCCGCTGACGCAGTGCCGACATGAACAGCTCCTGCGCAACGGCGGCTCTTTGTCTTGGGACCAGGCGTGCGAGCAATTCCGCGATAATGAGGGTACAACTGCAGTCGCAATCCGGGTCCTTTGCAAAGGCCTTTATCTGACGCAGAGCAGAGAAGATCTTTCTGTCGCCAGCAGCATCACTTTCCGCCAGGCTCGTGGTCATTGTGTCGCTTCCTTTGCGTTTCTCAGGCGCGCGACCCATTCCGCGCCGGTCTTGCCGTGGTGAAACCCGTTCGATAGCGGAATGTCCGGATAAAGATCGCGCAACCTCGCCAACGCCTGCCCAGACTCGATTTCTCCGTTCAACATCCCGCGAAAAGTCCGGGATACTTCGACCATGTCGCAGGTCTGCGGCGATAGTCGAAGCGAACTGACGCCCCATCCTGTCCATTCGTCGAGGGGCTCAAGAAGCGCCTGACATGTATGCGAAAGCGTCTGGACGCCATTCAGGGCAAGAAAGGGCTGACCTGAAATGGTTTTGACTGTAATGCCATCAGGATCCTCCTGGCAGACGAACTGGCAGTTGTCCTTGGTTCGCCCTTTCGAACGGGCATGAGCACAGCGTGCGGAGATGGCGAGCGGCATGCGGCCGAAGGCGAAGACCTCCAGGTCGAGATCCGGACAGGTCCTGGCAATGGCGGCCACGGACGAAGCTGGAAGCTCCGGCGGCAGGCAGATCATCGTCGCACCATTGGATGCCAGAACGCGTGCGGTCGCGGCGTTATAGACATTGATGAACGGTCCAACGGCGTGCGGCCGGCCCTTCAGAAGATAGAGGGCAGACAGATCATTGGCCTCGATAAGCCTGACTTCCTCCTGAGCGAGCGCCCTTTGATAGTTCGCCTCGCGATCGAGCGTGACGAGCGCCAGTGTCGAGAGCCGGACCTCTTTTCCTGCTGCCTCCAACCGCTCGATGACAACAGCAAGCTCAGCCTCCATGAAATGCAGGCGCTTCGAGCAGATCGTCTCGCCGATGACGACGACATCGACCGGGGCCTCGTCGGCGATCCCGAAGTAGAAGTCGCGCCATCGGTCGCTCGGCCAGAGATATTGGAGCGGGCCAAGTGTCAGCTTCATCTTTTACCTCCACCGCTTCTCATAGGCGCCATGCGTCGTCGCCAATCCCTCGCTGAGGGCCTTGAGACGGGCCATCAGCGCCGGACGCTCGCTGGGGGCGGCTTCCATCGTRGCACGGAGCGTCGAAACGACCTGCGAAATATACGCCTTGCCGCGTTGGCGCCCCTCCACCTTCAGCGCCGTGACACCGGCTGCCTGGAGTTCGTCCAACTGATCCATGACATCAAGTGAAACCGGATCCTCGAAGGCATAAGTCTTGCTTCTGCCGATCTCGAAGCGCCCTTTGCACAGGGTCGGATAACCGGCCGGTTCCTTCTCGGAGAACCTGTTGATCGTAAACCCGCCCAATTCAGACACCATGTCGGTGCCTTCCTGCCGGTAGCGGACATGGCTTGCCGGCGAGCAGACGCCGTTCATGTTGGGCGATTTTCCGGTGGCATAGGAGGACAGCGCGCACCGCCCCTCCGCCATGACGCAGAGGCCGCCGAAGACGAAGACCTCAAGCTCGCAGGCTACGCGATGAGCGATGCGGGCAATGTCGGCGACCGTCAGCGTCCGGGGGAGGACGACGCGTGCTGCGCTAAAACTTTCGACCAGATAGGCGAGCGCGTCCGGATTGGAGGCCGAAGCCTGTACGGAGATGTGCAGGCGCTGGTGCGGATGACGTTCGGCAACATGTGCCATCAGCCCGAAATCGGCTACGATCAGCGCGTCGGCCCCGGCATCGGTCGCTTCCTGCGCCCGGCGATACCAGAGATCTTCCCGCCCTGCCGTCATGAATGTGTTCAGTGCCACGAAGGTCTTGACGCCTCGGACGCCGGCATAGGAAACGGCCTCTCGGAGCTCCTGCAGATCAAAATTCAAACCTGGGAAGTTTCGGGCATTCGTTTCGTCGCGAAAGCCGCAATAAACCGCGTCTGCACCCGCATCGACTGCTTCTCTGAAGGACGACGGCGTTCCGGCCGGACATATCAGTTCCATCTCGCACCTTCGGCCTCGAGTGTGTGGCGCCGGATGGACGAGAGTGCCCCCATTACGGGACGGCGAATCGGCCCCGACATGTCTCCGGCCAGTTTCACCAGATCGATTCCGCTGTCATCGAGCGCATTTCGAAGCGCGAGCACAGCTTCCATGTTGCCTGTCACGATAAGCTTGCGGGCAAAGAAGACGGCATCGCCGTCGACCCTGCCTTCGGCAAGCGCAAGCATCAGGAGCAGCGGACCGCTGATCCTGGCGTCGGCTTCCGGCGCGCGCCCACGCCGGAAGGTTCGGATACCGCCTCCGGCGGGCCGGATCACGAACTCGAAGGCAAGGTCGGTAGGGGCAAAGCCAAAACACGAATATCGATAGTCTCCGAGCCGGTCGAAGAGCCGGGGGTGGGATTTGAGAACCTGCTGGAACAGCAGGGATGCGGCGCGCGCCGCGATCGGCAACGGCACGATACCGGCCGCAGTTATCAGGCGGGATGGAGCAAGCATTGAGGCCTCTTCTCGTGAGGTCGGCACCCTAGGGCCTGGCGCATTCGCCCTGTTTGTTTTGAGACAAAGACAGGAGTGGTTTCCTCGCCGATTGCATCCCCATGCTAAACAATCCACTCAAGATCAAACGTCATGCCGACCTGCAATCCTTCATCCACGAGCTCGAGCAGCGCCGGCTGCTTCTGTCGGTCGACGAACCCGTGTCGCTCGTCCACGAGCTGACAGCCCTGCATCAGCACGTTCTTGAGGAAAACGGGCCGGCCCTCCTCATAAGGGCACCGATAGACGCCGATGGACGGCGCAGCCCTATCCCCGTGCTCGTCAATCTGTTCGGCACCAGGGAGCGCATAGAGCTTGGCTTCGGGGTCGGGCAGGGCGGCCTCGGACGACTTGCGGAGGACCTCGCCGATCTTCGAAACCCATCTCCGCCAAAGTCGCTCGCAGACGCCTTGAGCAGATTGTCCCTGATCAAGGCCGCAAGTCGCATGCGGCCCAAGCATCGGCGCACGGCCCTGTCGCAGGCGGTGGTCTACCGGGGAGACGATATCGATACCGGTATGCTTCCAGTCCAATGGTGCTGGCCGGGCGAGCCGGCCCCCCTGGTGACCTGGCCGCTGGTCATAACCTGCGATCCCGACGATCCGGACGACATCAACGTCGGCATCTACCGGATGCAAGTTCGCGACCGCTCCTCGMTGATTATACGCTGGCTCGCCAATCGCGGTGGCGCAAAGCACTTCCGCCAATGGCAGCGACGCGGTCAGGACATGCCGGTGGCGATCGCGATCGGCGCCGACCCTGCAACGCTGCTTGCCGCCGTCATGCCTCTGCCCGAAGGCGTGAGCGAACTGAACTTCGCCGGTCTTCTGCGCGGCGCGCGCACGCAGGTCGTCAGCGCTCTGACCGTGCCGCTCGACGTGCCGGCCTGTGCCGAGATCATTCTGGAGGGACGCGTGTCGATCGACGAGACTGCGCCCGAAGGACCGTACGGCGACCACACCGGCTATTATAACAGCGTAGAACCCTTTCCGATCGTCCGGCTGAGCGCCATCACCACCCGCCGCTCGCCCGTTTATCTGTCGACCTACACCGGCCGCCCGCCGGACGAGCCCTCCAGGCTCGGGGAGGCGATGACAGAGCTGTTCGTCCCGATCCTGCGGCGACAGTTTCCCGAAATCCGCGACCTGTGGCTGCCGCCGGAGGCCTGCTCCTACCGCATGGCGGTCGTCTCCATCGACAAGCGGTATCCGGGACAGGCCCGCAGGGTGATGATGGGGTTCTGGTCGATGCTTCCGCAGTTCAACTACACCAAGCTGATTATCGTGGTCGATGCCGACATCGGTGTGAGGAGCTGGGAGGACGTGATGTGGGCAGTGTCGACCCGGTTCGACGCTTCGCGCGACCTGACGGTGCTTGAAAACACGCCGATCGATTATCTCGATTTTGCATCGCCCCGAGCGGGTCTCGGAACGAAGATGGGCCTCGACGCCACCCGCAAGATCGGGCCGGAGACCGACCGCGAATGGGGTCGCGAACTGCGCATGCCGTCAGACATTGCGGCGCGCGCGGCAACAACATGGGAAAGGATCAAACGTGACATCGTTTCATGAGCAGCGCGACGTCGTGCTGGCGATTACCGGAGCCTCAGGCGCGGCTCTCGGCCTTGCCGTCCTCGATCTCTTGTGCGGGCTCGGCGTTCGGGTGCATCTCGTCGTCTCGCAAAGCGGCAAGCGGACGCTTCTGCACGAGGCCGGGGCCGACGCCCATGACCGGATGCTGCCGAAGGCTTACAGAAGCTATGACAATGCAGACATCGGCGCGACCATTGCCAGCGGCTCGTTTCGTGTCGCAGGGATGATCGTCGCGCCTTGCTCGATGAACACGCTGGCTGCGATTTCAACCGGCCTTTCCTC
>NZ_JBFTNV010000041.1:0-108549 GCF_056397645.1 Rhizobium sp. 05L429 | reverse complement strand
AAACCTGGACGGACGACGCTAGCGTCGACTGGATAACGCGGGGTGGAGCAGCCCGGTAGCTCGTCAGGCTCATAACCTGAAGGCCGCAGGTTCAAATCCTGCCCCCGCAACCAAATCACATCACACATACAAACAGCAACGACATCGCAAACATCCCCATCCGTGGGGCTATCTGCGTTTCTCGCCCTTCGCATAAACTTTGGCAGCCAGCCAGTACGACGAGATAAGACGTCAGCGGGGAGGCGGCTGAATCGGAGCCATGCCTGAAGACAAAAAATCCGTCATGAAACGAAGCTCTTTGTTCGAAAGCATCTTGAAAGCAGGGCTCCGAACCGTAGCCCGCTCTGAAACGGTAGAGGTAATGCAGGCGTAAAATGTGGGCGGGCGATGCGTTACCATTCCTGCATTTGCCGGGAACTCGGTGTTGCAAGGCTAGAGGATCACGCTTTCGAAATCGGATGCCGTTCTCCAGCTCTTACCGCGCCACTCAATCGATTTCCTGATGGTGCCAACGGGCACACATAGCGCGAGGAATAAGCGCAAGAAGGAAAATAGGAGAAGTTGAAATCAAGGACCAATGTTCCATCTGAGCCGACAGCTCCCAGGTCCGCTCCCTTGATTGTGTCGAGGAGATATCGTCCACCACCATATGTCTCGGTGCCTGAAGTCGCGTCCACGAAAGGCAGGAAGACGCCACCGCCATACCCCTCGATCCAGTAAAGCGTCAATTCACCACCCAATCTGGTCATGAGACCCTCGGTACGTGCGAACGAACGCATCGACAGGTCGCCATCCGCTCCAGTTGCAACTGTCATCTCTTCCGGCATTACAGGCTCAAGCCGTACCGTCAGGCGCAATGAGGGGTCATACGGAAATGTTGTCGGCCCTTTGAACGCTTGGCGTTCTGCCACTTCAATTGGCGACTGAGAATGATCGAGGAACAGAGATGTCCGCGTATCGCACCAGAGGTGCCAGGCAGCGACGACGTCCGAGCTGGAACGTATCGCGTAGTAAAGGTCGGCGATCTTCTGCCGCCAATCCCAAAGTTGTTCAGCTTCTGTCATCTGATATCCTTTCTTGTCGTCGGCTTGCCGGGGCCTGGGTCAATCCTGGCCATTTTTTCGGTACAACTGCTATATATTTCCTGCTTAAGATACCGTCGTCATGCTCCTGACGGATCCTATTGCGCCACACGACGAGTCCACAGCCAAAAGTCCCGTTCCGTCCCTTTGCGCAGGGAGACATGCGGCTTTGGATTTGTCAGGCTGACGCGGTATGAGGTGAAACAACAACCTCCGCAAAAGCTTGCAAAGCCATGGGTTCAAATCCCATCAAGGCGTGCCAGTTGATGGGGATTGGTGATGACCAATTGCCTCCAAGAGCCGAGGTGACCCGATTGGTTCTTTGGGCGTCACGTACTGCAGCGAGGAGAAAACTTGATAAAAAGCGCCGTTCTTGATGCGCCATTCCTGGGAAGTTCGGAAATTTAGTCACTCGGCCTCTCGATAAACTGCGCGCGCGAGGGCGAGGGCTCGAAAACGTCCGAAAAGTATTGTGTTTCGCGCACGACAAGCCTCTTCTGGAACTCCATAATGCTGAGGACGCAGGACGGCCTGCCGTCATAGAAGAGCGTGTATTCCGTTACCCAGAGCGTGCGGGCGCCTGAGATTCGCCGAACAGCAAACCGTTTTGTGTTCGGTTATGCGACCCGACTCGATTCAATGTTCGACCGACCACGAATACGCTCGCCCGATTGTGGGTAATCCAGCACGGCATCTTCATCGTAAATCTCGTGTTCGGTGACAAAGTCACCCGCGTCCGACGCTTTCCAATGCAGCTCTAGGGCTTCTTTTATGAGTTGTTCTTCCATCTAGCTCCTCCCGAGAGCCCGCGCTTGTAGTCTTGGTAAGCTCCCATTCATTCTGTCGCTTGATGGTCGCTTCACCGGCTGAGACAGAGTTCGCGGTAGTGTTCCACCAACCGTACCAGGTCGAAGGCCCTGTTCAGTCCGCTGGGATTTGGCAAGACCCAGACTGAGGCTCCAGCAAAAAGATCTGGCTGCCTGCCCCAATTGATCGACGCGTCGTTATTGATCGCTGCATATGCCGCCTTTCCCAGGAAGGCGAGTGTAGCAGGCGCAAATGTCCTTATCTTGTTTTCGAGGGCGGGAGCAGCACTGAGATAATCGTGCCTTTTGAGCTCACCTGCACTTTTCGTTGGCCTTGCCACAGCGGAAGTCAGGCCCAGGCCATAAGCCAGAAGTTCCCGCTCTTCGTTTGCTGCCAATTGGCGTGGCGTAAAACCGGCAAGATGGAGAACCGGCCAGAAGCGGTTGCCCCGGTGGGAAAAATTGTGCCCGTCACGCGCAGCTGAAAGCGCGGGATTTAGCCCACAGAAGATGACGGATAACCCCGGCGCGAGGATCTCTGGTGGTCCAATCACTTCCGCCGCGTCGACGGAAACAGCTTTGCCAAAACCTGCAATGGATGGCATTCCCGGGCCTCCTAGCCTGACGCATATCCCTCGGCTGCACTATACCGAAAGCTGCTTTTGACTAAGTTGCGTATCTGCGCCGCCATGGTTTCCCAAAACAGTGGCTATGCCGCTGCGATGATGACTATAGTAGCAATCACGCTCGCACGCCCGCAATCTGGCGCATCACGGGGGAGATCCCATCCTCCCGATCCAACTCGCGGGTGAGAAGCCGAAGCCAACTATAGCCGACCCATAGCGAAACCTTGTCACCGACTTCTTCGGCACGGATCTCGCCGCGAGAGGCCGCGTCCATCATGATCTTCTTCACATCGGCAGTGCGCTCGGGCAGAAACCGGTCACGTAGGGCACTCAAAGCCTCCGCAGTACCCTGCGCCTCGGCAATCAGGCCGCGCAAAGCGGCTCCGGCGGGCTGTGACGCCCAAAACCGCCATAGGCTCGTGGTGTATTGCACCAGATCCTCGACGAGGTTTCCCGTGTCAGGGATCATGACGAAAGTCGAGCGTTCCGTCGCATAGATCGCGAGAAACAGATCCGCTTTCGTCGGGTACCACCGATAAATCGTCGTTTTTCCTGCTCCGGCACGGCGTGCCACTTCATCGACGGAAAACCCGGCGTAGCCTTTCTCCGCAATAAGCTCCTTGGCTGCCGCCAGTACGGCGGCTTCAGCTTCCGGACTGCGACGAGACCCCACCGAGGTCCGCTTCTTTTGAGGGGCAGAGTGCTTTATCATCATGTTGAATGGCCTAGCTTGACTCGCGGGGGTCGATCAACACCGGGAATGCGAATATCCGCCTACCGGATATCTACCGGACTTGAGGTATGAAGCCGGGTACACCGGTCTCCACCACGCTGTTGAAGCGGATGTTGGTCTTGATCCCGTCTCGCATCTCGCGCATTGCATCTTCAGGCAGAGCCGAGATGTCAAAGTTCTCTTCAATTCGATGTGGCGTCTTTGAAGTTGTCAGAAACGCGGTGCCTCGCTGCACCGCCCAGGCCAGCGCAGCCTGTGCCGGTGTCTTGCCGACACGCGCCGCGATGGCTTTGATGACGGGATCGTCCAGCAGGTTGGGTTCCATGTTGTGACCCAGGGGCGCAAAGGCAAGCAGGACTACTCCATGCTCCTGGCAGAATTCCAGCATTTCCCATTCCGGCAGATAGGGGTGCGATTCGACCTGGACGACGGCGGGCTTGATCCGTGCGACTGCAACGATTTCCCGTAGCGTTTTCAGCGTCACATCCGATAGCCCGATCGACTTGCAGCGGCCACTGTCAACGAGACCTTCCAGCGCGCGCCATGTCTCGATCAGCGTTACGCCGGAATCGTAAATGACCTGGCCGTGCTCGTCTCTCGGGTCCTGGTCATCGCCAGCTTGAAAGGCGAAAGGGGTGTGAATGAGATAGCAATCGATGTAGTCGACCTGCAATCGGCGGCAGCTCGCCTCGAAGGCGGGTTTCACCCGTGCCGGACGGTGATTGGTGTTCCACAGCTTGGTAGTTATGAAGAGGTCTTCTCGTTGAACAATGCCTGCGGCGAACGCTTCCTGCAGCGCTTCTCCGACAACCTGTTCGTTGCGATACCTTTCCGCGCAATCGAAATGCCGAAACCCGACCTTCAGTGCCGTCAGAACGGCCTGTTTTGCCGCGACGGGATCAGGGATTAGTGTCCCAAATCCCACAGCCGGAATGGCGGTATCTCCGTTGGAAAGGCCAATTGTCCGGTGGCGAAATAAGTCGGAGTTTGTCATTTTCTATCTCCCATCTTCGAGTTCGAGGCGGTGAAACACTTTGGACAGTTCGATGTCGAGCTGGTCTGAGTAGCTGAGGTCACGAGGACAGAGTCTGGGTGGTGAGCGGATGCGCTGGCGACTTGGTCATCAGCGAGACGACCAGCAACCCCAGGATGGCGGCCAGAAACGTACACCAAAAGCCATCGATGTAAGCCTGGACGTTCGCTTCTCGCTGCACGATACCAGCCAGCAAGCCAATGCCCAACTTCGCATCGCTTGCCTGTGTGCCAGAAGATCCCGATCCGTGGCCTAACACAAGCGACATCGAACCCAGTCCGCGCGTCGGGCTCGTGACGTGGAGCCCGATGAGATAGGAGTGCAACTGCTCGCGCTGGCGTATCCAAGTCGCCATGATCGCTCCCACCGTCTCCGAACACATCAGCCGAACGACCTGCACGTAGGCGGTGAGGGCGATGACGCGCGCCGGATTGACGTTGCTGAGCAAGGTGGCAACGGCGGCAAGGAAGACGATCTCTTCGCCAAATGTCTGCAGAATGCCGATGAGCTTGAATTCCGGCAGAGACCACTGGCTGGTCAACTGCGTTCCGAGCCAGGCGGAAAGAGCAAAACAGCAAAACCCTATTATCAATGCAAAGCGCTGTTTGACTATCCGCACCAGTGCCACCGCCGTGACCGTCGCGCCGGCAAGCAGCAGGATCGCGCAAGGGCCTGAGAAGTCACCAATCTGTTCCGGGCGCAAATGCGCGACAGTCACCAGAAAGTTTGGCTTCAGCAGCGAACTTCCGAGGCTGGCGGTCATAAAACAGAAGATGGCAACAAAACCGAGAGCTATGTTTCTCGACAACAGGACGGAAACATGCGCCCAGGGATTTGCGACGCGGGACTCGTGCCACAGAAAGACGCCGGCGAGAAAAGCGGCCGCGCCAAGCATAGCGATAACGTAGCCGGATTGAAACCAATCCAGCCGGTTCCCCTGATCGAGCCCGAAGTAGAGCGTCGTCAGTGAAACGCCGAAGATCATCATGCCGCCCCAGTCGCCCCGTTTGAGAAGCGCTCGATCGATTTCGACCGGTTTTGCGCCAAACCAGAACAGCATGCCGATGATAGGCGCAACGATCGCACCCTGCCAATATATCCATTGCCAGCCTATGCTCTGAGCGTAGCTCCCGGCCGTGTAGAGGCCGAGGTTCTGCGAGAACGGGATCCGAATGACGTAGAACGCAAGTGCTACGATCCAGTACCTGCGATCGAGGTTTCGAAACGCCGTCATCATGGTCGCACCGACAAACATTCCCATCATCGCGGCCCTGATCGCATGCAGCGAAATGAGAACCTCGAAGCTCTGACAATAGGGGATGAGAATGGATGCGGTGGAGTAAACGACAGTCGGTCCAACCAACACCCTTCTGACCCCGAAGACGGCGATCATCCACCCTACGCACGGAGCAACAAGAACCTGCGGAGCCGTGGCGAAGGTCCCAAGCCAGGAACCCTCGTCGGAATTCAGGCCAAATGCGCCTCGCAGATCCGCAAGCCCGATGCCGAACATACGAAGGTCAAGAGCGGTCAAAATCGATGCCATTAACACGGCGATCGCAACAAACCCCTGTCGGGCAAGATCCTGTCGGGAAGAGACATTCTCAGCCATGACTTTCTCCTTCCCCTGTGGCGATCCGGGTTACGACCGACATGCCAGGACGGAGGCGATCATAGTTTGCCTGGTGAGGATCGAGTTCGATGCGTACCGTCAGACGTTGAACGACCTTGGTAAAATTCCCGGTGGCATTGTCCGCCGGAAGCAGTGCGAAGGTCGATCCGCTCGCCGGCGAGATTTTGGAGACCGTCCCGTGAAGGTTCTCTCCAGGCAGCATATCGACCGATATATCGACATCCTGCCCCTCCCGAACCCGAGCCAGTTGATTTTCCTTGTAGTTGGCCAGAACGTAGACTTGCGGCAGCGGCACGACGGAGATCAGGCTCGTTCCAGCTGTGACATACGCGCCGAGCTGGACATTGCGTTTTGCAACGACTCCATCAAAGGGCGCGCGGATTTCCGTATAGCCCAACTCCAGTTCGTTCGCGGCCACTTCTGCAGCGGCTAAATCGACATCCGCAATCAAGGCTTCTCGTTGCTTGGCAAGCACATCAAGCTGGGCTCTCTGCGCGTTCACCACCGCTCCGTTCATCTTCGTATTGGCGAGAGCACGCTCATGAGCTGCAGTTGCCTTCTCCAGCGTCTGAATTGAACTTGCGCGAATATCGCCAGTCAGTTTCAGCTGACGTTCCATCTCCTTGCTTGTCTGAACCTCGTCGGCAGCAGACGCTTGCTGCTGCGCKACTGCAACATCGACTTGCGCGAGCTGAAACGCACGTTGGCTATCATTGTTTTGGAGGTGTGCACGCGCCGCAGCGAGCTTGGCCTTCGATGAAAGCAATGCGATTTCATATTGCGCACGATCAATCGAGAACAGAAGGTCTCCGGCCTTGACGTGGGCATAGTCGCCAACCGCGATCGCCTGCACGGCGCCGCTTACGCGAGTACTTATCGCAGACACGTCGGCAATTATAGCGGCGTCATCTGTTGATTGAACGGCCCGGTTCGCGACCCAAGAGTCCCAGTTTGCTCCGGCAGCAACAATTGCAGTCAGTGCGATGAGGATCGCAGTGCCAGGTACGATCAACGATCTGATCGGCGAATGAACAGGAGCCACGGTATTTTCCGGGGCGCCGGAGATTAACGCTGTCACATTGCCGGACCGTGCGAGTTGCGTACCCGGGTGGTTTTCATTCAAGACGGCCATGTTCTTCACCGTTGCTCTCAATCTTAAAAAAACAGTAGGTGCACTTTATATGGACGATACGTATCGTTTCGTCAAGTTTGGTAAAAAGTGGATCGGAAATTTTTGGCGACGACGCGAGCGTTTGTGGCTCGGGCGTCATTCCCGTCAGACCAGCCGTCGATAAGATGGCAAAGAGAAATCGGGAGCCCACAGGCGCAAATTTCACGTCAAAGCATAGGAAGAAGCTGGCAGAGCGCCAGTAAGGCAGGACTTTTCAAGGCCCCAAATCTACAAGTCTCCATGCCATCAGGCCCCGCAACCAATCTTCTATATCGAGCTAACAAACAAAAAGCCCGCATGGTCAAAACCTGCGGGCCTTTCGACGTTCTCGCGCAGGGCAAAACAAGCCCCACCGACAAGGCGCAAGCCGACGAAGCGGGACAGATGCTCGCTACCGACGTAAGGAGCGGGCAAAAAGATCGATCTGCCGTAAAAACCGGCGACCAAACTAAAAGCCTAACCGAGCAGGCCATCCCCAAGAAACCAAAGCTCAACAAGTGACGTTCGGGCCGCCACATCGCGGGCTTATTACTGTCGCGGGAGGCAACCACGCCATCGTCTGAGCTACCGCAGCCTGCCACACGCCAAAATTTATCTGATCCTCGAAAAACTGTAGCTGGGCGGAATAAATCGCCAGCTCCGTTGTCTACGTCCATGAAACCGCTCTGCATAACAAGGAGCCCGCATGAACGTCTTTCCTCGAAAAACATCCCTTCCCCTAGCGGCATCGATCTTGGTGATCTTGTCCGTTTCCGCGTTTGCGGACGATGCAGTATCGCATGAACACACTACCTCCCCGGTTACCGACGAGACGCCGTTCCTGGCGGAAAACGATGCAGCCATGGTGAGGATGATGAACGACATGGCGGTCAAGCCAACAGGCGACGTCAGCAGGGATTTCGTCGAGATGATGATCCCTCACCATCAGGGCGCGATCGATATGGCGCAGACCTATCTGCGTTATGGCAGCAATGAGCAACTTAAGCGCATAGCCCAGGAAATCATCGTCGATCAGCAGCAGGAAATCGCCGCGATGCGGCTGGCTCTCGGCGATCCTCTTC
Organism: Rhizobium sp. 05L429; assembly: GCF_056397645.1. Taxonomy (NCBI): domain Bacteria; kingdom Pseudomonadati; phylum Pseudomonadota; class Alphaproteobacteria; order Hyphomicrobiales; family Rhizobiaceae; genus Rhizobium; species Rhizobium sp. 05L429. Next base: position 100,404 of record NZ_JBFTNV010000041.1, on the reverse strand, counting down.
CGCCTTCGGAGCCGGCACCGACACAAGTTTCCCCGCAGAACTCCCTCTCTTCTGGAGCCGGCATGTCGATGATGCCGGCTATGGATCCGAACATGAAAATGGGCAATTGAAAGGACCCCGTTATGAAGTCTAGCCTTCTCGCCCTCAGCCTTTTCGCCGGCACGATGCTGGCGCCATCAGCGAGCTTTGCCGGACAGGCGCCGAGTGCGGCCTCCGATCCGGATATCCCGATCAGCGGCAGGGATCGCGTCTATGCGGCCGAACAATTCTCCAATACGGTTTCAGTCACCGATCCATCCACCAATAAGTTGCTCGGCGTTATCCGTCTCGGCGATCCGCAGCCGGGCAATTTGAGTCCGCTCTACCGGGGACAGGTCCTGGTCCACGGCATGGGCTTTTCGCCCGATCACAAGACATTGGCTGTCGTTTCGATCGGCTCGAATTCGGTGACGTTCATCGATACGGCGACCAACGCCGTGAAGCACACCACCTATGTGGGCCGCTCGCCGCATGAGGCATTTTTTACGCCCGATGGCAACGAAGTCTGGGTCACCGTTCGCGGAGAGGATTACATTTCGGTCATCGACGCGCATACCTACAGGGAGAAGCTGCAGATCAAGGTGCCGGCCGGACCGGGCATGCAGATATTCTCGCCGGATGGAAGATACGGCTATATCTGTTCCTCGTTCAATCCGGAGACCGTCGTCGTTTCCGTCGCCGATCATCAGATCGTTGGCCACATCAAGCAGGAAAGCCCCTTTTGCCCCAACATTGCGGCGACGCCTGATGGCAAGCAGGTTTGGTTCACTCTGAAGGATATCGGCAAAACGCAGGTCTTCGACGCTGACGCGCCTTTTGATCTCATCAAGACGATCGATACCGGGCCGATCACCAATCACGTCAACATCGTTCACAACACCAATGGCGACTTTGCCTACATCACCGTTGGTGGCCTCAACCAGGTGAAGGTCTACCGGACGGATAATTTCGAACAGGTCGCGACGATCCCGGTCGGTAATCTTCCGCACGGTGTGTGGCCATCAGGCGATGGCACGCGCGTCTATGTAGGCCTCGAAAACGCCGACGCGCTCGCAGTGATCGACACGCTGACGAACAAGGTGATTGCCATGATACCGATCGGCCAGGCGCCACAGGCCGTCAACTATGTCCCAGACGCAGTCCCTGAGGGCGACGGCATGCAGAACCTCCAGCCGCTCGGTATTGCCGGCCAGGTGGCGCATCTTGCCCTGCAGGCGCCCAAGTCAAAGCAGGATGGCATTGCTCCAACCAGTGTCTCTCTTTTCGATCAAGGCCTGTCGCAGGTGTTGCAGGCGTCCGTGACGGGTCTGGAACCAAAGAAGCCCTACATTCTTGCGCTCTCCACGCGGGCCGACGGTACGGGTGATCTTCAGCCTCTGGCTTCCTTCATGACGAATCCGGCCGGCTCGGCCATCGTCAACGCGGTTGGCCCCATCCGACAAATCATCCAGAGCAGCGAGAAGGCTGAGCGCCGCTATCTCGTTGTCGCTGCGGCAGGGGATAAAGGGCCGGGTGACGTCGTCCAGATCCAAGCGAAGTAAATCCGTTCAGCCCGCCGGCTGTGATAGGGTGGCGGGCGGAAGCTTCTGAAGGTAAGCCTCTCATGAGTGACATTCTGCAGCTCGTCGAACCAATGATCCCGGCACTCCGCCGCTATGCCCGTGGACTGCTGCGGGATGCGACGGCAGCCGACGATCTCGTCCAGGATTGCCTGGAGCGGGTTATCGCCCATTGGCATCATCGCCGAAACGACGATCCGCGCACCTGGGTCTTCGCCATTCTTCACAATCTGGCGGTCAACCGGTTGAAACAGACCGCACGCCGTGGCGAACATCTGCCCTTTGAAAAGGTGGACGAAAGCGCCTTTGCCAGGCAACCGACACAGGAAGACAATCTGATACGTCGCGATGTAATTCAGGCGCTGGAGCAGCTTCCCGAGGAGCAGCGAAGCGTTCTGCTGCTGGTGTCGGTCGAGGATCTGTCCTATTCGCAAGCAGCGGAAGTCCTGTCTATTCCGATTGGCACCGTCATGTCGCGCCTGTCGCKGGCGCGTGAGCGGCTGCGTCAGATATTGGAGAATCCGGGGCAGACAGTGCAGGGGCCATCCGCCCATCTTCGGAGAGTAAAATGAGCGTAAAACCAATAACCGAGGATGATCTTCACGGCTTTGTGGACGGCGCCCTCGACGAGGTGCGTGAAGTCGAGGTTGCTGTCTACCTTGAAACCCATCCCGAAATCGCTGCGCGAATCGACAGCTACGGCAGGCAACGGCTGGATCTGCGGGCCGTGCTCAACCCGGTGGCGGAAGAACCGGTTCCAAGCCGACTGAACCTGAGCCACCTGGTGGATATGCGTAAGCAAAGCCGGCTACCCTTCTGGCGCATGGCCGCCGCCGCCGCGTTTCTTCTGATTGCTGGCGGTTCGGGTGGCTGGATGTTGCATGGCATGTACAGGCAATCGAGCGAGGGCATGGTTGCGCTGGCCGATGAAGCAGCCGACAGCTTTGCTACTTATGCGTCCGACAGGACGAGGCCGGTCGAGCTTCGCGCCGACAAGATGGTCGAGCTTGTTGACTGGGCGACCGAACGAATGGGCCGTAAGCCGGTGCTGCCGGATCTTTCCAAGTCGGGCTATCGTCTGATGGGCGGCAGGATGATCGCGACGTCTCATGGCGCCGGGTTGATGCTGATGTATGATGATGACCGGGGAACGCGTCTCGTTATGCTGACGCGGCCAATGCTCGCCGATCAGAACAAACCCATGGCGCCGCATGCGCAGGGCAATGTTGAGGGCTGGAGCTGGGCGTCCGGCGGCATGGGTTACAGCCTGGTCGGCGTCCTGCCGGCCGATACCTTGCATCCTCTCGCCGATGATATCAGGCACCAGACCGAAACCGGCGTCTGAACTCTGTCATGCCGAAAGCATGTTGCGCAAAGTGTGCAGGGTCTTGCGGTAACAACATGCATATTTAGTGCATGCGGGGACGGCGTTTCTCGCCGCCGCGCCTTCCAGGCAACCCCATCATGCCTTGAGGGATCTGTTCATCGGCAGCCAATGCCGCATTATGCTGGCGTAGACGCTCAAGCGCCACGGAAGCAAGCTCGGTATAGGGAATAGTAGCCGGATCGTCKGTATGGATATCCTGGATCGCTGCAAGGACCGTCTCGGCTTGCGTAAGGCGGCGTGTTGCGATGAGGGCGATGCCTTCCTTGTAGCGGGCCTGCACCACATGGGGCGCCTGCTCGCCGATGCGACGGAAGGTTACGGCTGCATCCTCATAGAGTTTCAGCGCCAGTTGCGTATCTCCAAGGCGAAGCGCAATCGGCAGTGGCTCGGCCGTGCGCTCCAGCAGCGACTGATAGGCGGCAAGGGCTTCGGTCAGCTTTCCCCGATCGAAGAGCAGGTTGGCAAGGCCAAATTCGGCACCGACATGGCCCGGCGAGGATTGCAGAACCTGGGCGAAGACGATCTCGGCTTTTCCCTTCTCCCCCTTTCGATACATTTCGAGTGCTTGCTCGTAGACATAGTTGACGCTGCGCGGATGCAGAACGCCGCCGAGATTGCGCCCATCGCGGGTCCTGAAGAGCGTATAGCTGATCCGTCGCTCGTCAGCGCCGAAGACATATTTGTAAGGTTCGTTTCCGCGCAGGAAATCATAGAATCGGAAGCCGCCTTCGATCGCACGGCGGATGCAATATCCATGGAGCACGAGACCGGGAGACGGCGTTTTCCAGTTCTCGTCACGACCGGTGATATAGAAAAGGATCGTCTTTTTCGGGCGGTCGATGATATTGGCGAGCGCGCCGAGCGGCTGCTCGCCGAACCAGAAGACCGGAACGTCCAGTGTGCCGTTCCTGAAGCAGTCCATCAGCATTTCGCGGGTAGAATTGATGAGCCGCTCCGTCCGTTCCGGTCCTTTGCGCTCCGTCCATCGCATGCGCCAGAAATCAAAGAGAATGGTGAGGTCGCGGTCAATGGTCTCGGGCGTTGCCATCGTGATCCGGTAGCCTTCGTCGCCGTCGAGCTTGCGCAGGAAGCGGCGCAGCTTCTGGCGCGTCTGGCTGCTCATCTTCCGCTCCAGATAGTCGTCCCAACTTGCAGGCAGAATGACCACCGGGCAGATCGTATTGTCGATATTATCATGGCCAGTTGGGACGTTGTCACGGAACATGACGAGCGGCCCCTGGAGTGCAAGGATCATCTTCTCGCGCCGTTCCGGTGGCCCGCTGAAATGCTCCAGCCGGAGATGCGTCCAGTTCTGCTGTTTGAGGTAGGCGGCAAAGCCGTCGATAGCTTTTTGTTCGTAGCCGGGCATGACGATGAGGCCGGTATAGTCGGCCGAATAATTTCCGCCCATGACGATTTCATCGTAGAAAAGCCCGCTCTGCTCATCGAGTTTCGTGAGCAATCTCAGCGGCAAAAAGGCGACATAGGGAGCATCCGGCTGCCGCTCGCGCAGCGCCAGGACGAACCAACGGCCGCGATGCCCAAGAAAGTCTCTAAGCCATGTCCAGGAGAGGAAATGTTGGGCATCCGGATCGTCCCGATAGACCTGATCCCAGTTGTCGCGAACGGCCTCGTAGCCGGCTACGGTATCAATGATATCGATGCGCATGCCCCCTCCCAATACTCCGTACGCAATTCGGGATATTTCAGTCTAATGGGGAATATCGATCTTCAAATAAACCGTCCGGGTGATTCATCGGCGCGAAATGGGATTAGTCCGCAGCCGCGCTTTCGGCCTGCAATGCTAGAGTGCCACAATCCGCGGGCTCGCATGKATGAAAGCCCAGAGCGCCTTGCTGATATTGACGATCTCGCCGATCGATTTATCCAGAAGCTCCATTTCCCGGTCATCCATCTGTTCGATCTTGCCGTAGCGGATTTCCTTGTCGTCCTCGACAAGCCGCATGAGCTGCGTGCTGGAGATCTCGCCCTTTTCGTCGAAGGAATAGATGCAGTGATTGTATTTGTTGCGCATCTTCGATTCCTTCTTCAGGCGCGACATGGCCGAGAGAACCGCCTTGCGGTCCGCAGCAGGCGTCGAAGTGAGCTTTGCGAGACGCTCGACGAGATCTATGCGCGCGCGCGTCGTATTAAGCGTCAGGAAGACCACGATCGCCGCCTCCTTCTCCACCTTGAGAAGATGGGCGATAATATAGATCAGCAGGCTTTCCGTATTCGTCCAGACATAGTTTAACCGGCCAACACTCAATAAGACATCAGACATGGCCGGCATGCTGGACTCCTCCGCTTCAACGCTAACGATACATGGACTATATCAGATCATTCCGTCAGCGCGTCGCGATTTCCTGCGCTCAGCGCTCCTTGAACGCACGCGACATGCTGTCGGCGATCGGCTTGCTCAGATACTCGAAGAAGGTGCGCTCCGAACTCTGGATCAGCACTTCAGCAGGCATGCCGGGAACCGGATGGAAGTTGTGAACGCGGGCAATTTCCGAGTCCGGGATCTGTACGCGTACGATGTACACGTCCTTCACGGACAAGCCGGAATTTTCCTCGATGGAATCGGCCGAAACATAGAAGACCTTCCCTTCCAGAACCGGCGTGGTGCGCCTGTTGAGGGCGGTCAGGCGGATTGCCGCCGTCTGCCCCTCATGAAGCTGATCGATGGAGGTACGCAATACCTGCGCCTCCAGGATCAGCGGCACATGGGCCGGCAGGATTTCCATGATCGGTTTTCCGGTGGTGATGACGCCGCCGGCGGTGTGATAGTAGGAGCGCACAACGGTACCTGTCACCGGCGAACGGATGACTGTGCGCTCCAGAACGCCGGCAGCTTCGTGCATCTGTTGACGTACGCTGTCGAGGTCGGATTCGGCGGTTTCCAGTGCATCGAGCGCTGCCTGCTTGTTGGAATTGACGGCGATGACAGCTTCCTGGCGGAACTTGGCTATTTCCGCCTCGCTCTCGTTCAGTTCGCCGTTCAGTCGTGAAATATCGCCCATCGCGTCGGCAATGGCGCGCTCGATGGCCAGAAGGTCGGTCCTGCGCATGTAGCCGACTTTGACCAGCCGTGCCTTGGAATCTCGCTCATCCGTAAGCAGTGCCAGTTGCCGTTCGAAGGACTCGCGCTGGCCCTTGTAACCTTCGAAGCGGTATTCCAGCGATTTGATGTTCTTCTCGATGAGGTTGAGCTGCTCCTCGAGCTTGACCTGCTTGCTGTGGAAGACGACGTTCTGGCTCTGGATGATGGCGTTGATGTCGGGGTCGCTCGCCTCTGCCATGACGATGTCGGGAAGCTTGAACTCGCGCGATCCCTGTGCTTCGGCCCTGAGGCGTCMGACGACTGCCTCCAGGCGCAGCCGCCTCAGCGTCAGCATTCGCTCGTTGGTCAAGGCGGCTGTTTGATCGAGAGTGACCAGGACGTCGCCCTCCTTGACGCTCTCGCCTTCGCTGACGAGCATTTCCTTGATGATGCCGCCTTCAAGGTGCTGGACGACCTTGTTGTTGCCGGTTGCCACGAAGCTGCCCTGGGCGATGATGGCGGAGGCAAGCGGCGCGGTTGCCCCCCAGTATCCGAAACCGCCGAACGAGCAGAAAAGGACAGTCAGGCCGACAAAGCTGTGCAAACGGATGGAGCGCGGCACGTCGCCATACCATTCGAGCTGCACCGGGCCGGTGGATTCCTGCTTCTTCTTTTCCATGGCCTTCATCCTTCGATACGCGGTGACTGTTGGCCAGCTCGGCCATTGCCCTTTGATATTGCCTGCAAGACTTCCATTCGCTCGCCGAACATGGCGACCGTGCCGTCCTTGAGCACCATGATCTTGTCTACGCACTGTAGAAGGGCGGGGCGTTGCGTGATCGTAACTGTCGTGATGCCCTGTTTCTTGGCGTGGATCAGCGCTTTTGCGAGAGCGGCTTCACCTTGCGTGTCGAGGTTGGAGTTGGGCTCGTCGAGCACGACGAATTTGGGATCGCCGAAGAAGGCGCGTGCGAGCGCGATGCGCTGCTTCTGGCCGCCCGAAAGCGGCGAGCCATCGGACGCGACAACGGTCTCATAGCCCTGTGGGAAGCCAGCGATCAGCTCATGCACGTCGGCAAGAACGGCGGCCTCATAGATCTGCCGGTCTTCGATGTCATCGCGCATGCGGCAGATATTGGCCTTGATCGTTCCCGGGAAGAGCTGCACGTCCTGGGGCAGATAGCCGATGCTTTCGCCGAACTGCCGCTGGTCCCAGTTGCGCAGATCCATGAGGTCGAGGCGCACATTGCCGGAGGTTGGCAGGATGGAGCCCACCAGCATTTTGCCAAGTGTCGTCTTGCCGGAACCGGAATTGCCGATGATCGCCAGCGATTCACCTTTCTTCAGCGAGAAGGAAATGCCGTTCAGGATCACCTTCTTCTGCGGCGGCGGAACGAAGAGGAGCCGTTCCACATCGAGCCTGCCTTCCGGATTGGGAAGGCGCAGGCGCGGGAAGTTGAGCGGCGAGGTGAGAAGCAGGTTCTTGATGCGGCCATAGGCAGCAGCCGATCGGTTGAATTGATGCCAGCCTTCGATTGCTCCTTCGATCGGCGCCAGCGCGCGGCCGGAAATGATCGAGGCTGCGATGACCATGCCGCCCGTCAATTCTCCAGACAGCGACAGATGTGCGCCCCAGCCGAGAAGCCCGACCTGGGTGATCATGCGGCAGGCCTTGGAAACGCCGGTGAAGATGATATTGCGGTCTTGCGCCTGGACGTGGGATTTCAGCGAGCCGGCGGTTTCCCGACCCCACATCTTCACCGCCTCGGGGATCATCGCGAGTGCGTTGATGATCTGCGAATTGCGCGACATGGAATCGAGATGGAAATTCGCGCGGCTGAGATAGCTGTTGGATTCGGCGAACTGTTTGGCCGTGAACTTCTGGTTCAGGAAGGCGATCAGAAACAGCACCGCGCAGCAGACCATGATGATGATGCCGAGATGCGGATGCACCAGATAGACCACGACCACGAACAGCGGCATCAGCGGCGCGTCGAGGAAAGCAATCAGCGTTCCTGAAGTCAAAAAGCTGCGGAGAGACTGTAGGTCCTGCAGAATCTGGTAATCCTTGCCGCTTCCATGCAGCGAGGCGCGAGCGGCGGCACTGAGGATGGGTGCACCCAGCTGGACTTCCAGTTCCACGGCAGTCCGCATCAGGATGAAGCGACGGATGGAATCCATGAAGGCCTGCAAGAGGACGGCGCCGACCACCACGATGGAAAGCATTACCAGCGTGTCGATGGAGCGGCTGGTCAGGACGCGGTCGGAAATCTGGAAGAGGTAGAGCGGGATCGCCAGCAGGAGCACATTGATCGCGATTGTGAAGACCATCACGATTGCGAGGTTGCGCCTGATGACCGCGACGCCTCTCGCAAGGCTCAAAGCGAAATTCACCGGCTCGCTGCGCTTGTGGAAGCCGTTGTTTCCGCCGCCACCACCGCCGCCGCCACCGAAATCCGGTTCCTTGCCGCCCCCACCACCGCCGCCTGCACGCAGGCGGCGCTCATTATCTTTCACCGGCCCGGTGTCGCCGTCGATCGTCTTGGCGAAAGGAATATCCGGCTTGGCCTTGAGTTCGTTGATTTCATCGGGTGCCCGCCGCGCCTCGATATTGGGCGTCGCCCAAAGTTCTTCAGCCGGCTGCGGCTTTGTTTTCGGCTCTATAGCATCGACGACGGGCAGGTCGTGGCCGGAAAGCTGCCTTTCAGATCGTTCGGTCGGCATTACGGTTTGCACGTCATCCACTTTCTCTTCAGCGACAGCCTCGACAGCCTCGACAGCCTCGACAGCCTCGACAGCCTCGACAGCCTCGACAGCCTCGACAGCCTCGACAGCCTCGACAGCCTCGACAGCCTCGACAGCCTCGACTTCGTGGGGATAGGAAGGCGCCTTGCGCGTCAGTTGGCGAAGATGGTCCACCGCATCGTCGATCGCCGAAACGCAGGCCTGCGTCAGAAAATCCTGAGGATTTGCGGCGGTCGGGGATGGTTTGTCACCACGCAGATCGAGTGCGCTGCCATTGGCAAAAATCTGTTTTGAGATTTGGTTCATCGCGGTCTCTCCCAATATACGCAGGTCACGCGACCACGGCTTGCATTACATCTGAGGGGTGAGCGGAGGACCATGAAAGGTCATGCCCGCCGTTGATGACGCCATCGCCGCTGTCCCCGCCTTGGAGGCTATCGTCGTCGAGAAAGGCGATGACTTCATTGGCAAGTCTTTCGCCTGCCGTCTCGGGCTGGCTGACATCATGGTCTATGATGCCGCCCTGGATGAGAATGGCGTCGGAATAGAGCTGACCGGCAACGTAGGTGGTGTTGCCGAAGCTGTCGTAATCGACGATCTCAGCGATATTGGCGACGGTATTGCTGCCCGTATCAATCGTGACCACAGCGTCCGGGTTGTTCTTCAGAATCGCGGCTGCAGCCAGGGTCACGTCATCGGAATCTCCGAGCACCGCGACCTGCTTGATGATCGTCATGTCGAAGAGATTGCCGGTGATGTAGAGAACATTCAGGCCGACATAGCCTTGGAAATTGGAATCGGTAGACAAGCCCTCGGGCATTGTCGGATCGCGCTCCTGGATCCCCTTCTCTGCCTGGGACATATAGTCAGGCATGGCCTCGAACCGGTCATTGGCGCCGACATTGTGGATCGCCGCGAGATTCCAGATGAGATTATTGCCGGACTGGATGGCGGCACTATCGTCGACACCATCCTCGGCGCGGGCCCAGTCATTGTCGTAAAGAAGTGAAATCTGCGTTATACTATTGATATCGTAAACATTTCCGCCAACGATCACCAGGTCGTACTGCAGGCCCATCTGGAAGTAGGATGAGAAATTCAGCGTCGTATTGCCGCCCGTCAGCACCGTCGTTTCCGACCCGCTCGTCATCACGGTCATGGTGTCGTTGTCGGTCACGAAATGATACTGCTCGATCCAGTTCACGAAGGAAACATCGCCCTCGATGACGCTGACACGCCAGGCCATCGGAAAGATCGGGTCGCCATGTGCATCGACCGTCGTCTGCGGTTGCGTCGACTGGAAACTGTCCCGTTCGAAGCTTGCAATGTTGTAGGCGGTGACGCCCGCGTTTTCGGCTGCATCAGCTGAGGAATGGAATACCGAGGAGATGCTGTCATTGTCGCTGTAGACATAGACCTGCGTGATCGCATCGACTTGGTGATAGTCACCCATGACAGCCGTCACGGAAGAGATCACAGCGGTATTGACGACGGAAGCAATGTTGGCGACGAGGTTTGCGCCCGCGGTGACCTCCAGGCTGCTTCCAGCCGGGTCATGCTGTTCGACGGATGTCTGGGTTTCGTCGGGTTCCTCAGCCAACTTGGCTAGGCCCCGGTCCGGCAGCAGGTCGTCGAGAACAGGAATTTCGGAAGCGAGCTTGCCGTTTATATAGGGTCCGGCGGTGATCTCGTCACCGGTCAGCACGAAATCATGGACCTGATCATTTGGATTGTCTGCCGGCGGTTCGTCCGTTCCGAGCGATGTCTGGCCGGAATCCTTTATCTCCTGGATATAGGTTTCCATATCCCCGGCGATCTGCTTGACGCCCTCGAGCGTGTCCGTCCGCTGCAAGTTGGCAAACGGAGAGAAAATCTCGGCCTCGGCGCTGAATTCCGTCAGTTTTTCGACGACGAAACTCGTATCGCGCGGGGCGTGATTGCCACCGGTCATATCGAGGTAATCGTCGTCGTAGAGAACGTTGACCTGTGTGGTGAAGCGGATTGCCGAGCCGGGCCCGTCGAAAACCTGCAGCTCTTCTTCGGTTTCGATACCGATGTCGATGTCTTGTGGGCTGCCGAACCGGGGCAGCGATACGTCGCGGTGGGCGATCTCGGAGAGCTTTTCGATGCTTTCCTCAAAGGGGCGGCCGAACCGGCGGGCGCCGCCATAAACGATCTCATAGCTGACGCTTCTGTAGTTGACATCAGGATCGTAGTCCTGGAGCGCGAGATCGGAGGCGAAAGTGGGCGTGTTGGCGACCAGATCGTCAAGCGCCGGATTATTTTCGGCAGGGCCTCTACCCTCCGCCAGCTCCGCGCGCAGCCTCATCTCTTCGGTCGTCGTTTCGAATATGCCGACGAAATGGGCGATGATTTCCGAGAATTTCTCAATTTGCATTGCCTTGGCCCTCCCCTTCGAAAAGACAACCGGCCATGCGGCATCCTTCTGCGGGGGCCGCGCTGTTCGTCAATTCGCACGCAAGCATTCAAACTGCACCGACCGAAGCCGGTGCAGCCCTTTCTTGGTCTTGGAGGTTAGTGTCCGCTGGTATCTTCGCCGACATCGGAGACGTGCGAGTTGCCGCCGATGACACTGGAGTCCACAGCATTGCTGAGCATGTTCGCGCCCTGAACGAGCTCCAGATGGAAGCCCGAGTTGGCGAGAATTGCGGAAGCATCTGCCGTCGATGTACCTGCGACGTCGTCGCCTGCCTTGAGGTCCCAGCCTTTGCCGTCCATATCGACGCCGTCAGCACCATGGGCGGTGCCAGCGTTTGCATTCAAGTGGTTCTGAGCATCGTTGTTGTTCTGCGCAACGTTCCAGGCGTGATCCTGGTCCGCCAGATGGTTCGCCTGGACAGTGTTGAAGACTGAGTCGGCGCCTCCGCCGGCCAGCGAACCGTTGAGGATGTTGTCGATATCGAGAGTGAAGGAGAAGTCGTCCCCGATGTCGAAGGTGAGGTCATGACCGGCAACGCCGAGGTTTCCGAAGTCCTTGACATCGTCAATGACGGCGAAATCCGTGTCCGTCTTGTTGAAGCTGTCGCTGGTGTTGTGGCTGTTGCTGGTCGATTCCGTCCTTGTGTCGTTATCGCTAACCGTCTTGATGTCGGTGTCGATATCCGTTTTCGTGGTTGTGGTCGTGTCGTTATCGTTGATCGTCTTGGTGTCGTCGTCGCTGTAGGATTTKGAATCGTAGCTCCAGTCGTAGTCCGACTTCGTGGTTGTTGTCGTATCGTTGTCGTTGATATTGGTGGTCTTGATATTGGTATCGTCGTCCGACTTGTAGCTCCAGTCGTATTCGTTGTCGCGGTTGTCGCCGTTGTCAGTCTTCACATCGACATCGACGTTGGCCTTGACATCAACATCTGTGCTGTTGTCGGTGTTGTTGCGATTGTCGCCGTTGGCGATGCCGCCGACGTAACCCGTAGAATCGTCATCGATTTCGGTCGAGTTGATAGCGCTGGAAAGGCCGTCGGCCAAGGCACCCACCTTAACGGTGTCGTCGTCGGAGCCCTGTGGACCGGGCTTGGGATCATAAGGCATTTCAGTTTTCCTCCAGAAAAAAAACTGGAGCAGCTTTCGAAGTCCCTCTCATCTCAAATGGGATCTTTGCTCGCGCTTGCTCCAATGCGTTAATATCGGCAGATGGACTCGGTACCTTTTCACCTGCAGCTTCATAGTGATTTGTTGGCCAAATTCTGTATTGGGATTGTGCCTATGCAGTACAAAGACGCACAAATCCGGTCCCGGACTCGATATGAGCGCGAGCAAGGCAGTCGAACTTCTTTTTGAGTTCCCTCGAAAGAAGACCAAGTATCAAAAACACATGCCGATACTCGGTTTTCACGTCGCCGCTTTGGCGACCATCACAGACTGATGGAAAAAAGTGGGTCCCGATAGATATCAATTCGGGCTAAGGTAGTTGAAAGCCGGTTCAATACTCTGGTTAAGCCTGTGCCGGGCGGCAGGCCCGGAAACCTGTGTATGAATTCGGGACGGCGTCCCATACCTCGGAATCCGCCGGATTCGACTGATTGCGGTATCGCGAAGTTAAGCCCGAAAGGTTCTCCGTCTTATTTTGAAATATCGTCTGCCCTTTACCGCTTTGCTTTCGTATGTCTCGAACTAATACATGGTGCTTTATACCGTGATCTAGTTGAAATACCGCCCACCAGTATGTTTCTTGTCCGAAATGCAACCATAAAGTGGCAAAAAATAAATATAACTTCGCGACAACTAACCCATTTGGGCCATTTCTTTCCTTTGAAATCCATATTACCATAATTAAGAAATGCCTAAAAGATAAGGCGGCCACATGCCTAGGGGCAATGTTCGTCGGCATGTAATACCCGCCATCGCGCCAATGGGAGTAGAAGCTCCGTGTTTGAGTATAGTGTAGCGCTAGGGGAGGCGTATATGTTCATGGTTGGGTCGGAAGTAGGAGATTCGGATCAGGCAAGAAGACTGGGTCCGAATGGAGAAACAGTCCTGGTAATCGCCAAGGCGGACTTGTTCTCCGAGTGCATGGTTGAGGCACTGGCGAAGAAATTCCCGAATTTCGATGTTGTAAGCGTACCGAGCGCGCAGTCCATATCCGAGAAGGATATTCACGACATGCGGCTTGTCCTGTTCTATCATGTCGCCGGCGCCGAGTTGCATGATGCGATGCAGACCGTTCGTGAAAACCGTCCGGATGCATCGATAGGCCTCGTCGTCGAAGCTATCGACATGATGGAGCCCTATATCAGTCGCCTCGTCGAGGCGCGCGTCATCGATGGCGTCCTGCCGCTCAATCTGCGTCTGGATGTCTTCATGGCGGCGATCGATCTGCTGATGAAGGGCGGGGAGCATTTTCCATCCGCGCTTCTCGGTCGTTTGTCCAACCGGGCGACGGCACAGCTCGAGCCCTCGCTGTACCAGACGAAGTCGGTCGACGCGGCGCGCGCCAATGCGCTGAAGCTTCGCCGCAACAGCATGGCGACTCTGACCACGCGCGAGGTGCAGATTCTCGACCTCATCTGCAAGGGCACCCAGAACAAGATCATCGCTGACAAGCTTCACCTGTCCGAAAACACGGTGAAGGTCCATGTTCGCAATATCTATAAGAAGATGAATGTGAGAAATCGCACGGAAGCGGCCTCACGTTTCTTCAACGATACTTCGGACAACGGCGATCTCTCCGGCAAGTGGCCGCACTAGGTCATCAATCCATCCGGGACGAGCGGGCAAAGCAGCGCGATTTCTGGCCGAAACCGCTCGGCGAGCAGATGTAAGGGGCAGAGCCGGGATAGACCGCGGCGCCGACACTAGTCGGGGCGGTCTTCGCTCCGGCAGCATAGGCGAAGTCCTTCGCGGCATGTGGCACACTTGCCACCACGACATTCTTCTCCGTGCTTCCTACGATCGCCGTGTCGACGACCGCACATGACAGCGGTCCGACGGCCGAGAAAACAATGGTCACAGCCAAAGCCAGAGAGCTGAAACTGCATGTCGCTCTGCCATGCATGCGATCACGAGCCTTCATTGAAGGACCCCCTCTATCATCAGGGCAGTAGCGACGCGCCCCTGCACACCCAGTGTCTGGCCACTCCTTATATTAGCTTCATTGATTGAAGCTGGAGCGGCCGGACGGAAAGCGACCGCATCGACCTGAAAATCGGAATCGATTTTTCGGAAGGCCCGATGCGTAGATTMAACGAGTTGGAGCGTTCTTTGTGCGTCCGAATGAACGCACGGCGCTCTAAATACCTTAATCCTTAAGAGGGATTAATCAAGCGAATTCGGGCATTTAATACTGTAGCTATTTAGAATTGCGCCCGTGTTTTGAAGTTGACCTTCAATAATATTCTCTTATCGTTTTAGACGCTTATACAATTGTCCGAAGAATAACCAAGTTTGTTATTCCATCGATGCTACTTTATGTTGAGGCTATCGAAGCGGATGAGGGAGAGCTGAAAGTATAGAAGGGTCTAAAGACCCCACGACATGGGAAGGAGTTTGTAGTGCGTAGTTTCATTCCCACCGAAGGCCATTCAGAATCTGTACCCTCATCGCCACGACAGCGGTCAAAAACCGTGCTGGTCAACGGAGGCGCTGGTTTTCTGGGTTCCCACCTTTGCACGCGGCTTCTCGAGCGCGGCCATCAGGTCATCTGTCTCGACAATTTCTACACGGGCCGCCGCGCCAATATCGAGCCTCTGCTGCGGCATTCCCGTTTCCGGCTTCTGGAACATGATGTTCGCCAGCCCTACGATGTCGAAGCTTCCGTCATCTTCAACTTCGCTTCGCCGGCATCGCCGCCGGATTATCAGCGCGATCCCGTCGGCACCTTGCTGACCAACGTGCTTGGAGCCGTCAATACGCTGGATGCGGCACGCCGCGGCGGTGCAACGGTCGTCCAGTCCTCGACCTCGGAAGTCTACGGGGATCCGCATCAGAGTCCGCAGCGCGAAACCTATTTCGGCAACGTCAACCCGATCGGCCCGCGCGGCTGCTACGACGAGGGCAAGCGGTCTGCCGAAACCCTGTTCTTCGATTATCACCGAAAGTATGGCGTCGATATCAAGGTTGGCCGGATCTTCAATACCTACGGCCCGCGAATGCGCCCGGATGACGGACGGGTCGTGTCCAACTTCATCGTCCAGGCGCTCTCCAACACCGACATAACGATTTATGGTGATGGTCGGCAGACCCGTTCCTTCTGCTATGTCGACGATCTCGTCGATGGTTTTCTGCGTTTCGCCGATACCGATCCGAGCTGCGTCGGCCCGATCAATCTTGGCAACCCGGCGGAGATCACCGTGCGGGATCTTGCCGAAATCGTTCTCGATCTGACCAATTCACACTCGCGCATCATTTACCTGCCGGCCGTCGCGGATGATCCGCAGCAGCGTCGGCCGGATATTTCCCGAGCCAGGGAAGAGCTGAACTGGTGGCCGACGACGGAGCTGAAGACCGGGCTKAAGCGCACGATAGCCTATTTCGATGCACTGCTGACCCGCAAGGAAGTGGCGGAGGCCGTATGAGATGCCCCGCTACATCCTGGTTACAGGTGGCGCCGGCTTCATCGGCAGCCACATTTGCAAGGCGCTTGCGCGCGCCGGCATGGTTCCGGTCACCTACGACAATTTTTCAACCGGACACATCGATTGTGTCCGGTGGGGGCCGCTGATCCGGGCGGATATCGCCGATGGCGCAAGGCTGCGGCAGGTCATGGCGGAGTATTCGCCGGATTGTGTCATCCATTGCGGTGGCAATGCCTATGTCGGTGAATCCGTCGAAAAGCCAAGCCTCTATTATCGCAACAATGTCGTCGGCAGCTTGTCGCTGTTGGACGCCTGCCTCGATTGCAATATCGACAGAATCGTCTTTTCCAGCAGCTGCGCGACCTACGGCATCCCGGAGATGCTGCCGATCGGCGAGAAAACGCCGCAACACCCGGTCAATCCCTATGGTCGGACCAAGCTGATCTTTGAGATGGCTCTGGAGGATTATGCGGCCGCCTATGGCATTCGCTTCGCCGCGCTTCGTTACTTCAACGCTGCCGGCGCCGATCCGGAGGGTCAGCTTGCCGAGCGGCACTATCCTGAAACCCATCTGATCCCGCGCGCCCTTCTTGCCGCCAGCGGCCGTATCGACAGCCTCGATATTTTCGGCACCGACTATGAGACCGAAGACGGCACCTGCGTCAGGGATTACATCCATGTCAGCGATCTCGCCGCGGCGCATCTTGCTGCCGTTCGCCATCTCCTGGTTGACGGCGACTCCTTGAGCGTCAATCTCGGCTCCGGCCGCGGCACATCGATCGGCGAGATTCTCAATGCCGTCAAACGAAAGACAGGCCACAGGGTGCCGGTCCGTTGTCAGCCGCGCCGCGCCGGCGATCCGCCTGCGCTTTTCGCCGATACGAAAAGGGCTCGCCTGGAACTGGACTTCATGCCGGCGCTTTCGGATATCGATACGATCATCCGCACGGCCGGCCCGACTTTCGGACTGGAGGTGATCGCATGAGCACCAGAGCCGGAATCGACCGTACGCATCAGTCTTCAGCCTCCAAATCCGGGATGTTCGAGCCCGTCTTTACCGGCTGGAATCGAGCTGCCTATGGTATTGGCATAGTTTTCTGGCTGGCGGCGCTCGGTTATTTCTGGCTCTGGTGGGCTCAGCCCACTCATATCGTTTCATGGCCGGCATTCCTGCTCGTCACCCTCATCCTTGCCTGGGTCACCCTGATACCGGCCTATTTCATCCTGATCTTCCTGGATGCAAGGCAGGTCAAATCGTCCGGCGACCTGCCGAAGGGCCGCGTCGCCATGGTGGTCACCAAGGCTCCATCAGAACCTTTCTCCGTCCTGCGCAAGACGCTTGTTGCGATGCTCGATCAGAAGGGCGTCGAATTCGATATCTGGCTCGCCGACGAAGACCCTTCCGAGGAGACCAAGAGGTGGTGCGGGCAGCATGGCGTCATGATCTCCACCCGCAAGGGCGTGAACGAATATCATCGCCCCATCTGGCCGCGCCGCACGCGCTGCAAGGAAGGCAATCTTGCCTATTTTTATGATCGCTTCGGCTATGAGCGCTATGATTTCGTCGCCCAGTTCGATGCCGATCATGTGCCGACGCCGACCTATCTTCGCGAAGTCCTGCGGCCCTTTTGCGATCCCGAAGTCGGCTATGTCTCCGCACCTAGCATTTGCGATGCCAACGCGGCGGAAAGCTGGGCTGCCCGCGGCAGGCTTTACGCCGAAGCAAGCCTGCATGGTTCGCTGCAGGCAGGTTATAACAATGGTTGGGCGCCGCTCTGCATCGGTTCCCATTATGCCGTCCGCACGGCTGCCCTGCGAGAGATCGGTGGGCTCGGCCCCGAACTTGCGGAAGACCATTCGACCACGCTGATGATGAATGCCGGCGGCTGGCGCGGGGTCCATGCGGTCAATGCTATTGCCCATGGCGACGGGCCGGCGACCTTTACCGATCTGGTGGTTCAGGAGTTCCAGTGGTCGCGCAGCCTGGTCACTATTTTTCTGAAATATTCCCGCAGGCATGTCGCCCGCCTGCCGTTGAAGCTGAAGTTCCAGTTTGTGTTTTCGCAACTCTGGTATCCGCTCTTTTCGACCTTCATGGCCGCGATGTTCCTGCTGCCGGTCGCAGCTCTGCTCACGGGTCATGTCTTCGTCAATGTCACCTACCCGGAATTTCTGCTGCATTCGTTGCCGCTTTCGACCTTGCTGACGGCATTCGCCATATTCTGGCGCGCGTCAGGCACATTCCGGCCATACGATGCGAAACTCTTCGGCTGGGAAGGGGTGGTCTTCGTCCTCCTGCGCTGGCCCTGGTCGCTTGCCGGTAGCCTCGCTGCCGCGCGCGATCATATGAGCGGCTCCTTCGTGGATTTCCGCATCACCCCGAAGGGTGATCAGGGACAATGCAAACTACCGGCGCGCATCATCGCACCTTACATCGCGCTGACAGGCATCTGCGCTGCCGCCATGGCTTTTGCCGTCGACGGCGACAGGGCACGGGGCTTCCAGATCTTCGCGGCGATCAATCTGCTGATCTACGTGTCGCTCGCAATTCTGATTGTCGCCCGCCACGCCATCGAGAACAACCAGCCGCTCTTGCCGCAGTCGCAGGGGCTCAGGCTTGCCGCCGCCGGTGGTCTCGTTGCCTGCCTTGTCGGCGGCGCACAGCTTGGCAATCATGGGCTGAACGCCCTTGAAGCGCTTTCGCACGGCCAGCCCTTCGTTACCTTCACCCAGTCACAATTTGCCGTGGCGGGTGCGGGGCTTGGCGGCGGCAAAACCAGGATCGTGAAATTCCGTCTCAAATGGCACGGCCTTGCCGAAGCCGACCGCACGGGAAGGGGTATTTGGGAGAGCAGAAATGCGTGAGGAGGGTAAAAAATGAGCATGGCAACACGATTGACGGGAGGAGCGCTGGCTCTGTGCCTCGGCCTTGTCTTCCCGATGAGCGCACTCGCAGTGGAACAGAAAAAAGCACCGGCGCCGCTTAACGCCGGCGAGCTCTACGCGATCTACGCCGACAGGACCTGGACCTGGGATACCGGTGGTGGCCGTTTCATCGGCGAGGGCAGGCGTTTCGTCGCCTGGGTCAACGATGGCGGCAAGCAGTCTTTCGCCGAAGGCCGCTGGTTCGTCGACGATTTCGGTCAGATGTGCATGCGGGCTACCTGGACCAATAATGAGGGGGCGGCACGTGCCAGTACCTGCTTCGGCCACCGCAAGATCGGCGACACGATCTATCAGCGGCGTCAGCCGAACGGGGACTGGTACGTGTTCCGGCACGCTTCCGCAAAACCCGACGATGAGTTCCGGAAGCTGGTTCCGGCAGATACGGTGAGCCTGAAAGCCAAGGAGCTGAAACAGGTTCTTGCGACCGGCAAATAGCCGGAGGGCGGAGGATAGGATCATGAAAACCCCGGCGAAGAGAATTTCGACTGCAGCGATAGCAATGCTGCTGGTTGGAGTTGCCGATCTTTCGCATCGAAGCGAGGCGCAGAACGCCACCGCCGTCATGAATGCGGGTGCGCAGACGATCACCGACAAGCGGCCCACTATTCACGCCGATGGTATCAAGTTCGGTGCCTACGATCCGCATGGCGATTTCGGCGCGCAGCAGAGCGTAACGACGGAGCACCTGTTCCTTCCGTGGGAAGACGTCGATCTCGAAACGCTGCGCTTGGCGGATGCCTATGCGCTGGCGAGAGGTCGCAACCTGCTGATCACGGTGGAACCCTGGTCGTGGGATGTGGGCTGGCGGCTGACCTCGACGGAGCTTCGCGCAAAGCTGCTCCGCGGCGATTTCGATGCGAACATGCGCGCGATTGCCAAAATGATCGCCGAGTTGAAGAGCCCGGTTATCGTCCGTTGGGGGCAGGAAATGGAAGACAAATCCGGCCGCTTTTCCTGGTCCGGCTGGAATCCTCCGGACTATATCGCTGCCTACAGGCGCATGATGGATATCGTGCGGCAAGAAGCGCCCGGTACGAGGCTCATGTGGTCGCCCAAGGGAGAGCCCGGCCTCAATGCCTACTACCCCGGCGACACCTACGTGGATTTCGTGGGTCTCTCGGTCTTCGGACTGGAGGCCTACGACAAGATCGCTCACAACGGCCCGCGAACCTTCACCGAGGCATTGAAGCCTGGCTACGACCTTGTCGCCTTGTATCACAAGCCCATCTGGGTTGCCGAGCTCGGCTATGAGGGCGGTGACGTCTACATCAAGCCGTGGATGGAGACCGCGACGATGAAACAGAGCGACTTTCCTGAGCTTCAGGAGGTCGTCTATTTCAATGACCGCGAGGTGCACGCCTGGCCGTTCAATCTCGGCAGACCCAACTGGCGCGTTATAGAGGATGCGAGCAACTGAGCCGGTATAATCCAAAAGAAAGGCCCGCCGGTGGCGGGCCTTCTCGCGCGTTCATATGGGCTATGATTAGCCCTTGATGGTGGCCTTGCCGGTTTCGACAAGCTGCTGCGCGGCATCGGCAACCGTGATGCGCTCGAAAGCGAGTTCGTCGCAGGTCGGGCGAAGGACGCGCTGGTCGAATTCGGTGGAACCCATTGGTGCCGGCCGGGGATAGTCACCAACCTGGTCCTTGAGCAGGTTGATGTATTTGACGGTTTCCTGCTCCGTCGGGTTGAGCTGCGGCAGAATGGCTTCCCGCACCACCGGCGACATTGGCACGCCGCGCTCCACGCCGAGGATCTTGCCGGCTTCCGGATCGTTGACGAAGAAGCTGATGAATTTTGCAGCTGCCTCGCCCTGCTTCGTCGTGGCACCGACGCTCCAGATCAATCCCGGACGATAATAATGACCCGACGGACCACCCTTCTTCTCGCGTGGCAGCATGGCGATGCCGAGCTTGTTCTTGATGATCAGCTGGTAGCCGACCATCTGGTTGGAATAGGCCATGCTGATGGCCGATTTGCCGAGGGTGAGGCAGTTCGTGTCGATRTTGTTCTGGTCCAGTGTCTGCACGTCGGCAGCAACGGTGCCGCCGGCCTTGCGCAGCTTCTCCCAGTAATCGAACCATTCCTTGGCGTCATCGACCGTGAAGCCGAGGGTTGGGCTTTCCTTGTCATAGAGGCTCTTGCCACGCTGGCGCAGCCAGGCGTCGAAGACATAGGTGTAACGTGCCGCGTAGGGGCCGCTCTTGCTGGAGGATTTGCCGAGCTCTACGGCGAGCTTGGCATACTCATCCCAGGTGAGATCGGGTGTCGGCAGCGGAATGCCGGCCTTTTCGAATTCCACGGTGTCGTAGAACATCGCGAAGGAGTTGAGGCCGAGGCCCACGCCATAGAGCTTGCCGTCGACGGTTGTCAGTTTCAGCATGTCTGCGCCGAAGCTATCGACCTTCAGCGTCGAAGGCACGAACTCATCGAGCGCCAGGCAGGCGCCGCGCTTGGAATAGTCCGAGATCGTGCCCGGCTCAAGCTGGAAGACGTCGGCGATCGCGCGACCGGCCATTTGCGTTGCGAGTTTCGTCCAGTAGCCATCACCGGCCAGCGATTCACCGACGATGCTGACGCCCGGCGTCTTCGACTGGTAGAGCTTGGCGACATCGAGCGTGCGTTTGGCGCGGTCGTTCGAGCCCCACCACATGGCGCGGAGCGAAGCATCCTCGGCGAATGCGGGGATCGAGCTGCCGGCGCCGAAGGCGAGGCCGGCCGCGGCGCCTGCGGTTCCCATCAAGAATGAACGGCGATTGACCTGCATGATTTCCTCCTGTGTCTGATGCCCGGTGCCATCCTCCAATGGTCTTTCCAGGCGTTCCGGCGGCTAGAGTACGCAAAAAATTTCTCTTTGCAAGAAATTATGATTATCTTGCAAATTTGCGTAATTTGCATAATATTTGCCGCATGAATGAAATCAGAATGAATGAGAGCAAGACCAGGCGGCCGCGCCAGGCCGATATTGCCAGCCTGGCTGGCGTGTCCGTTTCAACGGTCTCGCGGGTGCTCGCCAATGAGCCCGGCATCAGCGAAAGTGTGCGCCGGCATATTTTGAAAGTCGCTGCCGAACACGGCTATCCGGTGAAGGTCACGTCGGAAAATGTTGCCGGCGGGCTTGCCCTGATTGCGAGCGATGGGGCGACGGGCGGTCTGAGCGTCTTCTACGAGTCCATTGTGGAAGGCCTCCGCGCCGGTGCGGCCGAAGCCGGCATGCCCTTTGAGGTGCGTCTCGTGCGGGAGGACCGCACCACGCCCGACGTGGTCAGCGAATATATGCAGACGGCTGAAGCCGAAGGGCTTTTCCTCGTCGGCATCGATCCTAGTGATACGTTACGGGCGTGGCTGGAAGAGACCGGAATGCCCACCGTTCTCGTCAACGGCACCGATCCGCGACTGCGCCTCGACGGCGTTTCACCTTCCAATTTCTTCGGCGCTTACGAGGCGACGAGTCGGCTAACGAAAGCCGGCCATCGCCGCATCCTGCATCTGACCGGCTCGCACCGCCACACGATCCGCGAACGCGTGCGCGGCTTCGAAGCGGCCATTGCCGCGGTTCCCGGGGCCGAGGGTCGCCTCGTTCCATTGACCTTCCAGGGCAGCGCCAGCCGCGAGGCACATGAGCGAACGGTCGCAATGCTCGCGGAGGATCCGGGTTATACGGCGGCCTTTTGCATGAATGATTTCATCGCCGTCGGCGTGCTGGAAGCCGTCACGGAAGCGGGCCTTCGGGTTCCCGAGGATTTTGCGATTGTCGGCTTCGATGATCTTCCCTGCGCCGTCATGACCAATCCCCGGCTTTCCACCATGCGCGTMGACCGCGCAGCGCTTGGCCGCGAGGCCGTTTCCCTGATGATGTCCCGCTACCGCGACAGGACTGCTCCCGCCCGGCACATCTGCCAGGCGGTCATTCCTGTCGTTGGGGGCACCGTTCCCAATACCGACAAGCTGTGAGTGATGCCGATGACCTATGATCCCGCCAGCGCCAACCCGCTTGCAGGCAATCCGCTGAAGACGCGGTCTGATATGATCCGCGCCGTCAACGATCTCTTCGATCCGCTGCTTCCCTTCTTCTCGGATGGCAATGCTCGCGTCCGGCTCGACGGCGCCGGCGCTCATTTCGACCGGGCCGCTGCCGATCTCGAAGGTTTTGCGCGGCCGCTCTGGGGGCTTGCGCCGCTCGGCGCCGGCAAGAATGATTTCGCCCATTGGCACCGCTTTGCCGAGGGTCTCGCGAATGGCTGCGATCCGTCCCATCCGGAATATTGGGGTACGGTCAACGCTCGCGACCAGCGTATGGTGGAACTGGCAGCCCTCGGTTTTGCATTGGCGCTGGTGCCAGAGAAGATCTGGGAGCCGCTCGACAAACGCGCCCGCGGGAACATCGTCGCTTACTTCAAGCATGTCCGGCAGTTCGACTATGCCGACAACAACTGGAAATTCTTCCGCATCTTCGTAGATATTGCCCTCGACCGCCTCGGCGCCGATTTCGACCGTAGCCTGACGAAGCAATATCTCGAAGAGCTGGAAGGCTTCTACATCGGCGACGGCTGGTATCGCGACGGCAATATTCGCCGTATCGACCACTACATTCCCTTTGCCATGCATTTCTATGGCCTGATCTATTCCAAGCTGGTCGACGATGAATACGCCAAGCGCTACCGCGAGCGCGCCGTCCTGTTCGCCAAGGATTTCCGTCACTGGTTTGCGCCTGACGGCGCCACCATTCCCTTCGGCCGCAGCCTGACCTATCGTTTCGCATGCGCAGGGTTCTGGTCGGCGCTCGCCTTTGCCGATCTGGAGGCGCTGCCCTGGGGAGAGATCAAACATCTCTGCCTCGAGCATCTGCGCTGGTGGCGGGACAAGCCGATTGCCAGCCACGACGGCGTGCTCTCCATCGGCTTCGGCTATCCGAACCTCCTGATGTCGGAGAGCTATAATTCCGCCGGCTCTCCCTACTGGGCCTTCAAGGCATTCCTGCCGCTTGCCATTGCCGAGGATCACCCTTTCTGGACGGCAGAAGAAAAGGCGCCTGAGCAAGCCCCCGAGGTCGTTCCGCAGCGTCATCCGGGCATGGTGCTCATGCGCGCCGGCGATGATGTCGTGGCGCTGTCTTCCGGCCAGGAGAACCTGCAGATGCGGTTTGGCACGGAGAAATACGCAAAATTCGCCTATTCTGCCCGCTATGGGTTTAGCGTCGAGGCCGACGAGCGAGCCTTCGCACTTGGCGCCTTCGATTCCGCGCTCGCCTTCAGTGATGACGGCCTGCATTACCGCGTCCGCGAAACCAATGAAGAAGCGAAGATCGCCGGCAACATCCTTTACTCCAGATGGTCGGCTTTCAGGGACGTGAAGGTCGAAACCTGGCTCGTGCCATCGGCCCCGTGGCATATCCGCGTTCACCGCATCACAACACCACGCCCGMTGCAGACGGCAGAAGGCGGCTTCGCGATTGCCAAGCGCGATCTCGATGCAGACACGCTTTCGGGGACCGAAGGCTCTGCTCATGCGATCGGCGAAATGGATTTCACCGGCATCGTTGACCTCGGTTCTTCGATCAAGCGAAACGGCCTTGTCCAGAAGGCACTGCCGAATACCAACTTGATCGTTTCCAAGACGCTCGTGCCTCAACTCCGTGGTGAGATTCCGGCGGGCGAAACGGTTCTGGTCACGGCCGTATTGGCGTTGAACGATCCGGCTGCCGTATCGGGGGCATGGACCACGCCGCCGAAAGCGCCTGATATCGCCACCCTTCAAAAGCTGGTCAGCGAAAAGGGCATCACTGTCAGCGCCATCGAAGCGCCGGGACATATGCGATGAACCGTCCTGCCATCGTCCTCGCCATGCAGCCTTCCCGCACGGAGCATGTGCTGCCCGAGGAGGTTCTTCGCCGGCTGGATGGTATTGGGCGCCTGCTTGATGCCGAACCGCTCCAGCGCTTCGATGACGAGCGGGCGAAACGGCTGCTTTCCGAGGCGGAAATCCTGATCACGGGATGGGGCGCGCCCTATGTCGGCCGTGAGGTTCTGGCCCTTGCCCCGAAATTGAAACTTGTCGTTCATGCGGCTGGGACGGTAAAAGGCCTTATCGATGCCGAGATTTTCGATGCCGGCATCGCCGTCAGCCACGCGGCTGAGGCCAATGCCGCACCGGTCGCCGAATTTACGCTCGCCGCTATCATCTTTGCCGGCAAACATGTCTTCCGCTTCCGTGACCTCTATGTCGGTGATCGCAATCGCGACCGTACGCATCCGATGCAGAGCCAGGCTATCGGCAATTATCGCCGCACGGTCGGCATCATCGGCGCTTCGCGCATCGGCCGCCGCGTGATCGATCTGCTGATGCCCTTCGACTATCAGGTGCTGCTGTTCGATCCGACCGTCGATCCGGACCAGGCACGTGCCATGGGCACCCGGAAGGTCGAACTCGACGATCTCCTGCGCCAGTCGGATATCGTCTCCATTCACGCCCCGTCGCTACCCTCCACCCGGCATATGATCGATGCCGCAAAGCTGGTGCTGATGAAGGATGGGGCAACACTGATCAATACCGCGCGTGGCGTGCTGATCGATGAGGATGCCTTGCTTGATGTGCTGAAAACCGGACGAATCGACGCCATCATCGATGTGACCGATCCCGAGATACCGGGACCGGAATCGGCGTTTTACGATCTGCCGAATGTCTTCCTGACGCCGCATATTGCTGGCGCAGTCGGCCTGGAGCGCACCCGCCTCGGTGAAATGGCGGCAGACGAAGCTGAACGCTTCATCCAGGGCGAACCCCTGCTTTACCGGCTCACCCTCGAAAGTCTCGAAAACATCGCCTGAGGCGTCTTATGACGCCTTCAGCGAGTTGGGCGAGCCGTCATTGGCAAGTTCCGGCATAAGGTCGGAAATATTGACGACTTTGCCAGTGCGCGAGCTTGTCAGGGCCGCGATGCCGCAAAGCACGGACATGGCGCCGGCGCGCGTGCCGGCCCGCTGCGCGAGCTTGTCTTGCATGTCGGGCTTGAAGATCATGTTGCGCATTCGGTCGTCGCCGCCGTAATGGCCGCCGGAGAAATGCGGCACTGTGATGCGCTCCACCGCCTCCTTGCCATGCGGGAAGTTGCGGATCAGCAGGATCGTATCCTCCCGCGGCTCCTCCCAGGGCTGCGCCTCATACTGGCGGATCTCGATGCGGCCCTTGGTGCCGTTGAAGGCCAGGTGGTGTCCCTCGATCGGCTGGAACGTGTTCAGCGAATAGGAGACGTGGACATTGTTTCGGTAGCGGAGCGAAACGACCATCGTATCGGGAATGTCGATATCTTCACGGAAGACACAGCCGTCGCGGAAATAGCCATCGATCTTCGAGGGGTCCTCATAGAGCGTATCGAGGAAGGGATCCTTTTCGAGATCGAGATAGTAGTCGCATTCCTGCGTATGCGGACAGAGCTTGCAGCGCGGGCCGCGGAAAGGCCCCTTGCGGCCGTAATTCTGCAGGTCGGCAAAAGAGGTCACGGCATCAGGATCGCTGTCGAGATACCAGTTCAGAAGGTCGAAATGATGTGTCGCCTTATGAACGAAGAGGCTGCCGGAATTTTCCGTATAGGCATGCCAGCGGCGGAAATAATCGGCGCCATGCTTGGTGTTGAGATACCAGTGGAAATCGACTGAGGTGACGCGGCCGATCTCCCCCGAATTCAAGAGTTCCTTGATCTTGGCGGCCGTCGGCGCATAGCGATAGTTGAATGAGACGTCGACCCGGCGGCCAGTGCGCTTTTCGGCATCCAGAATCCGGCGAATCTTTTCCACCGAAGTGGTCATCGGCTTTTCGGTGATGACGTCGATGCCCGATTCCAAGGCACGCACGACGATGTCGTCATGCGTATGGTCGGGCGTGCAGACGATGACCAGATCCGGCTTTTGCTCTGTCAGCATCGAATCGATGTTTTCGTAGAGCGGCGCATTACTGCCGATCATGGTGCGGGCACGCTCGCCGCGCAGCGAATTCGTCTCGACGATTGCGGTCAGGTCGACATGCTCGCGCCAGCCCGCCAAGAGATCCTTGCCCCACATCGTGGTGCCGCGGTTACCGGTGCCGATCAGGGCAAAACGGCGTTTCTCCATCGAATGATTCCTCCTTCATACGTGATGAAACGATTGGACTTTAAAATTAAACCTGGCAGCAGTTCCTGAAGCGCTCGACGCAGGTGGCAATCACCTCGTCGGCAGGGCGCTTCCACCAATTCTCAGCCGAGAAGATTTCAACCTCCTGCGCGCCGAAGAAGCCGGCAGCCTCCACCATCCGTCTTATGCCTTTGAGATCGATGACGCCATCGCCCATCATGCCGCGGTCAAGCAGCATGTCCTTGGTCGGCACCAGCCAGTCGCAGATGTGATGGGCAAAGATACGCTTCAAGCGTCCGGCGCGGGCAATCTGATTGGTAAGATCGGGATCCCACCAGACGTGATAGACATCGACGGCGACGCCGACATCCTCGCCGAGCTCTTCGCACATATCAAGCGCCTGGCCGAGCGTATTCACGCAGGCACGATCGGCGGCATACATCGGATGCAACGGCTCGATGGCGAGCTTCACACCGGCAGCCTGCGCATGCGGCAGCACGGCGGCAATGCCGTCGAACACCATCTGACGGGCCGCGACGATATCCTTTGAGCTGCCTGGCAATCCGCCGACGACGAGCACCAGGCAATCAGCAGAAAACGCTGCCGTCTCATCGATGGCGCGCCTGTTGTCGTCGAGGTTCTTCTGCCAGTCGGCATCGTTTGCGGCCGGAAAGAAGCCGCCACGGCAGAGCCCCGTCAGCTTGATACCGTTCGACTTGACGATCCTCACCGCCTCGTCGAGGCCTGCCTTGGCAACCTGATCGCGCCACGGCGCGATCGAAGTGATGCCGTGTTTCAGGCAGATATCGACGGCTTCGGCAAAGCCGCATTGCTCGCGGATCGTCGCAAGGTTGATCGAAAGTCCCTCGACCTGCATGTCTTTCCCCTCCCATTGCCGTGCCGGTGATCAGTGAACGCCGTTGATGGCAAGCACCTGTTTCATGCGCGCGGTTGCGAGTTCCGGATCGGCAAGAACCCGAGCCTTGTCGGCCAGGCGGAAAAGCTCCGACAGATGTGTCAGGGAACGCGTGCTCTGCTGGCCGCCGATCATCGTGAAATGATCCTGCAACCCATTGAGATAGGCGAGGAAAACGACACCGGTCTTGTAGAAACGGGTGGGCGCCTTGAAGATATGGCGCGACAGCGGAACGGTCGGCTCGAGCAGGTCGAAGAACTCGTGGTTACTCTTGCGGCCGAGTGCGTCGAGCGCAGCGGAAGCTGCCGGCGCGATGGCGTCGAAGATGCCGAGCAGTGCATCCGAATGGCCCTGCTCGTCGCCGGCGATCAGTTCGGCGTAGTTGAAGTCGTCGCCGGTATACATGCGCACGCTCTTCGGCAGTTGCCGGCGCATCGTCACTTCCTTCTCCTTCGACAGGAGCGAGATCTTGATGCCATCGACCTTCGTTGCATTGGCTTCGATCACCTGCAGGCAGGTTTCCATTGCCTTCAGATGGTCGCCATTGCCCCAGTATCCGGCAAGCGCCGGGTCGAACATTTCGCCGAGCCAGTGGATGACGACAGGTTCCTTTACCTGGCGAAGGATCCGGTCATAGACCTTGACATAGTCGTCGGGCCCCTTGGCGGCGGCGGCAAGCGCGCGGCTTGCCATCAGGATGATCCGACCACCGGCGGCTTCCACCGTCTCGATCTGCTCTTCGTAAGCCCTGATGATCGTGTCGATTGTCACGTCGGGGCCAGGTGCCAGATGGTCGGTGCCGGCGCCACAGGCAATCAGCGCGTCCTTGCGGCCGGCCGCTTCGGCAAGCGCGCGACGGATCAGCTCGCGGGCTTCCGGCCAGCCGAGGCCCATGCCGCGCTGGGCCGTATCCATCGCTTCGGCGACGCCAAGGCCGAGATCCCACAGGCGATGGCGGAAAGCGAGTGTCCGTTCCCAGTCGATCGCCGGYGTCAGCCACGGATCATTGTCGGCAAGTGGATCGGCCACCACATGAGCGGCGGCGAAAGCGATGCGCGGGAAGCTCTTGGCGTCCCGCTTCTTAAGCTCGATCGGCGCACCGGTCAGCGTATAAGGAGCGATCTTGCCGTCGAGGGGAAGATTGATCGTCGTCACGGCTTAGAACTCCAGCGTGGGAACATCGAGCCAGCGGCGCTCGGCCCAGGATTTCAGGCCGAGTTCGGCAAGCTGCACGCCCTTGGCGCCGGCTTCCAGGCCGTAGGGCCACGGAGCATCCTCGACGACGTGGCGAATGAACATTTCCCACTGCGCCTTGAAGCCGTTGTCGAAGGCCTGCGTATCCGGCACTTCGTCCCAGGTCTTGTAGAAGTCGATCGTCTGCGGCTGGTCCGGGTTCCAGACCGGCTTCGGCGTATTGACGCGATGTTGGCTCCAGCATTTCGTCAGGCCGGCAACGGCAGAACCATGCGTGCCGTCGACCTGGAAGGTCACGAGATCGTCGCGGCGAACGCGAACCGCCCAGGACGAGTTGATCTGCGCGATCGCGCCGCCTTCCAGCTCGAAAGTCGCATAGGCTGCATCGTCGGTGTCGCAGTCGTAGGGCTTGCCCTGTTCGTCGATACGGCTTGGAATATGCGTAGCGCCCAGGCAGGAAACGGACTTCACTTCGCCGAAGAGATTGTCGAGCACATAGCGCCAGTGGCACAGCATATCGAGGATGATGCCGCCGCCATCGGCCTTGCGGTAATTCCAGGAGGGGCGCTGGGCCGGAACGCCCCAGTCACCTTCGAAGACCCAGTAGCCGAATTCGCCGCGCACGGAGAGGATCTTGCCGAAGAAGCCTGAATCGCGCAGCAGCGCCAGCTTGCGCAGGCCTGGCAGGAAGAGCTTGTCCTGCACCACGCCATGTTTCAGACCGGAGGCGCGCGCCTTGCGGGCGAGGTCGAGCGCCACCTGCAGGTCATCGGAAATCGGCTTTTCGCAGTAGACATGCTTGCMGGCGTCGAGCGCCTTCGACAGCAGCTCGGCGCGCATCAGCGTCGTGCCGGCATCAAAGAAGACGGTATCGTCGGGATTGGCAAGCGCGGCGTCGATGTCCGTCGACCAGCGCTTGATGTTATGCTTCTTGGCAAGCTCCTCCATCTTCGCGCCGTTGCGGCCGACGATAATGGGGTCGATTTCCAGTTTTTCGCCCGATTTCAGCGTGATGCCGCCCTGATCGCGAAAGGCAAGGATCGAACGAACGAGGTGCTGATTATAGCCCATACGGCCGGTGACGCCGTGCAAAATGATCCCCAAGCGTGCCATTTGTTCTCTCCCTGCGAGCTCTTCCGCGTCGGGAGTGGGCAGTCAGCCCGGCCCTCCCGTGCCGGTAACTAAACAGTTACTTGATGGCAGAAGTGGAATATTGCTGTCAATAGCCATTTCGGTTTTTTGAAAATCAGCGCTTTATCGAGGCGAGCGTGACGTGGACTATTTGCTGTTCCCAGGCGTCGAGATTGGCTGACGTCATGATGTCCCGACCGAAGATCGTCGAAAGCGTATACTGATTGGAGAGATAGAAATAACCGAGCGAGGCAATTGTCAGATAGACATGCAGCGGATCGGCGCTCTCGATGAAGACACCGGCCTTCTTGCCTTCTTCCAGCACCTGCGAAAGTTCGCCGATCAGATGCGAATGCAGCTCCTTGAGCCGAACGGATTGGCGCAGCCAGCGTGCGCGGTGCAGGTTTTCCGTGCCAAGCAGGCTTAGAAACTCCGGATGCTGCAGGAAGTAGCGCCAGGTAAAGAGCGCAAGCTCTCCAATGCCTTCCTCCGGGCTGCGGGTGCCGATATTCAGCGCTCGCTCGGCGGTGCGGATGCCGACATAGGCCTCCTCGAGAACGCGCAGATAGAGCTGCTCCTTGTCGCCGAAATAGTGGTAAAGCATCCGCTTGTTGGTGCCGGCCCGCTCGGCGATGGCATCGACACGTGCTCCCCCCATGCCGTTTTCGGCAAATTCCCGCGTAGCGGCTTCCAGAATGGCCGCGCGGGTGCGCTCCGGATCGCGTTGGGCGGTGCGCTCGGTGGATGGGCGCCTGATTTTCTTTTTTGCGCTCTCCCCGGTGTCGTTCATTGGATTCCCCCTATTTTCCCCATGTTGCGCTCATATGGCTAAAGCGGGACAATGTAAAAACTCAAATTGGCAGGCGCAACCGGACCACCAACACCGCTTGACAGCCCGGAGGCTTTGAACATAACTTGTAACCAATTAGTTATTTGTTGCAAGATAGCTAATTCGGAAGCGTGTGGAGGCGCTTCTTGTTGGGAGGAGGAAAACCAATATGACTTTTCGTGTAAACAGACGTAATTTCATGGCGGGCGGAGCCACGCTCCTTTCGCTGTCAGCGCTCGGAAACAGCGCTTTTGCGCAGGAAAACCGCCTGCGCCTCATATGGTGGGGCTCTCAGCCGCGCGCTGACCGCACCAACAAGGTCTCGGACCTTTTCAAAGCCAAGAATAGCGGCGTTTCGATTACCGGCGAATTCCTCGGATGGGCCGATTACTGGCCGCGCCTTGCCACGCAGGTGGCTGGMCGCAACGCGCCCGACATCATCCAGATGGATTATCGCTACATCGTCGAATACGCTCGGCGCGGCGCGCTTGCCCCGCTGGAATCCTATATGCCATCGAAACTGCAGATCGATGATTTCGATCCGGCACAGATCGAAGGCGGCAAGGTCGACGGCCACTTTTACGGCGTCAGCCTTGGTGCAAACTCGGCAGCGACAGTCATCAATACCGTCGCCTTCCAGGAAGCCGGCATCGACGTACCAACCAACAAGACGACTTGGGAAGAATTCGGCAAGATCGGTGCCGAAATCACCAAGGCCGGCAAGCGCAAGGGCTATTTCGGCTTTGCCGATGGCAGCGGCGGCGAGCCGCTCTTGGAAAACTACCTGCGCCAGCGCGGCAAGGCGCTGTATACGGCCGATTCGAAGATCGCTTTCGGTGCCGAGGATGCTTCCGAATGGTTCGACATGTGGRCCAAGTTCCGTGAAGCTAAAGCCTGCGTAACGCCCGACATTCAGGCGCTCTACAAGGATACGATCGACACCAGCCCGCTGACCGTCGGCAAGGCTGCCTGCGACTACGCCCACTCCAACCAGTTCGTTGGCTATCAGGCGATGGTCAAGGACAAGCTGATGCTCAGCAACTACATGAGGATCAAGCCGGACTCGAAGGGCGGCCACTACCGCAAGCCTTCGATGTTCTTCTCGGTCTCCGCCCAGTCGAAGGTGATCGATCAGGCTGTCGACTACGTCAACTTTTTCGTCAAGAACCCTGATGCTGCCAAGATTCTCGATGTCGAACGGGGCATTCCGGAATCGAAGGCGATGCGTGACGTCGTTGCCGGCACGCTCGATGAAACCGGCAAGGTCCCGCTCGAATATGTCAGCGGTCTTGGCGATCTCGCAGGCCCGCTTCCGCCCCCGCCGCCGACCGGCGCTGGTGAAGGCCAGGTCGTGTTGCGCACCATCTCTGAACAGGTCGCTTTCGGCCAGCTTACTCCGGCCGATGCCGGCAAGCAGCTCGTGGACGAAATCACGCGACTTCTCGCGCGGGGTTGATCTTATATGACAAATGCGATGCGCACGTCCGCAGGGACGGTAACTGTTGAAAGATATCAGGGAGTACGGGCTGACGGACGCTTCCGGCGGCTGTGGAATGCCAATGCTCCCGGCTATCTCTTTCTGCTCCCCTGGCTGGTAGGTTTCTTCGGCCTGACGCTCGGCCCGGCCCTGATCTCGCTCTATCTCTCCTTCACCGACTTCGACATGTTGAGGGCGCCTGGATGGGTAGGAGCGGCAAATTACGTGCGCATCGCCACGGCCGATCCGAAATTCGCCTCGGCCATGACCGTCACGCTGACTTACGTCGTGCTGTCGGTTCCTTTCAAGCTCACCTTTGCACTGCTCGTCGCACTCGCACTGAACCGGGGCATCCGCGGGCTGCCGGTCTACCGTGCGATCTTCTACCTTCCGTCGCTTCTCGGCGGCAGCGTGGCGATTGCTGTGTTGTGGCGCCAGCTTTTTGCAAGCGACGGCCTCGTCAATGCTGCACTCTCTCATTTTGGCATCGTCGGCCCGAGCTGGATCTCGCATCCGAGCTATTCGATCTACACGCTGGTCGCGCTCTCCGTCTGGCAGTTCGGTTCGCCGATGATTATCTTCCTTGCCGGCCTGCGGCAGGTCCCGCAGGATATGTATGAGGCCGCCAGCCTCGACGGCGCCTCGAAATTCCGCCAGTTCTACAAGATCACCCTGCCGCTTCTGACACCGGTGATCTTCTTCAACGCCGTCGTCCAGACGATCGATGCCTTCAAGGCCTTCACGCCAGCCTTCATCATCTCCGGCGGCACAGGCGGCCCGATCAATTCGACGCTGTTCTACACGCTCTATCTCTATCAGGAAGCCTTCGGCAATTTCCGCATGGGCTATGCCTCGGCACTCGCCTGGATCCTCGTGGTGATCATTGCAATTTTCACCGCCTTCTCCTTCCTGACCTCGCGCTACTGGGTGCATTACGATGACTGAGATGACCGCTTCCGTCACTGCGGCCAGGCCGCCATCTGACATCACCAAGCGCAGCCTGCCGGCAACGCTCGTCATCCATGCGCTGCTGATCGCCGCCTCTCTGCTGATGCTCTATCCGCTGCTATGGATGGTATCGGCGTCGGTCAGGCCGGAGAACGAGATCTTCTCCTCGACCTCGCTCATCCCGTCGTCGGTCGATTTCTCCTCCTATGTGCGCGGCTGGACCGGCCTCGACATTAGCTTCGGCCGTTTCTTCTGGAATTCGCTCGTCATCTCGCTGCTGGTCGTGGCAGGCAATGTCATTGCCTGTTCGCTGACGGCTTTCGCCTTCGCGCGGCTACGTTTTGCCGGCCGGAATTTCTGGTTCGCGATCATGCTCGGCACGCTGATGATCCCCTATCACGTGACGCTGATCCCGCAATATGTGCTCTTCCTCGACCTCGGCTGGGTCAACACCATCCTGCCGCTGGTCGTGCCAAAGTTCCTGGCCAGCGACGCCTTCTTCATCTTCCTCATGGTGCAGTTCTTCCGGGGCATCCCGCGCGAACTCGATGAAGCCGCGATGATGGACGGCTGCAGTGCCTGGCGCATCTACTGGAAGATCATGCTGCCGCTGTCGCTGCCGGTTCTGGCCACGGCCGCCATCTTCTCCTTCATCTGGACCTGGGACGATTTCTTCGGTCCGCTGATCTACCTCAACGACATGAACACCTACACGATCCAGCTCGGCCTGCGCACCTTCGTGGACTCCACCAGCGCATCCGATTGGGGCGGACTGTTTGCCATGTCGACTCTGACACTCGTGCCCGTGTTCTTCTTCTTCCTGTTCTTCCAGCGCCTGCTGATCGAGGGCATCGCCACGACCGGTATGAAGCGTTGATGGATCGGACAGGAAAGCCAGACAGGAAAGAATGACATGAGCATCAAGACAGTCGCGATCATCGGCTGCGGTATCGGCCGCTCCCACATCGTCGAGGGTTATCTGCCGCATCCGGACAAGTTCAAGGTCGCAGCGATCTGCGACCTGAACGAGGAGCGCCTGAAGTCGATCGGCGACGAATTCGGCATCGAACGGCGCACCACCTCCTTCGCTGAGCTGCTCGCCGACGACAGTATCGACATCATCGATATCTGCACGCCCCCCGGTATCCACAAGGAGCAGGTCATCGCGGCCTTGGCTGCCGGCAAGCACGTCGTCTGCGAAAAGCCGCTTACCGGCTCGCTCGCCGGCGCCGACGAAATCATCGAGGCCGAAAAGACCGMCAAGGGCACGCTGATGCCGATCTTTCAGTATCGGTATGGCGATGGCGTCGAAAAGGCCAAGCGCATCATCGATGCCGGTCTCGCCGGCAAGTTCTACATGGGTTCGGTCGAAACCTTCTGGCGCAGGAAGCCGGAATATTACGCCGTTCCCTGGCGCGGCAAATGGGCATCCGAACTCGGCGGCGTGCTCGTCACTCACGCGCTCCATCTGCATGACATGCTCTTTTATCTCGCCGGTCCCGCCACCCGTGTCTTCGGCCGTGTCGCGACCCGCGTCAACGAGATCGAGGTCGAAGATTGCGCCTCGGTCAGCCTGCAGATGCAGAATGGCGCCTTTGTTTCGCTCTCCTGCACGCTCGGCTCGCAGAACGAGATCAGTCGGCTGAGGCTGCACTTCGAGAACATCACCTTCGAAAGCAATCATGAAGCCTATGCGCCCGGCCAGGACCCCTGGCAGATCATCGCTGCCGATGACGAAGTACAGGCAAGGATTGATGCCGTCATCGCCGATTGGCAACCTGTGCCGCTCCGCTTCAATACGCAGATGCTGCGTTTCCATGATTACCTGATGGGCAAGGGGTCGCTTCCGGTGACGAGCGCCGATGCAAGGCGCGCGCTGGAACTGGTCACGGCCATCTATCAATCCTCCGATAGCGGCGCCGATGTCGCCTTGCCGATCGGTCCAGACAGCCCGAAATACGCCGACTGGCGTGCAAGAACCAAATAAGAGGGGATTTCGGAACATGGCAACGAGTGTCGTTCTTCAGAAGGTCGAGAAGCGTTACGGCCAGCTGGATGTCATCCACGGCATCGACCTGACGATCGAGCCCGGTGAATTCGCCGTTTTCGTCGGCCCTTCGGGTTGCGGCAAGTCCACGCTGCTGCGCATGATCGCCGGTCTCGAGGAGATTTCCGGCGGTGCGCTGATCCTGGACAACGAACGGATGAACGAGGTGGCGCCGGCAAAGCGCGGCATTGCCATGGTCTTCCAGTCCTATGCGCTTTATCCGCATATGTCGGTCTATAAGAACCTTGCCTTCGGCCTGGAAACCGCGGGCTACAAGAAAGCCGAGATCGAGCCGAAAGTGCGCCGCGCCGCACAGATCCTGCAGATCGAGAAGCTGCTCGAACGCAAGCCGAAAGCGCTATCAGGCGGCCAGCGCCAGCGCGTTGCGATCGGCCGCGCCATCGTGCGCGAGCCGCGTATCTTCCTCTTCGACGAGCCGCTGTCCAACCTTGATGCCGAACTGCGAGTACAGATGCGCGTGGAGATTTCCCGCCTGCACCGCAGCCTTGGAAACACGATGATCTACGTCACCCACGACCAGGTGGAGGCCATGACTATGGCCGACAAGATCGTCGTGCTGAATTCAGGCCGCATCGAACAGGTCGGCGCCCCGCTCGATCTTTACAACAATCCTGCCAACCGCTTTGTCGCCGGCTTTATCGGCAGCCCGAAGATGAATTTTCTCAGCGCCAAAATCGAGCGCATTGGCGATGCCGGCTCGACCATCAATGTCTGCGGCAACTCCATCGAACTCGGCCGCCGGCTTGCAGGTCAGCCGGGCCAGGACGTCACCTTCGGCGTCCGGCCGGAACATCTCTCCCTGATGGAAGGCGGCACTGCCCTTTCGACCGTCAATGTCGATCTCGTCGAAAACCTCGGCGGCGCCACGATGCTGTACGCCACGACGCCGGACAACCAGCCGCTGACCATCGCGCTCGATGGCCAGCAGAAGGTCGAGCGCGGCACAAACGTGAAAGCCTCCTTCGATCCCGCCCGCTGTCACGTTTTCGACGCGAGTGGCAAGACGATCTGAAATGGCCGCAGCTTGACAGCTGATCCCTCTCAAGCCCATCATCCTTGAGGGCTACGAGGGGGATATGCGTGACGCCTGAAGAGAGGATTCATGCGCTTGGCATCTGGCAGGGCCCGATCGACATAGTCCCGATCACCGGCGGCCTCACCAACCGGAACTACCTGGTGAGAGATGGTGCGCTGCGGCGGGTCGTCCGCCTGGGCAACGATATTCCGGTCCATCATATCAACAGGCAGAACGAGCTTGCCGCAAGCCGCGCCGCACATGCGGCCGGCATCTCGCCTGCCGTTATCCATCACGTGCCGGGTGTGCTGGTTCTTGATTTCATCGACGCCGCGCCGCTATCGCCCGGCGATGTAAGCAAGCCGGAAACGCTTGCTCGTCTCATTCCGTTGATCCGCACCTGCCACTACGACATGGCCCGCCATTTTCGCGGTCAGGCGATGATCTTCTGGGTCTTCCACGTGATCCGCGACTATGTCGCAAACCTGAAGGCAGCAAACAGCATTTATGCGCCATTGCTGGATGGCTTGCTGGGGAAAGCTGAGTATCTCGAAGAAGCTGCGGGGCCTTTCGAGATCACCTTCG
The DNA here is from genome assembly GCF_056397645.1 of Rhizobium sp. 05L429. Lineage (NCBI taxonomy): Bacteria > Pseudomonadati > Pseudomonadota > Alphaproteobacteria > Hyphomicrobiales > Rhizobiaceae > Rhizobium > Rhizobium sp. 05L429. Next base: position 63,386 of record NZ_JBFTNV010000041.1, on the reverse strand, counting down.
GTCATAACGACCTGCTCGCTGCCAATTTCCTGGATGATGGCAAACGGCTCTGGCTGATTGACTGGGACTATGCCGGCTTCAACACGCCGCTCTTCGATCTCGGTGGTCTCGCCTCCAACAGCGAGTTTTCCGGGGAGGCGGAGTGGCTCATGCTGGAGACCTATTTCGAGCGACCGCTGACGGATGATCTGCGCCGCCGCTACCAGGCTATGAAATGCGCCTCGCTGCTGCGCGAGACGCTTTGGAGCATGATTTCCGAAATCCATTCGGCCATCGATTTCGACTACGCAACCTATACGGCCGAAAATCTTAGCCGTTTTGAGCGCGCCTATCGGGCATTTGAACAGGATCATTGAATGACGAAGGAATTACCGAAGACGGCAAAGGCCGTGGTCATCGGCGGCGGCATCATCGGCTGCTCCACCGCCTATCATCTGGCAAAACTCGGCTGGACCGATACAGTGCTCCTGGAACGCAAGAAGCTGACATCAGGCACCACGTTCCACGCCGCGGGCCTCGTCGGCCAGTTGCGCACCAGCGCCAATATCACCCAGCTTCTCGGGTACTCCGTCGATCTCTACAAGAAGCTGGAAGCCGAGACAGGCCTCGGCACAGGCTGGAAGATGAATGGCGGCTTGCGGCTGGCCTGCAATCAGGAGCGTTGGACAGAGGTCAAACGCCAGGCGACGACTGCCCAATCCTTCGGCCTCGAAATGCATATCCTGAGCCCGCAGGAAGCTTTCGATCTGTGGCCACTGATGACAACAGACGATCTCGTTGGTGCTGCTTACTTGCCGACGGATGGCCAGGCCAATCCGTCTGACATCACACAAGCTCTCGCCAGGGGCGCCCGCATGGCTGGCGCGACGATCTTCGAGGATACCGAAGTTCTCGATCTCGAAATCGACAAGGGCAGGATCCGCGCCGTCATTACCGCGCAAGGCCGCATCGAATGCGAGCGCGTCGTGGTCTGCGCCGGCCAATGGACGCGCAGCTTCGCCAGCCGCTTCGGCGTCAACGTGCCGTTGGTGTCAGTCGAGCATCAATACATCATCACCGAATCCTTCGGCGTGCCCTCCAATCTGCCGACGCTGCGCGATCCCGATCGCCTGACCTACTACAAGGAGGAGGTCGGCGGCATCGTCATGGGCGGTTATGAGCCGAATCCGATTGGCTGGGCCCTGGACGGCATTCCTGAGGGTTTCCACTACACCCTCCTTGACAGTAATTTCGACCATTTCGAGCAGATCATGGAACAGGCGCTCGGCCGTGTGCCGGCGCTCGAAAATGCCGGCATCAAGCAGCTTCTGAACGGGCCGGAGAGTTTCACACCCGACGGCAATTTCATCCTCGGCGAGGCACCGGAATTGAAGAACTTCTTCGTCGGTGCCGGCTTCAATGCATTCGGCATCGCATCGGCCGGTGGTGCCGGTATGGCGCTCGCCGAATGGGTCACGAAGGGCGAGCCGCCCTATGATCTCTGGCCGGTCGATATCCGCCGCTTCGGCCGCCCGCACTTCGATACGGACTGGGTCCRCACCCGCACGCTCGAGGCCTATGGCAAACACTACACGCCGGCATTCCCCTTTGAGGAATRTGCAAGCGGCCGCCCTTGCCGGAAGTCGCCGCTTTACGAGAGGCTGAAGGCGCAGGGCGCGTGCTTCGGCGAGAAACTTGGCTGGGAGCGGCCGAACTGGTTTGCCGATCTTTTCGCCAACGAAGAGCCCCGGGATATCTATACCTATGGCCGCCAGAACTGGTTCGATGCCGTCGGCCGCGAACACAAGGCGGTGCGCGAGGCGGCCGTCATTTTCGACCAGACCTCCTTTGCCAAATTCGTGCTGAAGGGCAGGGATGCCGAAGCGGCGCTGTCTTGGCTTGCCGCCAACGATGTTGCAAAGCCCGTCGGTTCGCTGATCTACACGCAGATGCTGAACGACAAGGGCGGCATCGAATGCGACCTCACCTGCGCCCGCATCGCCGAAAACGAATATTACATCGTCACAGGCACCGGTTTTGCCACGCATGATTTCGACTGGATCTCGCGCAACATCCCCGACGGTCTCCACGCCGAACTCGTTGACGTTACCTCCGCCTATACCGTGCTCTCGCTGATGGGGCCGAATTCCCGTTCCATTCTGGAGAAGGTCACGACCAGCGACGTCTCAAACGCCKCCTTCCCCTTCGGTCGCGTCAAGACTATCGGCATTGCCGGCTGCCCCGTCCGGGCGCTGCGCATCACTTATGTCGGCGAACTCGGTTACGAACTGCATGTGCCGATCGAGTATGCGACCACAGTCTATGACGCACTGATGGCGACGGACGGACAGTTCGGCCTCGTCAACGCTGGTTACCGCGCCATCGAGAGCTGCCGCCTGGAAAAGGGTTATCGCGCCTGGGGTTCCGACATCGGCCCCGATCACACGCCTGTTGAAGCTGGTCTCGGTTGGGCGGTGAAGACGCGGAAGAACATGCCCTTCAAGGGTCGTGAAGCGATCGAACGTCAGCTTGAAGGTGGCGTGAAGAAGATACTTGCCTGCTTCGTACCCGATGACCCTGATATCGTCCTGCTCGGACGTGAAACCATCTATCGCGACGACAAGCGCGTTGGCTGGCTCTCCAGCGGCGGCTTTGGCTACACCATCGGCAAGCCGATCGGTTACGGCTATGTCCGTAACCCTGACGGGGTGACGGAGGATTTCGTCCTGTCCGGCACTTATGAGCTGGATGTCGCCCGCAAACGGGTGCMCTGCAAGATCTCGTTGAAGCCGCTTTATGACCCCGAAATGAAACGGATAAAGGCTTAAACGGCTGTGACGGAGCCGATTCCATTCATATTTCCTCATACCCGCGGCAGTCACAGGGATGGGAAAGGGTCGCTACCCCTTCAATAGAGGGGCAGCCTGTCGTCCTGGATCAGAATCTCCAGCTTGTTCGCCACATCATCGGTCCAGGCGATGTTTTCGGTAAGCGCCTTCGGGAACAGCCCCGGCAGGTCGAGCAGTGCTTTCGAAACTGCCTCGCCGTTGCGCGGCACACCGTCGAGAAGTGCTGCAATCTCCCCCGCCCGCGGATCACGCAACTCGTAGCGTTCGCCCTTGCGGTCGACCCCAATGGCGTAGCGCATCCACGCTGCAACGGCGATTGCGTAGGTTTCGGCCTTGCTGCCTTTGGCCAGCGCTTCCGTCGCCGGCTCCAGCAGGCGCTGCGGCAGCTTCTGCGTGCCGTCCATGGCAATCTGATAGGTGCGGTGCGCGATAGCCTTGTTTGCAAAGCGCGMTATCAATTCGTCCGCATAGGCGTCAAGATCGATGCCTGGAACCGGATCGAGCGTTTCCGCCGCCGCATTCATGTGCCGACGGGCAAGGGCGGCAAGCCCTGCATCACCCATCACATCGCGGATAAATTCATAGCCTGCTATATAACCGAGATAGGCGAGCAGCGAATGCGCACCATTCAGCATACGCAGCTTCATCTTCTCATAGGCCGAGACTTCCTCGACCATCAGCGCGCCGTGAACCTTCTCCCAGGCCGGTCGGCCATTGGCGAAATGGTCCTCGATCACCCATTGGGTAAAGGGTTCCGTCTCGATCGCCGCCATATCCGTGCGGCCCGTCAGCCGCTTGGCATCGGCGTAGGTCGCATCGGTGCTTGCCGGCGTGATGCGGTCGACCATTGTCGAAGGGAAGGGCACGTTCGCCTCGATCCAGCCATGCAGGTCGGTATCGATGCGGGAGGTGAATTCCAGCACGAGGCGCTTCAGCACGGCACCGTTACTTGGCAGGTTGTCGCAGCTCAGTGGCGTAAAGGGTGCGATGCCCTTCTGCCGGCGACGTGCAAGGCCTTCCACGAGATAGCCAATGACGCCACGCGGCGCATGCCGGTTGGTAAGGTCGGCGACAATATCAGGGTGCTTGAGGTCGAGACCACCCGTTGCCGGATCGAAACCATAGGCCTTTTCCGTCACCGTCATGCTGACGATGCGGATATCAGGGTCTTCAAGCCGCGCCAGAAGGCCTGCTGGATCACGTGGCGCCACATGTGTTTTCAGGATGGAGCCGATCACCTGCGCCGTCGTACCCGAGGTGTCCCGGATCAGCGCCGTATAGAGCCCGTTCTGGGCGCCTAGATTGTCCGCAACATCAGGCGTGCGCAGGCTTGCTACCTCGATGCCCCAATCGCCGCCGGCAGCTGCCAGCGCGCCATCCGTGAAGGGCGCGAAATGAGCGCGGAAGAAGGCACCTGGGCCGAGATGCAGGATGCCGGCTTTCAGCGCATTCCGGTCATAGGCAGGAAGCTTCGCAGTTGGCGCAAGGCCGGTCACGTTCTGCAGTCTGTCGCTCACAGCTTATAGGCCTTCTTTGCATTGCCATAGGAAAGCTCGCGCGCGACGATCTCGGCTTCCTTCCTGGAAATCCGGTGTTCGACAGCAAGTTGCGCCAGGAAACGGCAGATCTCGCGGCGCCAGACGTCGTGGCGCGCGGGGATCGATAGCAGGGCGCGGGTATCGTCGTTGAAGCCGGCGAGATTGGCAAAGCCGGCCGTCTCCACCACCTGATCGAGATAACGGCGGATGCCGAGAGGGCTGTCGTAGAACCACCAGGGCGGGCCGATCATCAGGCAGGCCCAGTGGCCGGCCATAGGCGCCAGCTCGCGGGCATAGGTCGTCTCGTCGAGCGTGAAGAGCAGGATGCGCAAGCCCGGCGCATGGCCGTATTTCGAAAGCAGCGCGTTGAGGCCGCCGACCCAGTCGGTGCGCGTCGGAATATCGGCGCCCATGTTCGGTCCACGGGTTTCGAAAAGCTCGCGGTCGGTATTGCGGCGCGAACCGGCATGGATCTGCATCGTCATGCCGTCTTCGGCAGACAGGCCGGCCATTTCCGTCATCATCTGCCCGCGGAAAAGTTCCGCATCGGCCGCCGAAAGCGGCCCCTTCAGTGCCTTGTCGAGCAGCGCCTGCTTCTCGGTAAGCGGCAGATCGGCGGTAAAGGCGCTCGGTACGCCGTGGTCGGTCGCCGTTGCGCCGAACTGGCGGAAATAGGCGCGCCGCTWGCGATGGGCCTCGATCAGCCCGTCCCACTTGGTAATGTCGCAGCCGCTGATCTCGCCGAACTTGACAAGGTTGTCGCGGAAGCCGACGGCATCAGGATCGGTAACGCTATCGGGGCGGTAGGTGGTGCGCACTTTGCCGATCCAGCCGTCCGCCGCCATCTTCTGGTGATGCGGCAGCGGATCGAGCGCGCCCTCGGTCGTGGCAATTGTTTCGATACCGAAACGCTGATGCAGCGCCCGCGGTCGGAACTCCGGAAGCTTTAGCTGCGCATTGATGTGGTCGTAGAGCGCATCGGCGTTGTCAGTCGTCAGTGGCTCGGTGCAGCCAAGTACGGCCGACATGGCGTGATCGACCCAAAGGCTGGAAGGGGTTCCGCGGAAAAGATGGTATTTGGCGGCGAAAGCACGCCAGATATCACGGCCGCTCGAAACCGTCTTGCCGTCGAGACGCGGTACACCGAGCTGGTCAAGCTTGGTGCCGGTGCTGTGTAGCATACGGAAGAGATAGTGGTCGGGAATGACGAGCAGCGAAGCGGCGTCTTCGAAGGCCTTGTCGTCTGCGAACCAGGACGGTTCGGTGTGCCCGTGCGGGCTGACGATTGGAAGACCGCGCACCGTCTCGTAGAGATCGCGCGCTATTGTCCGCGTTGCCGGATCGGCGGGAAAGAGCCGGTCCGGATGAAGAAAGCCATTGCCTACATCCATCAGTTTTCCTCCCATATGGATATCGGCCTACCCCACATCATGAGGCGCGGCAAGGCCTTTTGGTAACCAAACGGTTCACTTTCGGAATCCTTTGCTTTGGCCCTCGAAACCATTGACGCCCCGGCCTATTTCGGCTTTGGAATGCCACCTGATATCAGGGGAGAAAGCCGATGTCCGACGAGGCAGCCCGCATTACCAGACTGGAAGAAATGCTGGCCCACCAGGCAAAGACGATCGATGAGCTTTCCGATCAGCTTGCCGAACAATGGAAGGTCATGGAGCAGACGCGCGCCAAGCTTGACCGATTGACTGAGCGCTTCCTGAGCCTGGAGGAACAGTCGCTGGAGGCGCCGGCGATCACCAGGCCACCGCATTATTGAACGGACGACGCGCCGCCGCCAGATAGCTGGCCCGCAGCAGGAAAAGCGGTTTCGCGCTTCCGCTCTTTGCGATATAGCCCGGAAAGACGAAGCTGAACGAGAGACATCCCATGGCGGCCACCATCCGTTATCACCAAGGCGATATTTCCGCGGCGGATGCCGCCCGTTACACCGGGGCGATCGCGATCGATACCGAAACGCTCGGCCTCGTGCCGCGCCGGGATCGTCTCTGCGTCGTGCAGCTTTCGCCGGGTGACGGCTCTGCGGACGTGATCCGTATTGCGGCTGGTCAGAAGGAAGCTCCGAACTTGGTCGCGCTGCTTGCCGATCCGACACACCAGAAGATCTTTCATTACGGCCGTTTCGACATCGCCGTGCTCTTCCATACGTTCGATGTCACCACGACGCCGGTCTTCTGCACGAAGATCGCCTCCCGCCTGACCCGTACCTACACGGATCGCCACGGCCTGAAGGATAATCTCAAGKAGATGCTTGAAGTCGATATCTCCAAGGCGCAGCAATCCTCCGACTGGGCTGCCGAAACACTTTCACAGGCGCAGCTCGAATACGCTGCCTCCGACGTGCTCTATCTGCATGCGCTGCGTGACAAGCTCAATCAGCGCCTCATTCGTGACGGCCGTCTGGAGCATGCGACGGCCTGCTTCGAATTCCTGCCGACACGAGCCAAGCTTGATCTTCTCGGCTGGGAAGAGGCGGATATCTTCGCCCATAGCTGAGTCAGCATTTCATTGGAAATGCTGATTGGCCCGCGGATAACACGTCCGCGGTCGTTAGCTATTCGTTAAGGGATTTTCAGTAACATTATCATTAATTTTTATGCATTCGACGGCGCAAAAAGTGCGCCGGTGCGGACAGGAGGATCTGCCAGGATGCAAGGGGCCGGATGAGCGCGGTCTCTTTGTAAAACCTGCTTTCATAGCCACTTTGCGAAAGGAGCATGCCTGTGTTGTCTCCCGTTCGTTCAGCGTCCAATGCAAGTCTTTCTTCTCAGGGCCAGACGGCGGCAATCGTTGCCGGCGGCCTCGGCCGGTCGGTGGTCGCCCCCACCCCGGTGAATGCAGTTGAAGCAGCCGACCTCAATGCCGCGATTGCCGGCAAGCTCAATATCCTGCTCATTGCCGCGCGCCAGCGCATGATTGAAGCGCTTCTCGACATCATCAATGCCACCGGGCGCACCATGTCCCTGCAGCGCGGCGAAGGCGAATCCGATCAGGCTTTTGCCACTCGTGTCGCCGAGGCCATCCGCCGCATGCCCGACGCCGCAATTGATGCGGTCGAGCGCCAGCTTTCCGATGATGGCCACAGTCTGCCACTGAGGATGGTCGCCGCGGCCCTCAAGAATCCCACTGGTCCGGAAGCCGCACGTGTCATCTCCTATCTGGAGATCATMAGCCATAAGGACAGGGATCTCGCAGCCCGCGCCGTTGTCCGCTCTTATCGCCAGAATGATGGGGCGCCGCCGCGTATCGAGACGCGGCCGGAAATCCAGCTGCAGCAAGACAACCTGCCCACCGCACGCCAGCCCGCCGCAAAGCCGGCTGCGGGAATGCCTGATCTCGCCGAACAAACCGCTTCGGCAGAAGCACCTGTTGTCGGGGCGGTCGATCTAACCGTCGAGGACCAACAGACCGGCGGTCGGGGCCAGTCTGCGACGGTGATGCAAGAAACTTCGCCGCTGGCAGTCATGCTGCGAGAGACGGAAGAAGTCCAGCCTGCGCCGGCGGAGCAGGAAGTGGTCGAACCGGAACAGGTTAAAGCCGCTGAGCAGTCTCAGCCGGAACAGCAGGCAATCTCCGCCAAGGCCGATCCGGTTATCCCGCGCAACTGGACCGGTATCGTCAGCTCCATGACCGAGCAGGTTTCGCAGATGATCGCAACGATCATCCGCGAGCAGGAAGCCGCCGTCCTATTGACGGAGACGCCTGTCGAAGCCGCTGTCGAAATCGATGCGATGCTGGACGAGGCCGTCATCAGCGAGGCGACGGAGAGCCTGGTTCGAACGACCCCGGAAGATGTGCTCGAGCCTGCATCTGCCCAGGCCTCTCGCCCGTCCCAGGCGGAAATCGCTGCTGTTGCCCAGACGGCGCGTCCCGCCCGCGAAATCGTTGCGCAGCCGCAAACGGTTCCCGTCGCAGTCGTCGAAACGCTCTCTTATGTTCCGCTCGCGGCCCGCATGCCAGAAGGCCTTCCCTACGCGCAAACCCCTTATCAGTTCGCCCGCGATGAATATAAGGCGACCAAGGCGGACGAGCCTCCTCAGCGCCATCATGAAAATGGTGGCTCGCAGGATCAGCAGCAGCAGGCGCAATCCGGTCAGGGCGGCGACGAGCAGCAGGCCGGCGGGGAGGAAGCCCCGCGGGAGGAGAGGCGCCAGCCGAAAATGTTTGATCCCGATCCGTCTACTGCTCCGGCAACGGTCGCCGATCCGGTCTATGCCCTCTACCAGCGCATGGTCGGCTGGGAATAATTCCAGACATTCCCTTAAGACAAAAAAACCCGCCGGAGCGATCCGGCGGGTTCTTATTTCAATGGATCAGCGAAGGATTATTCGCCGCGGTTCTTCAGAGCCGCGCCGAGGATGTCGCCGAGCGAAGCGCCCGAGTCGGACGAACCGAACTGAGCAACGGCTTCCTTCTCTTCCGCGATCTCCAGAGCCTTGATGGACAGCATGATCTTGCGGTCCTTCTTGGAGAAGTTGGTGACGCKGGCATCTACGGTCTGGCCGACCGAGAAGCGTTCCGGACGCTGTTCGTCGCGATCGCGAGCGAGATCGGCGCGACGGATGAAGGAAGTGATGTCCTCGTGGCTGACGAGCTTCACTTCGATACCGCCGTCGTTGACAGCGATGACTTCGCAAGAAACGACTGCATTCTTGCGCAGGTCGCCGGAAGCAGCGGCTTCACCGACCGCATCCTTGCCGAGCTGCTTGATGCCGAGCGAGATGCGTTCCTTCTCGACATCGACGTCGAGAACGACAGCCTTGACGACGTCACCCTTGTTGAACTCCTCGATGACCTGTTCGCCCGGACGGTTCCAGTCGAGGTCGGAGAGGTGAACCATGCCGTCGACATCGCCGTCGAGGCCGATGAACAGGCCGAATTCGGTCTTGTTCTTGACTTCGCCTTCGACTTCAGTGCCGGCCGGATGGCTGCGGGCGAATGCTGCCCACGGGTTTTCCAGCGTCTGCTTGAGGCCGAGCGAGATACGGCGCTTGGACGGATCGACTTCGAGAACGACGACTTCGACTTCCTGGCTCGTGGACAGGATCTTGCCGGGGTGAACGTTCTTCTTGGTCCAGGACATTTCCGAGATGTGGATCAGGCCTTCGATGCCCGGCTCCAGCTCGACGAACGCACCGTAGTCGGTGATGTTCGTAACGGTACCGGAGATCTTCTTGCCTTCCGGATACTTGGCCTGGATGCCATCCCACGGATCGGACTCGAGCTGCTTCATGCCGAGCGAGATACGGTGGGTTTCCTGGTTGATGCGGATGATCTGAACCTTGACCTGCTGGCCGATGTTCAGGATTTCCGACGGATGGTTCACACGGCGCCATGCCATGTCGGTGACGTGCAGCAGGCCGTCGATGCCGCCGAGGTCAACGAACGCACCGTAATCGGTGATGTTCTTGACGACGCCGTCAACAACCTGGCCTTCTTCGAGGTTCTGAACGATTTCAGAACGCTGCTCGGCACGGGATTCCTCCAGAACCGTACGGCGCGAAACCACGATGTTGCCGCGGCGCTTGTCCATCTTGAGGATTTCGAAGGGCTGCGGGTTGTGCATCAGCGGAGTAACGTCGCGGATCGGACGAATGTCGACCTGAGAACGCGGCAGGAAGGCGATCGCACCGTCGAGGTCGACCGTGAAGCCACCCTTGACCTGGTTGAAGATAACGCCTTCGACGCGCTCGCCAGCTTCGAACTTGGCTTCGAGCTTGACCCAGCTTTCTTCGCGGCGAGCCTTCTCGCGCGACAGAACTGCTTCGCCGAGCGCGTTTTCGATACGCTCAACGTAGACTTCGACTTCGTCGCCAACCTTGAGCTGGCCATCCTTGGCGCGAGCGCCGAATTCCTTGAGCGCGATGCGGCCTTCGACCTTCAGGCCGACGTCAACAACGGCGACATCCTTTTCGATGCCCGTGACGATACCCTTGGTAACATAGCCTTCGGCCAGATCGTTCTTGGCAAAGGACTCTTCGAGAAGGGCCGCGAAATCCTCGCGAGAGGGAGTAGCTACTGACATAAAATCTCCTGCGTGGCCTTCGATAGCTTCAAGGCTCACGTATGCGCCGGTTGGTTCGAGTTAAATGGGCCTGAACCCAGTCCGCCCTCGTTTAAGAAGGCAATCCGGCGCTTGGACGGAATTTCAGGCTTGCTTTCGCATGAGCGTCCCGCGCACGAAGCACGGAAAATCGCTTGTCTTAGGCATTTCGGTTCAAAGCGGCGTCGATAAACGACTTTGCAGCTTGAAACGCGGCTTCTATACTCATTTCCGACGTGTCAAGCAAGTGCGCATCGACCGCCGGTTTCATCGGGCTGTCCGCCCTGTTCATGTCGCGATCGTCGCGTCGTTTGACGTCCTCGAAAATCGCATCGAAATTCGCCGAGCCACCCTTGCCGACGATCTCGTCGTAGCGGCGTCTGGCGCGAACCTCCGGCGATGCCGTCACATAAAGTTTCACCGGTGCGCCAGGGCAGACGACGGTGCCGATATCGCGCCCGTCGAGAACCGTCCCCGGCAACTTCCCGGAAAACCGCCGCTGCGCCTCCACCAGCGCCCGGCGAACCGCCGGCATCACGGCAATCTTTGAGGCGGCTTCGCCAATCTCGTGTCTCGAGAGTATATCGCGATCGAGCCCGGCCAGTTCAACCTCGCGCGCCATCTTTTCAGCAACCGTCTCGTCGTCGAGAGGCAGCCCGGCATCGATGAGCGCCTTGGCCGTCGCCCGGTAGGTGAGGCCGGTATCGAGGTGGTGGAAGCCGTATTGCTCCGCGATCCGGCGCGAAAGCGTGCCCTTGCCCGCCGCGGCCGGGCCGTCGATGGCGATGATAAAGCTGTCGGTCATCAATTCATTCCGTGCCAAGGCCGCCGTAGCGGCGCACCAGTTCCTGCATTTCGGCCTGCTCTGCCATCTCGTCCAGGCCCTTGGCAACACCTTCGCGGTCGGCGATAGGTCGGTTCTGGCTCACCTTCCACTTGCCCTCGATCTCGGCGATCTCGATTTCGACGCCGATGATGCCCTTGAGTTGGGCACGGATGAAATCGTCAGGCGCATCACCGACCGACCAGGGCCTTGCGCGCTGACCTTCCTGTTCGCCTGTAATTGCGTTGATCTGCGAAAGCAGCCAGCCTTCGTCCTCGATCACCCGGGCGGCCCCGCGCGCCTGCACGATCGCATAGTTCCAGGTCGGCACGACTTTGCCGGTCTCTGCTTTGGTCTTGTACCAGGATGGCGTGACATAGGAATTGGCGCCCTGGAAGACGGCAAGCACCGGCGCGCCGGCCGCGATATCGCGCCACTGCCCGTTCGCCCGTGCCAGATGCAGCCGCAGCATTCCCTTCTCAGAGGCCTCGGCATCGAGATGGAAGGGCACCGAATTGGCGATAAGCCCGGAATTGCCCGCCGTAATCAGCAGGCCAAGCGGATGGGCGCGGATCAGCGCATGCTGCACGCCAAGGTCTTCCTCGCGGAAATGTGGTGGCTGGTACATGTCAGGCCTGCTCGATCTTCGCCCCAAGGCTCTCCATCAGAGCCATGAACTGCGGAAAGCTGGTTGCGATCATACTGCTGTCGTCAATGCCGACAGGATGCTCCGAAGCCAGCCCCATGACAAGGAAGCTCATGGCGACGCGATGGTCGAGATGTGTGCTTACCCGCTCACTTGCGGCACAACCGAGCCCCTTGCCATCCGGCCTGCCGGTGACGGAAAGCCAATCCTTGCCTTCCTCGCATTCGACGCCGTTGAGCTTCAGCCCTTCCGCGACGGCTGAGAGCCGGTCGGACTCCTTGACCCGCAGTTCCTGCAGGCCATTCATGACCATCCGGCCCTTGGCGAAGGCGGCGGCGACGGCAAGAACCGGATATTCATCGATCATCGAAGGTGCCCGCTCTGCCGGCACGGTGACGCCGGTCAGCTCGGAATGGCGCGCGCGCAGATCAGCAACATCCTCGCCGCCCGTAAAGCGTGGATTGAGGATTTCGATATCGGCGCCCATTTCCTGCAGCGTCAGGATCAGCCCGGTTCTGGTCGGATTCATCAGCACATTGGAAATGGTGATGTCCGAGCCCGGCACCAGCAAAGCCGCGACGAGCGGGAAAGCGGCAGAGGAGGGATCGCCGGGTACGTCGATAGTCTGTCCGGTCAGCTTGCCGCGGCCTTGCAGCCGGATCGTCCGCGTGCCGTCCGTGTCGGTCTCCACGGATAGGTCCGCGCCGAAGCCGATCAGCATCCTTTCCGTATGGTCGCGCGTAATCGCCGGCTCAATGACCGTCGTCACACCTGGTACATTGAGGCCGGCCAGCAATACCGCCGATTTCACCTGCGCGGAGGCCACGGGCAGGGTGTAGCGGATCGGGGCCGGCGTTTCAGGCCCACGCAGCATGACCGGCAGGCGGTCGCCCTCCATGGCCTTCACCTGCACGCCCATCCTGCGCAAGGGATCGAGCACGCGGACCATCGGCCGCCGAGAGAGCGAGGCGTCGCCGGTGAAGACTGTGTCGAAGTCGTAGACGCCGGCAAGGCCCATGGTCAGGCGCGCGCCGGTACCGGCATTGCMGAAATCGAGCGGTATTTCAGGTGCAAGCAATGCGCCATTGCCTGTTCCATTGATGATCCATGCGCCGCCATCCTGATGGATTATGGCGCCCATGGCCTGCATCGCCTTGCCGGTATTCACCACATCCTCGCCTTCGAGGAGCCCAGTGACACGTGTTTCCCCCGATGCCAGTCCGCCGAGCATGAAAGCGCGATGCGAGATCGACTTGTCGCCCGGAATACGGACGGTTCCGGAAAGGCCGGAGGATTTGCGAGTGAGGGCCGGCTTCAATGCGAAACCCTGCGACATGGGTTAACCCTTTGCAAAGGCAATACATTCAGATCGCTTACGCCCCGGTGACGGGGTGTTTTTCCGACCGGCCTTGCGACAATCGCGGCTGGTTAGCACAAACTTGCCGAACGGTCATCCGGAATGGCGGCGAAAAGCCTGAAGTGCCCTATGAAGTTTAGCTTTGACATGAGAAGCCGTAGCGATTATGGGGACCGGCTTATAAATTCCGAATAGAACGCCGGTTTGACGGCATTTGCCGAATTTCTCATTCGGCCATTCTCACGAGGCTTATAGTGGCGAAAGCGGAACTTGGTACAAAGCGCACTGATCCGGAAACCGGCAAGAAGTTCTACGATCTGAACCGGGATCCGATCGTCTCCCCTTATACCGGCAAATCCTATCCCCTGTCCTTCTTCCAGGAAACCTCGGCACTCGCCGAAGTTCAGGATGATGACGAGGTTGCTGAAGTCGATACCGAAAACACCGAAGTCGAACTGGTTTCGCTCGAAGACGCAGATGACGCCGCTTCCGGCGACGATATCCCTGATATCGGCGACGACGATGTCGAAGTCGAAGGCGATGACGACGATACTTTCCTCGAAGTTGATGAAGATGACGAGGATGACGACATGAGCGACATCATCGGCGTCACCGGCGACGAAGACGAAGTCTGATCGACGAATATCGGCCCGGATGACAAAAATATTCCGGGCCGGATTTTTTAGGCTTGCCATCTGCGAAAACCGCAAGTAATAAGCCGCCACTCCAGAGGAAACGCCTCCGGAGTATCCCAGGACCGGCGCAAGCTGGACCACCCTGATGGGGCTATAGCTCAGCTGGGAGAGCGCTTGCATGGCATGCAAGAGGTCAGCGGTTCGATCCCGCTTAGCTCCACCAAATTTCTTTTCATCCGTTGTTTTTATTTAAAATCAATGCCTTGTGGCGGCATGATGCTTCGGTAAGTACCCAGGAAAGTACCCAGCGAGAGTACCCACCGATTCATGTCTGCCCGCCTTGCGCTGCTTCGACCTCATTGAGCGCAATCCAGACACCCTGAAAACAGCACTGCTCCTTCTGCCGATTGAAGAAACGAGACAGCTTGGCTCGATATCATCATTGATCGCGGCGCAACTTCTACGCAAAATCGGATGGTTGTATTCCGAATCAAGGATGGGCGCGCCGATGGGTATAGGAATTTGCAAGCTGACCAAGGTCAAAGGGAAGTATGCAAAGTCGCACTTAATACCTCATGCGTTCACAAAGCCCGAGATTGCTGGGCAACCTTTGATTCAAGCTGGCTTTGGACAGCCCGCTGTGCGGCGATGGAGCAGTTGGTATGACCAAAAACTCGTGACAGCGGAAGGAGAGTTGATACTCAGAGACCTGGATACCTGGGGGATTTCATACCTTCGAAGGCAGAAGCTGGTTTGGAGCGGCTGGGGGCCATCGCGAGTGCTTCAGGGGAACAGGGTTATTTTGGAGGAGACAGGCTGGGGCATCAGATCCGTTGATGTGGATGAGCCTGAAAAATTTCGCCTATTCATCTACAGCCTGCTTTGGCGCGCGGCGGCCAGCAGTATGCTCGAATTCAGCGAGATTTCGATGCCCGCAAATGATCTTGAGAGATTGCGCGTGGTGCTCTTGAAGAATGAGCTGCCACCTATCGATTTTTACCCGGCGTCTTTAACGCAGCTATCAACGCTTGGGATCAAGCACAATTTGTCTCCGATTGCTCAAGTTAAGACAACGCCCGCAATTGGATCGGAGCCCGAGCGGCAGATTCCCATCTTTCGCTTGTACTTCGATGGCCTCATCGTTCATATTCATCGGCACGCGAACGACGACGGGTACACTCAATCCCTTGGCCCTCAGATTGTGGGCAATGAGAAAGTCGTGACTGTCTCGACGATCAGCTACGAGAAATCCTTTCAGCTGGAAAACTTGCGCGCAATCGCTGCTGGGCGGCTCTAGGTGAAGGCAGACCGAGCTGTGCTAGTTATTCCCAACAGTGCCGCGGACTGTGTCACACGTCGCTACAGCCCGGCCAATCGTTGCATTTATTGTGGCGCGACTTCGGGTCGGCTTGGCGACGAACATGTCATACCGTTCGCAATAGCCGGGAACTCGGCCATCCTGCCGCAGGCCAGTTGTCAGCCGTGTGCGGATATCAATAACAAGATCGAAGGCCCCATGCATCGCCGCCAACTTAAGGAGCTTCGGTCAGTAATCAACTCTCCAACGCGCAGACCCCGAGACCGGCCGAAGCGGTTGTCGATTGGCCTCTCTCGTTTCTCCACGTTTGAGCCCGGTGAGCAGGCGCGTTATCTTGGTGAAGCCKAGGTCGATGTAACGAATTTCCCTGTCTTCTATGCATCTTTGCATTTAGACAAACCGGGCATAATTTTAGGTCTGCCGCTCGGAACACCCTTGCCCTGGAATGTGCAGCACCACGGGAGCTTCACCCAGGACACCAACCCCTTCATGAACGGCGCGAATGCCGCTCGCATTGGCTCAATTAATCCGTACTTAACTGCCCAATACCTTGCACGCCTTGCTTTCGCTTATGCGGTTGCAGAGGAAGGCGCTGGTAGTTTTATGCCCCTTTGTCTGGACCTAATAACGGCCCGCACKAATTACTTCCGACACTGGGTAGGCGGTGAACTAGCAATTCCGGCCGCCGATCCTGCTGTTCTTCATGCGATATCGCACTCTTGGGTCAAGCAGAAGGATATCGCCTATCTCGTAGTCTCGATGCGGCTATTTTGCTTTCTAGGCACTCCGATCAACTATGTCGTCGTTGGACGTGAGAAAGGTCCGCTTAACGGTTAAATCGATTGCGATTCCGGCTGACCGCTCGGCGTAGCGCACCTTAGCCATCGAAGCTGCACCAATCGTTCTTATGCCGGGGTCTCCACTCACGAGCAAATCCTTCCGCCAACAGCATCGCGCCGACCTCCCGGCCATCCTTTCGGTAGATGTTCACTAGGGGGCGATGTGCCGGCGTGTTGTCGATCCCCTTGATTTCGATCCGCAAGCCGCGCTCCTCCAGGAGTTCCTTCAACCTGCCTTTGGCTATCAGTGCCAGCTTGCGTTCCTTGATGCACTTCGCGTGGCTGCCAATCTCCGGGGTATCTATCCCCGAGACGAACGGAATGCCGCCACCAAGGAGCCTCATGAGCTGTCCATCGCAGCGTACAGTGTCACCGTCCACCGCAGTCAGCGAGGCGCATACCAGCATTGCGGCGGCGATCATCGTAGCATCACCGGACCGCTAGAGGGCTGCTTGTAGGGATAGTGCTCCCAGCACCACCAGATGGTCTCTGTAGGCCGACCCGAGGAAAACCCGAAGCCACCCCACTTTGTGCATCCGGCCACCGAACAGTAATGCTCCACGATGACGTTTGCGCCGGGTGCCGTTGAGTGTCCTTCGATACTCATGCAGGTATTTGCTCGGGAGCCGGAAGGCGCACCAATTGGTCATCCCGCAGCGGGCGTTGAAGTTGGCGGGCCTCCTCCCACGGGGCCGTCAGCCACGTCTCAATCTCATCGCTATCCGTAAGGCTCACCGGCATGGCTTTCTGATGGACCGGCTCAACGATGCCATTCGGCTCGGTTGTGAGAAAGCCGTATAGGTCATTGACGGTGAGCCCCTGCTGGAAGTCCACTTCCTTGCCCTTCTTGCGGAGGCCATCGGCTCGCTTGGTGGCGGCTTGGAATATCGCCTGAGACGAACTCGGCAGACCCCAGCGAACGTTTACAAGCTCCCGGCCAACAGGCGTGTTGCGAACAATCGGTGCCATATAGTCGGGCCAGATTTCGGTGATGGGCTCCATGTTGCCGGTGCTGTCGATCATTGCCCGCGTGATTGAGCGAATGGCCGCCTGATTGCTCAGCATTCGGTAGAGATTACACACTTCGCCCTCCCTTGGTATCCATGCGCCGTTACGGGCAACTTCGTCCGTGTCGATGAACTGTCCGCGCCACCTGCCTCTAAACTGGCGAGCAGCCTCGCGATTGCTGAAGCAAAACACAAGGTATTGATCCCACTCAATCCAAGCGCTGAAGCTTTTCGACTCTTTTTCAAGATCGATCGCTGAAGCTAACACTTCGCCTCTCTGCCGATAGTCATGAGGCTGCTCGCCAGTTCGATAGTTTCCCCACCAGACGGCGACGTGGTGCGGCAAAAGGCGATCAAATATCCATCGGGCATAAGGATTTTTTCTCCGGTCAGCCATCTCAAACCTAAAGTGTTTCGTCCCGCCAGACAGGCACCTTCACATCCCTGACGCCGGCCAAACGGCGAACAGGAAGCTTGCCAATCTCCAACGAAGAGGGGAGGTAAACGGTCACGTCCATGTAGTCGCGCTTATTGCAGTGCTGGCAGACGAACCGCAGCCGGTTGATTGTCGTGTTGTTGCGGAGCTCAAGGATGTCGGCAGGCAGGAACCGGCGCGTAACATTGCAGAGACCGCACCGGACAATGAGAATGTGCCMGACCTCACGCGCATCCTCTAAGGACCAGCGCGAGAGTTTATTCAATTGGTTCATTTCCGGCATGGCAGTCTCGCCTGTTGGCGTCGTCCTTTAGGCGGGCAGTCCGGAAGCCGGGAGATGCTAAAAGCTACGCCAGGTAGCCTCTTTCTCTAGCTCGGTCATAGAGTGCATTGAAGGCTAGATCGATATCCTGCTCGAAGGCAAACCACATTGGCTCCGTCGCTCCAACATCACCGGCACCGTTGTAGATCCCGATGGCGCGCCCATTAGACTCGTCAATGGAAACCAAAAAGGTCCCAGTCGGAGCGCAAGACTCCATATCGAAGGCGTAGGCGAGATGTATCTCGAATTGGTCTAAGCTTTCAGAGCGGGACTCAATGGCCAGCAACACCGCAGCACGAAGCGCGGGGTTTACCTCGTGGATGCTCACGGGGACCGGCGGGGTCCAGTAAGTACCTACGGGGTTCCTATCGAAGTCGTCTTCTTGGCATAGCTCATCGATCGGCAAAATACTCATAACCGTCATCCTCCGTTTCGAGTGGCGATGTTCTTATTATGTTCTCATTCTGATAGGAGTCAACAGGCACAGTCGAATGAAGTTTTGGGGTCACGCATCTCAGAGGTGATCTACGTGCCAGTGACCGCGCGACTTCCCCCCGGTAGGGGGTGGATGGGATCCATGTTGCAGCAATTCGCTTCTGGCTATACACGCGTTGCCCTCCATCTCGTTATCGTCGTCTATTCGACTGTTCGACAGTCTTCTTAGGGGTGCTTGACCATTTGGTTATATGGTTGGTGGAAAGATCGATCATAGTCTCTCCATAGAGTTTGCAGTTGGCCTCCTCATCGTCTGTGGCGTAAGCGCGTGACCCTTGTTTGAACAGCGCCGTCTCCGCCCAAAGCATGACCTGCTGTTGACGGTCCACTCTGTACAGCGCCTCGGGCGATGACGTTGCGAATAATGAATTGGCTGCACCGACAGCAGCGCTTAGCACAACAACAGCCCAGCCAAAGATCGGATCGCCATGTGACAAAACTGTTGCCGCTCCGCCGGCGCTGGTGAGCGTCATGGCAATCGTTATCAATGGCTTTAGATAGAACACGGCAAATCGACCTGTGTCCGCAAACCCCTGCGATCTAGCTATTAATCGTTCGCCCCAACGAAGGTATTCCTGTTTTGTCAATGTTGTTGGAGGCAAAGGGAATTCGTCAGCATTCTTAAATAACCGCATAGATTGCTCCCCTATCGGCTCTGCACTCGATGCTAGCCGGGTATGTGGTTTGTCTCAATAGGCCAAGCCCTTGTGAGTCTGTCCCTAAGTCGTAGAAAGAGTCTCACATAAGTACAATTGACATTTTGAGACTAATTGTATCTCATGGTCATCAACTCTTGTGAGACTCTGAGGACGCTACGATGCCAGCAGTGATGATAGGTTACGCCCGCACATCCACCACCGACCAGAAGGCGGGACTAGAAGCTCAGCTCCGCGACCTACAAGCGGCGCGGTGCACAAAGATATTCCAAGAGCAGCTTTCCTCTGTGGCGAACGAAAGACCCCAGCTTGAGCGTGCGCTTGAGTTTGTCCGTGAGGGGGACGTGCTGGTGGTCACGAAGCTGGACCGTCTTGCTCGCTCGGTGGCGGACCTCGTGGCCATCACGGAGAAGCTGAAAGCAAAGGGCGTCGAGTTGCGTATCCTCGCCCTTAATCTGGACACCTCCACACCTACCGGCAAGCTGATGCTCAATCTGCTGGGGTCTATCGCGGAGTTTGAACGAGAGCTGATGTTAGAGCGGCAGCGGGAAGGCATCGCCAAAGCCAAAGCCGAAGGAAAATACAAGGGGAGAGCACCCACGGCTCGCAATCAGGCGGACATCGTGTTGAGCATGAAGGCTGAGGGAAAGAAGGTCGCGGACATCCAGTCTGCGTTGGGCATCAGCCGTGCGAGTGTGTTCAGGATTTTGAAGGAAGGGCTTGCCTAAGGGGCCTTCTCTTCCATGCGCCGGATGCACATTGGTTGTTCCATGCATGCTGAAAGGGCGGCTTCATATCGGCGACCTTTATCAGTTCGGGGCAAATCGAATTCAGAATACTTGTAGCCGCCCCAGAGGCCTGCCGCCAGAATGATCGGGTATGCGTAGATTGCGATGGTTCGCCTGAAGCGCTGGCCTTTCCCTACGTTAAGCCCGGAATTTAACGCACCCAGCAAAACTACGAAAGAAATCAGTAGGCCGAGGAGGAAGCCCTTGGGATGCTGTGAAAGCTCAGGAACCACCATAATGGCGATTTTGCCCAGCGTTACGACACCGTAGTACGCCGCAGCCCCTGTCACAATGTAGCGGGCCAGCAGCTCGAATAGTTCCCTAATAGGTTCTTGCCCCGCGTCGATCTTGGTGCGGTTAACTTGCGGCAGCGTCGTCTCGGTGGACTCCATATCGATTTCCCTTGAGGCCTTTGCCTGCGGTTCGCCCCCGCAAGCTTGCCTCCATGACCCCTTGATCGGGGAGTTAGAAAACCGAGTCCAGTCGGTCCCTGAGGCCTTTAGTTCGGTGAACCTGGACATACGCCACAGGCTCCCCGACCTAGAGAAGGTCAAGGATCGGTCATCCCTTCCGGTGGGGACCAAACCGCTGGACTCGGAGTTTCTATGCCCCGGAGCGCCGCGTCTGCGCTCAAGCGATTTCATATCACTCGGCGGAATCCTCCCGCAACAGAAATAGCAAAATATTCTCTTCATCGTATTTTCGAGACTGCTCATGAATTAGCTCTGGTAAGTATTTCCATGTCCTCCTGAGGACATCTGCCCAGAATATTTGGTGATATATTCCTTTGAACGGCTGAGAAACGAGATCTATATTTGGGGAGCGGCAGAAACAGAGGAAAGAATGGAAGAAATCGAACTGTATATAGCGGCTGGTGAAGCCGAACGACCTAGCTCGTACGATGGTCATCGAAGATGTTCGTATTGTGCTATCCTCAAAAGAGGAGATGAGCTGCGCACATTTTGGGGGCTTGCGAGAGTCAAAGACCCTACTTCGCTTTTTGCTTTGGCCATCAATCACGCTTTAAGCCATTGTTTGCCAGACGACCTCGAAGCGGGTCCTTGGCCAAAAGTTACTGTTTTTGTGAAGAGTCCAAAGTTCTGGGAGCGCATTGATCAGGCGTCGCGCCGAGAATCTCACGAGCCTAAAAAGATGGCCGATCAAAGCGAAGCTTGGAAACGCACCGCGACCCTCCGAGCTTTGTTCGAGATCTCACCAGCGCGCGTGCCGGAAACGTCCGAAGAGGAGCAGCTATTCCAGAAGGCAACCGCCCTGCAAAAAAGGTATACAAAAAAAGCGCTGTTGGAGGTGCCGGTGGATTTTACCGGATTGTGGGCGGATGGTGAGCTCGATCCCGGAGCGGTCCAGTGAGAGCCCGCAAGGCATTGCCGCTTGTTATGCCTGAAGCTAGCAATCAGCAGAGATGTACTGTTCCGGGCTGTTGTCGACTTGCCGAGGCATCACAAGGCAATGGGATGGCAGGTTTTCACTGCCGCTACCACGTCCAAAGGAAGTCTCGACACGGTTCCCATTGGCACGCGACCTACAAGGCGTCCGAGTTGTTGCCTTACGTTAAGAGCGCGGAACGGTGGATTAAGGAACACCGAGAGGCCTCGACCTATCGGGGGACATACTGGGAGCTGGAGCACTTCATGGCCGGGCTCGGACGCGTGGACCCTGCGATGAACTTACGGGGCCAGTCGGCGGAATACCGCGCTCGGATCGCCTTTGCGCGTCTGAGGGCGGCGGAAATTCCCACAAGGCGGCTCATTGCCATCTATGTCGGGGTTGCAGCCCTGATTGAGGATGATTTCGGCAGTCATCGGACCCGAGAGTTCCGCATCGTGCAAGCTGCGAAGGCTGTCCATAGGCTAGCCAGCGGCACCMACCGCAAGTGGGACGTCTGGGACCCCCGAACGGGCGGCACCCGCGAGGCCGAGCTTCACGCCTATCCTCGCTCATCAGGCCACGTTCTGAGGAAGATCGGGGAGACGCTGGCGAGGGCATGCGACGAGCTAGCCCGCGCTGTGGTGCCCGAGGTGATCGCTATGCGGACGCAGCACTTTGGACCCCATCCATCTCATCCGCCTGTCGCTCAGGCGTCCTAACCAAAATTGAAAGTCCTCACCACCGTTTGATCTCCTTGCGGGGGTGGGGACGCACATGTGGAGCTTTATCTTGCTTCCCCAGAAATCGGCAGCCACGAAGGCGTTGCCCTATGTTCTCCACTATGATGCATGGTTGACCGCTGGTTACGGTCGGCTCGTTGCATTGGCCGAATGCGTCTTTGAAATGCTTGCGCCTCCGATCATCACGCCCGGAAGGAAACCCAGAGCCGACGCGGCGGAGCGTCGGAAGCTTTGCTCTGTGACGCTCGTAGCAAACCTTGTGATGGTCGCTGTAAGCCCCGTTCGCTACGCGGGTCTGGCGGTGCCACTGAGGAACGGTAAGCTCAGCCGATACGACCGGAAAGATTTCAACGCTGATGTTCTCAGGCTTGTGATTGAGGAGGCTGAAAACGCGGGCCTGGTTTCAGTCCAAGAGGCTGTCTTTAAGGAGCGTCGGACAGTCGTCGCCCCGACGTCGCGCTTCCGGCAGCTCGTTGCCGCTCACGGGGTATCGCTTGCCGATATCCATCACCTGGAAGGCCGAGAGACAATCGAGCTATGGGCGGGAAGTAGAAGAAGCGGACATAAGACGCCAATTGACTATGTGGACTGCAGAGAGGCGGAYGCCCTGCGAGCCCAGATGGCAGAGATCAACGGGGTCCTCAACAGAGCCGATATCCGCCTTGGTGGTGAACAAACCGGCCCCAGCCACCTCGTGCGAAAGTTCCGTATAGATCAGCCCGAAGATGCTCGTATGTTCGACCGCCATGGCAGGCTCTACAGTGGCTTTTGGGAGGATCTCCCTAGGGATCAGCGCTATCTGTTAACGATTGGCGGTGAGTCAGTGGTAGACCTAGATTTCGGCTCCATGTTCATTCAGCTCGCTTACTGCCGCCAAGGAATAGTGCCCCCTACCGGCGACCTTTAC
Source organism: Rhizobium sp. 05L429 (assembly GCF_056397645.1). Taxonomy (NCBI): domain Bacteria; kingdom Pseudomonadati; phylum Pseudomonadota; class Alphaproteobacteria; order Hyphomicrobiales; family Rhizobiaceae; genus Rhizobium; species Rhizobium sp. 05L429. The sequence goes on along the minus strand of NZ_JBFTNV010000041.1, from coordinate 40,607 downwards.
GCAGTCCCCGGGCTGGAGGACCACCGAAAGGCCGTCAAATCGCTCATGGTCTCGCTTTTCTTCCGAAACGCGGCGGCGCGGCGGTTGCCTGTCGGCAGCAAGGAGGCGCTCCCTCTGGGGTGGACTATGGAGAGGTTCAAAGCCGCTGCGTACGCTCGCCATCCTGCAATCGCTTCCCTTTTCGATACCAATGCGGGATTTGAATTGATGGCGGTAGAAAGCGAAATTCTTGTCGGCATTCTCCTTGAACTTGGCTCAAAGGGCGTCGCCGCCTTGCCAATGCACGATGGTATCATGGTGGCAGTCAGCCAGAGGGAATTTGCCATCGCGACAATGCAGAATGTCAGCGCCGCCAAGGTGGGCCGGTCACTGCCGGTGGTCGAAAAGCCGATCCATAGGCCGCCGCGAAATAACTCCCCCCTATGGAGCTCTAGGACTGGCTCAGAGGGAATAGACCTTACTGAGTGAGACCCCATCATCACCTTTGCTTAGAGGGGGCTAGAAGCCTGCTTAGAGCAACCTAGCAGGCGTATCTCAAAGTGACTGACCTTGAAGCAGCCTCTATGCAACATGATGGGGCTGCCTTCTGGAGAAGGATGATCGATGGACAATTCACCTCCAATGCAATGCCTCAAAGCCATTCTTTGCGTTCGGTAGCAGGAGACTTAAAGTTCAGTCCAATAGGTGCTGCCGGTGAAAGGTGATGGGGTCTAGTAACAGCGGTGTCTTTCGCCAGCTTGCAGGCGCAACCCCAGTGTGCCACGCTTCTAAGACCCGCAACCCACGCCATCATGGTCACAGATTGAGTCGCCCCAACTTTTCCCTACAAAAAATCCACKAGATGTCGAAGGGCATCGAGCGGAGCCTCAGCAGGCTGAGAGCTTCAAACCTCAATGAACGGCAGCAGATGCCCATGACATATATCCCGGAAGCAGTATCTGTCTTTGTGGATTTCGAGACGAAGGGCGTGCTGMATGGCATCGGGATCAATCCATCGATCGTGAATAAACTTACGAACATTGACGCAAAGCTAAGGGGCCCTGTGATGATCGCCGTATTGTCCCATGCCCGAGGCTATCTCCGAAAATTGGAGAGTGAGCACGTTGGTGACGGAGCGCCTCAAGATTATGAGGCCAATCAGGATAGTCTGACCCAAGAGCTTGCCGACGCACATCCACCCCCGCCAATTCAGGTTTGGACAGAACAATGGGTCTACGTGAAGCGTGGATCACGCGCAAAGGAGATCATCGCTGATGTCTCCGACCTGCTTGACGAAGCTGTGCTTCTAGCCAAGGCCACAAACTTGCCTGAAGAACAGGCCGCCTTGACTGCCATTGAGCGTGCCCAGCTCATTGCCATCCTAGAGACGACGCTAGCGGTATTGAAGGCTCCGATGGTCGAGACCGGGCTTTTGAAGAAGACCGCCAGCCTCGCCAAAGAGGTCGCCCAAAGTACAGCAAAAACGAAGACCGAAGAGGCGCTTGGTATTGGTCTTGAGCACATCGCCAAGAGAATTTTAGAGCTCATCGCGAGTTTGATGTAGTTTTGAACCGTGAGCGGCTACGAGTGGGGAACGGTGATGGGGTCTATGGTTCACAAGAAACTGCTATTGGCCTTGGCCTCGCTGTTTGTCGTCGGCGCACCACGAGCCTACGCCTGTGATCAACCCATCGTCCTGTCCAACTGGAAGTCATGCGCGGTGGGGCCTCTGAGCGAAGCCGGTGGCGATGCCGATTGGAAAGCCGTCCCGAAGTGGACTCGAAGCAAAGACCTCAGGCCGTGGTTCATGGACGATCCCCGCCTGCTCGCCAATCACGGCTTGTGTAACGCCAAGTTCCATCGGGTCGTGCTCTGTGCGCCGGGATGGCAGGAGAGCGACGATAAGGATGCTTGCTGGTACGCGATCTGCAACGGCTATCAGGCGTCTTTGAGGGATTGGCGTGGCGACGATACTTGCCTTGTTGTGAGCTAGACAACCTTTGCGTTTGCTGATCAATTTCTCTTCATGCCCGCCCCATTGATTCTCACCACTGATCTCGGCACACAGCTCAATGCGAAGGTTGAGATGCATGACCTTGGGCTGATTCTCCACGGTCGCAGCGGGAAAGACCGGAACCGTGACTACCGAGCGGCACTCGAATTGCTGTTGTCACGTCTGGATGGCGCAAGAATTGATTATCGAATCTACCTTGACAGCCTGCCGGTTCAGGGGATCAATCTTGCTGAACGCGAACTTTCCTTTGATCGCCGGTCGTCAGTAGCAATGCGGTTCGATGAACTGGTGCGCGAAATGAATAAAGGCAGCTCCAGCCATGGTGCGTGGCGACGGCTTCTGATTGCTACTTCTGGCACCAATCCAGCGGAAATGAGGGCAGTCATTGAGGCTAAGCGCGGTGTTACTCGCCTGCCTGCGATTGACCTCAGAAAGGTCACAGCAACCCACATTCACAACGCTGTAAAGAAGCTTCTTAACGGCGAGGACGCTTCAAACTTCGCGCAGTCCCGCGACTACGATGCACTGACTGATGACGGGACCCCACTTGCGCCGAAAAAAGTCTTCGGTCTGGCCTTAGAGGAGGCCCTTGGTATCGAGGCTTTCCCCCAACATTTTAGCGCCGGATGGGGGCAAATCTGTTTTGAGTTGCTCGAAGATGCGGGTCTCTGGATTACTCCCAAAAAAGATGGTGTTGCGCGTCCCAAGCCAAGTCAAACGGATGTCGAGATACAGCTGGGCGGTTTTGCCCCCACTGAAGAGGAGCGAAGCTGGATTGAAGGTAATCCGAAGATCGTCGCTCATCTAAGACGTGAAAGGCATCCTGGTCTCGCTAAGCAAAAACGAGATGAGTTTATCGCGAAGCACGGGCGGCTCTTTTGTGAGGACTGCAAGCTCGATCCCCTCAAACTCTATGGCGAGGAGGTGGGGTCCGCGTGCATTGAGGTGCACCATCATCGAACTCATGTAGCGGATATGGGGCCTGGTCACAAAACCACGATGGAAGACTTGAAGTGCTTATGCGCGAACTGTCACCGCGTGCTGCACCGCAAGCTAGCTCTAGGGCTAACAATCCGTTTGTGACCACGCCACCACATTCTTGCTTTAGTCGTCTGGAACGGCGGTCTCGCACAAGAGTTCAATAGGTGGTCTGAGGCTCCGAGAGATAAAATATGTCCGCCACCTCGCCGAGAGTCTGGTTGCAGCGCCACGCGTCGGCTACAGGGGTCGCGTCGTTTTCAAGCCGGCTTCCTGGTGCAAGAGCCATTGGAATGCCCCCATAATCACTATGCACCTTATCCAACCCCAGCTTATAGACGGCTATGTGGTTGATTGCTGCTCCAACGAAAATGGCATAAACGCCGGGTCGCGTATTGGTTTGCCATTGGGCAAGGCTTAAAGGCTGAGCTGCTCCTTTCGCCATTTCCGGTGAACTCAGACGCCCCAGTAATATGAGAGCCGCTCGGTACTGACGCACAAAGATCGATTCAGCAGCCAACTTGGCGTTGGGGCCGATAAGGTTGGTGCCGGGATGGGTCGGCTTAGCGCCAAAGTCCCCAAACTCCTCGTATGCATCAAGGTTCGCAAGAAATCTGGAGAATGTTTGGTGCCGTAGCGTCCGCAATATTGAATCAAATTGAGCGACTAAATTCGCATGAGTTGAAGGCCTTGCGGCGAGAACAGAGTGCGTGCCGGGTTTTGACGCGACGAGAGATCCATTGGATTCTGAGACTGGTGCAGGAAATCCAGCCATGCCTACGCCAAGGTCCAGCAATTGAGGATTCAGGTCAGTAATTCTTGCATGAAGCGGTGACACTACTCTTGTCTTTTGGACTTGCTGAGGTGCCGGGCGTAGTTCGAAGTGAAGTTGATAGGTAAGTGTATCGACTGGTTGCACGGTCGACCTCAGAATTGCTCCATACGAGTCGCTGAGAGGGTCAATATCCCGTAGGCGGACTTCCCAACTCCCGTCTGGCAAGCCAACAGGATTAAATTCTTCTCTTCCCTCTAAGACCGATGTTAAGTCGCTTCGATTTTGATCTGCTTCGCCAAGCGAAAAAGTATATCGAAAGACCCTATTGGAATCGGTACTTAGATGGTCTCCTCCGGCAATATATTCAACACGGCTACCGGAAGCCGTAATACCATATCCACCTGAAGGCTGGCTACAACGATATACTTCTATTCGATTATATCGGCCTCCGTTTGTGCGGTCTGTAACGTCAAGTTGAGAGACGTTTCCATCATTGCACACTGAAATCTGTGTTTGTTGCAACCCCATTTCGGCCTCCCAAGGGTTAAATCGGATTTTGGCAACTTCAGATGCGCAATAACCAATCGCGAGTTGCCTTGTAAATTACAATACACRCAACCGATGATGACAGTATAGCTACCCAAGTTGAGTACACACCTTGATCTCAAACTATCCTTCATCGCCTATAGGACGTATTACTGGAGATGGCATCTTGGGTAACTGCACCGCTTCAATACACTTCCGCGCCTGCTCAAGAAGCGGTCCCCCGGAGTACACCCCAAAGGTCATCCCTTGGCGCTTGTGGCCAACCACTACAGCGATTGTGCTTTCAATTTGCCCCGCCTGCTCGGCCTTGGTGATGAACCAGCGGCGAAAGCTATGGAAGTTTACAAGGCCTCTGCGCTTGCCCTCGCGCCTGTCCTCGACGCCAACGCTGCGACGATACTCCGTGAACTCGTTGGAAGTCTTGAAGGAGCGTTCCCGCAGGGAGTTGGATTTCTTCACGCCCGGCCATTCGGGGAAAATATCGTCCTCAGGTGCTTTGCCTTTTTTCCTCCGCTCAACGATTTCGATAAGGTCAGAGTGGATAGGGCAGAGACGTGGTCCCGGTTCTTTCTTTTGGGGCTTGAAGACGAACACGCCATCATCTCGGCAATCCTTCACCTTGAGGCACACGATCGCATCCAAGCGGGCACCGGAAAGGGCAGCTATTCGCATCAGGTCGTCCATTGCGGGCTCGGCGGGACCTTTCAGCAAAGTCTTCACTTCATCGTCGGTAAATGGGCGTTCCTTCTGATCGGTGGTCTGTTGTGGCTCGCGCAAGCGCCGCCCTTGCCAGATATTGGACTCGACCTCGTGCCGGTTCTCAAGCCAGGTCCAATAGACGGAAAGGCGGCTCACGTATTTGTTGAGGGTGACAGGGGTAAGATTGGCAGTGACGCTCGGAAGCTCATCGCAAAATCGAACGGCTTCCTTCTTGGTCATTGCCTGCAAATAAGGTGGTACGCCTGCTCTGTCGCACCAATCCTTTAAGAGCTTTATCGCTCGCTTGTCGTCCGCCAGCGTACGAGCCTTGACGTGCGACATCGCCAGGAACTTCTCATGATGGAGGTCGATTGGTGTTCTGTCCCCACGCGCTAACTGAGAGAAATCCTTAGCGAGGCGTAAGCGCTCGGGGTCGAAAATCTCGTGGCCGCCCTCGTCGGTGGCAATGGGCTGGCCTGCGAGCGATTCTGCCTGCCAGTCGATCTCCTCATCAATCTCGTCTCGCCGCTCCGGATCGAACGCACCCTTGCGCTGCTCGGCAAATCGAATGGCCTGCTGCATAGCCCGCTCTCTGCTTATTGATCGGGCGGCTTCCAACGTGAGCGATGGATTTTCCGCGTGCGCGATGGTTGCTTTGAGGTCGGCGATAACATCCCACTTGAGCCGGTTTGCCTCCTTAAGGCTGTCTGTCCCCAGTGACCTCTTCAACTTAGTCCCGAGTTGCCCATGCAGCTTTTTCGGCACGTTCACGACAACGCGCCACTGGGTACCATGGTGTTCCAAAAACATGCGATCAGATGAGAGGGCCAAGAAAGCCTCCAAGTACCCAAGAAAGTACCCATATCTAGTCCCGCAGACATCTGAATTTCAATAAGTTTTTGGCATCGCAGAGAAATTTTTCGATCCAGGTTGTCTCCCGCTTAGCTCCACCAAACTTCTCCGAATACATTTTAATGGGCATTTCAGGTCAGCATAACTGACATTTGTCAGCGATTGCTCAGTTGTCGGTTTGCCAACAGCTAAAAACGGGTTTTCATATCTGTCGTCGAAGCCTGCCGATTCGACGCTTCMCGGACGCGAACCATGACACGAGCAAGACGCCGCCGCATCATCAGAACCCGCAGGACTACAACCGGGCTGGCGTTGGTTGGCTCGATCTCCTTTCTGGCTGGAATGACGGATGCGACTGGCCTGCTTCTGACCGGCGACTTCGTTTCCTTCATGACCGGCAATACGACACGGGCGGCCCTTGCGCTGAGCAGTGGCGACGTCAGGCATGCCGCAGTGCTTGTGTCGGCCATCATCGTCTTCGTGCTGGGAAATGCCGCCGGCATCGTCGTCGCTCACCGCGCCGTGCGGCGTATCTTCGTGGTGCTCTGCTGCGTCAGCCTCATGCTGGCGCTCGCCTCGATGATGACGCTGCAGGATCTGCTGATGCCACGCTTCTACTTGATCGTGCTTGCCATGGGCATGGTAAATGCCGCGGTCGAGCATATAGAGGGCCTGCCGATCGGTCTGACCTATGTGACCGGCGCGCTCTCGCGCTTCGGCCGCGGCATAGGTCGCTGGATCATCGGCGACCGGCGTCTCGACTGGACGATCCAGGTCGTGCCATGGGGCGGCATGGTGCTCGGCGCCATCAGCGGAGCTCTCATAACGCATCATGTGGGCGCGCAGGCGCTGTGGCTGGTTTCCGTTTTCGCAATGGCGCTGGCGATTGCGGCCCTGTTCATTCCCCGCCCGCTGCAGCGGCGGTTCAATCAAAAGATCGCAACTCCCCAACCGCATCCGGCGCGCGCCAGGTAACGGCAATCATTGCGATCGCTCTCGAATCGGGTAGGAAGGCCAGACGCTACCTGGCGAGGAGTTGAACGTGTTCGTATTTTCCAAGCTCGTCTGGATCTTTGGCCAGCCTCTGTCGCTGGCTTTTTTCTGCGCTCTGCTGCCCTGATCGCCGGGTTATTGCGTTGGCGTATTTTCAGTGCACTCGGCGCAGCGGGGGCGGTCATCCTCCTTTTCGTCACGCTCTTTACGACATCAGGCAACTATCTGCTGCAGGGGCTGGAGGAACGTTTCCCGAAGCCGGGCAGCGATCCTGACGACGTCAAATGCATGATCGTGCTCGGCGGCGCATTTGAGAACGACGTGAATACCGCTCGTCACGGGATCGAGTTCGCCGATGGTGCGGACCGCTTTATCGAAGCACTACGTTTGGCGCAGAAATATCCGCAATCCCGCATCCTGGTGTCGGGTGGCGACGGGTCGCTCTCTGGAACTTATGAAGGGGACGCGGCCGCTTCCAAACGCTTCTTCCCGATCTTCGGCATCGGCAAAGAGCGTCTCGTCGAGGAAACGCAGTCGCGTACGACCTACGAAAACGCTGTTAACACCAGGGAATTCCTGGCGCAGCAGGGCCTCTCGAATTGCCTGCTGATCACCTCGGCCTTCCACATGCCGCGCTCGGTTGGCCTCTTCCGCAAACTCGGCATCGCTATCGTGCCTTGGCCAACGGATTATCGCACGACCGGCAATGTCAGCCTCGGCCTGGATTTTACCCAGCCGAGCTTGAACGCCCAAAACTTCGGGACCGCCCTTCGCGAATGGTACGGCCTCGTCGGTTACTACCTCGCTGGCCGCAACACGCTGCTCTTTCCGAGCTGAGGACTATTTCTTGGAAATGGTAACGAACTTCGTACCGCGTACGCGGGTGGTGACTATGCACGGGTCGCCGCCGGTACGGTCGCAGAAGCGCGGGCTCATTTTCATGGCGAGCACCATGTTGCCGAAGCGCTGCACGAAGTCGTAGCCGAAGATCTGCGCGGTCGCGATCATGAAGTAGCCGCCTTCAGCCACCTGCAGATAGAAATTATAGGTGCAACCGTCTTCATTGCACTGCGGACCCTTCTGGCCGTCGCAGGTGAGTTCCCCCTCGTTAATGACGACATCCATGAGCCCGTCATTATTGATATCCTGGCGGATCAGGAAGCCGTCACCGAAGGATGCTTCCGTGCACTTTTCCTGGAAATGCTTCTTCTCGTAGATCTCCGGGTCGGAGATCAGCGATTGCTGTGCAAAGGCCGCAACCGGCATGACCAGCAGCAAAATGACGTTCAGGAGTACGGGCAGCAGCTTCACGGCTTTCCTCTTATGGATAAAGGCTCTCTGGCCTTCCATTCTGTATGCGCCGCCTTGCGCCGCCCTTGCCGCAATGATTCAGTGTGCCTCGTTCCGCCGGTCTGGAGGCCTCAATGTCATTGCTCGTCTATCTCGATTACGCCGGCATTGCCCTCTTTGCCGCAACCGGCGCGCTGGCGGCCTCGCGCAAGCAGCTCGACCTGATCGGTTTCCTGTTTTTCGCGATCGTCACGGGGACGGGCGGCGGCACCGTGCGCGATATCATTCTCGGCCGCGTGCCGGTCTTCTGGGTCTTGAACCCTTTCTATATCGTCATCTGCTGTATTGCGGGTGTCGTCGTCTTCTTTACCGCCCATCTCCTGGAATCGCGCTATCGCCTCCTGATCTGGCTCGATGCGGTCGGTCTTGCCGCCTATTGCGTGCTCGGCGCCGCCAAGGGGCTGGCCGCCACCGGCTCGCCGACGATCGCCATTGTCACCGGTGCGCTCACGGCAACCTTTGGCGGCATCCTGCGTGATCTCCTGGCAAATGAACCGTCCGTGCTGCTGCGCCCGGAAATCTACGTGACGGCGGCCCTGGTGGGGTCTGGCGTCTTTACCGGCGTCAATGCGCTTGGCGCCGAGCTCTACATCGCATCGGCCTGCGGGGTCGCGGCAGCCTTCGCGGTGCGCGGCGGCGCCCTGTGGTTCGGCTGGACATTCCCGACCTACAAGCACATGCCCGGCCGGCATCCTGACGATGTGATGTGAAAATCAGCTCTGCTTCTGCCGTAGACGGATCACCACGTCGACATGGGCGATTTCCATGCCCTCGGGCGGCGACGGCAGATTGGCGATGGTCAGATTGCTGATCGGAATATCGAGCACCTCGTTTTCGCCTTCGACGAAAAAGTGATGGTGATCGGAGACATTGGTGTCGAAATAGGTCCTGGCGCTCTCGACGGCGAGAACCCGGATCAGGCCGGCTTCCGTGAACTGGTGAAGCGTATTGTAGACCGTCGCGAGCGAAACCGGCACGCCGGCAGTAACCGCTTCCTCGTGCAGTTCTTCGACGGTCAAGTGCCGGTCGCCCTTGGCAAACAGGAGATCGCCAAGCGCAACGCGCTGGCGGGTGGGACGCAGGCCTGCACTGCGCAGCCTGACCTCAATGGCGATCGGGGCTTCACCCGTCATTAACACCAACTCCGGTTATTCTGGCGAAAAGCAATCATGTTTGTTCAAGCGATATAACTTTTGCGCAAAAGCCTTTCAATAGTTCAATGGGGACAAGAACCTTCGAAAGGCCGCAAAAACGGGCTTTTGACGCAATTAGGTCTGGTCGAGGCCTTGGCCTTCCTGTATGCGACCACCAAATACTGGCTCAAGCCGGGTCCGGAACCAAGAAATGAAGCTGCCATGCTTGCGCTTCATTTTCTGGTGAACTTGGACTAAAGACACACATCCATCGCCAAGAACGCGGGGGGAAACAGAGATTTATGACGACCGGACAGTCCAGCTACTCGTATGAAGAACTTATCGCCTGCGCACATGGCAAGCTCTTCGGGCCTGGCAATGCGCAGCTGCCTTTGCCRCCCATGCTGATGGTTCATCGGATCACGGACATTTCTGAAACAGGTGGCGCCTTCGACAAGGGCTATCTGCGAGCCGAATACGATGTTCGCCCCGACGACTGGTATTTCCCCTGCCACTTCGAAGGCAATCCCATCATGCCGGGCTGCCTCGGCCTTGACGGCATGTGGCAGTTGACCGGTTTCTACCTGGGTTGGCTCGGTGAACCGGGCCGCGGCATGGCGCTTTCGACGGGCGAAGTAAAGTTCAAGGGCATGGTCCGTCCGCATACGAAGCTGATTGAATACGGTATCGACTTCAAGCGTGTCATGCGCGGACGTCTGGTGCTCGGCACCGCCGACGGCTGGCTGAAGGCGGATGGCGAAACCATTTACCAGGCGACCGACCTTCGCGTCGGTCTCTCGAAAGATAAGACGGCCTAAAAACCGCATTTCGAGCGGCTCACGAAACAACAAGGGTTTGAGCAGATGAGACGGGTAGTTGTCACGGGTCTGGGTATCGTGTCTTCGATCGGAAACGACGCGGCCGAAGTCACCGAATCCTTGCGGCAGGCAAAGTCGGGTATTTCCTTCTCCAACGATTTCGCCGAGCACGGCTTCAAGTGCCAGGTCTGGGGCAGCCCCAAGCTCGGCTCGGAGAAACTGGCCGAACTGGTCGACCGCCGCGCCATGCGTTTCCTTTCGCAGGGCGGCGCCTGGAATCATGTGGCCATGAAGCAGGCGATTGCCGATTCCGGCCTGGAAGACAAAGACTACAGCGAAAACGAGCGCGTCGGCATCATCATGGGATCCGGCGGCCCGTCAACGCGCACGCTCATCGAAGCGGCCGAGATCACCGTCAAGAACAACAGCCCGAAGCGTATCGGCCCCTTTGCCGTGCCGAAGGCCATGTCTTCGACCGCATCCGCGACGCTCGCCACCTGGTTCAAGATTCACGGCGTCAACTATTCGATCTCGTCTGCCTGCTCGACCTCTGCGCACTGCATCGGCAACGCCGTGGAAATGATCCAGTGGGGCAAGCAGGACATGATGTTTGCCGGCGGTCATGAAGATCTCGACTGGACGATGTCGAACCTCTTCGACGCCATGGGCGCCATGTCCTCCAAGTACAACGACACGCCGGATACCGCTTCCCGCGCCTACGACGTCAGCCGTGACGGTTTCGTCATCGCCGGCGGCGCTGGTGTGCTCGTCCTCGAGGAACTGGAACATGCCAAGGCGCGCGGTGCCAAGATCTATGCCGAAATCATCGGCTACGGCGCGACCTCCGACGGCTATGACATGGTCGCACCCTCGGGCGAAGGGGCCATTCGCTGCATGCGTCAGGCGCTGGCGACCGTGAAGGGCGATGTCGATTATATCAACACGCACGGCACGTCGACGCCGGTCGGCGACAGCAAGGAAATCGGCGCCATCCGTGAAGTTTTCGGCGACAAGATTCCGCATATTCAGTCCACCAAGTCACTGACGGGCCATTCGCTGGGAGCTGCCGGCGTTCAGGAATCGATCTATTCCCTGCTGATGATGCAGGAAGGCTTCGTCGGCGAAAGCGCGCATATCAAGGAACTCGATCCGGAATTCGAAGGCGTGCCGATCGTCCGCAAACGCATCGACAATGCGAAGATCGACATCGCTCTCTCCAATTCCTTCGGCTTCGGCGGCACCAACGCCACGCTCGTGTTCCAGCGCTATAACGGATAACAATATGACCGGAATCATGCAGGGTAAGCGCGGCCTCATCATGGGCGTCGCAAACAACCATTCTATCGCCTGGGGGATTTCGAAGGCGCTCGCTGCCCAGGGCGCGGAACTGGCTTTCACTTTCCAGGGCGATGCACTCGGCAAGCGCGTCAAGCCGCTTGCCGCCGAAGTCAATTCCGATTTTATTCTACCCTGCGATGTCGAGGATATTGCTTCGGTCGATACGGTCATCGACGCGCTCAAGGAGCGTTGGGGCAAGCTGGATTTCATCGTCCATGCCATCGGCTTTTCCGACAAGAACGAGCTGAAGGGCCTCTACGCCGATACGACGCGCGAGAACTTCAGCCGTACCATGGTTATTTCCTGTTTCTCCTTCACGGAGATCGCCAAGCGCTGCGCTCCGCTGATGGAAGACGGCGGCACCATGCTGACGCTGACCTATAACGGCTCGACGCGCGTCATTCCGAACTACAACGTCATGGGCGTCGCCAAGGCCGCTCTGGAAGCCTCCGTGCGCTATCTGGCGGCGGATTACGGCCAGCGCGGCATCCGCGTCAACGCCATTTCGGCAGGCCCGATCCGCACGCTCGCCGGCGCCGGTATTTCCGATGCCCGCGCCATCCTGTCGTGGAACCAGCGCAATGCGCCGCTGCGCAAGACCGTCACCATCGATCAGGTCGGCAGCTCGGCGCTGTACCTGCTTTCGGATCTCTCGACGGGCGTGACGGGCGAAATCCATTTCGTGGATGCAGGCTACAACATCACCTCCATGCCGACGCTGGAGACGCTGCGCAGGGCAGACGTCGAGTAAGGCGAGCAAGGCTTAAAAAGAAAAGGCGGCCATCGGCCGCCTTTTTTATTTCCGTGCCCACAACACCTTGAAGCGGGCATTGCGGCAGGTTTCGCCGCTATCCTTGAAATGCTCAGCAAGAACCGGTTCATACGGCAGGCCGCGATTGGCCACCAGCATGAGCCGTCCGCCGCCGCGCAGTGAAGAGGCGGCGGTCTTGATCATTGCCTGGCCGAGCGAAGGCTCGGCCGCGTGACCTTCATGGAAGGGCGGGTTCATGATGACGAGATCGTATTTGTCCCGCACCGGCTCGCCCGCCACATCGTGCCAGAAGAAGCGCGTGGGCGCGTGCGGGCAGTTCTCCGCCAGATTGGCCTTGGCGGCCTCCAGGGCCTCGTAACTGGCTTCGTAGAGGTCGAGGCGGGCAAGGTTCGGAGACTTCTGCGCCATTTCAACGGAGAGATAGCCCCAGCCGGCGCCGAAATCAGCCACATCGCCGGTAAAATCGGTCGGCAGGCGTGAGGCGAGAAGCTGCGAACCGGCATCGAGCCGATCATGCGAGAACATGCCAGGCGAGGCAATGAAGCGGCCGTCGACGCGCACCGGCGACTTCCCGAACTTCGAAACGATCTCGCTGACATCGGCCGGCCGGCCGAACCAGAAGGCAACGCCATGATATTTCGGCATATGCTCGGTATCGAGGCCGAAACCTTCCACCCTCTTGCGCAACGGCTGGATACCGTCTTCCTTGCCGCCGGCGACGACGATCAGCCCGCCGGCCTTCACGCGGGAAAGGGCAGCGGCAATATTGGCCTCGTTTTCGCCCTTGTGCTTGTTGCAGAGCACAAGGCCCGCATCATAGGCTTCACCGTCGATCTCCGGCGTTGCCTCGACGCGTTGCGCCAGAAGCTGCCTGTAGAGCGGCTTGAAGCCCTGCACGGCAGCCAGAGACGCGGCAAAGCCCTCGGGCAGTACAAAGCCTGCCTCTGCGCCAAGGAAGAGCACACGCTCGCCTTCGCCGGGCGACGCTACTGTTTCGCTGGCAAAGGGGTGAAAGAGAGTTTTAAGCGTTTCGCTGCTCATGGTCTGGTCCCGTCATCTGGAGCAATTCCAGGGAAAGTGCGCGGCGGTTTTTGATCCGAAGTTGCGCAAAGGTCGAATACAAAAAGGGCGCGGAAACAGTCCCGCGCCCGAATATCAACGGAGAAGGCGCGGCTTATTCGGCCGCTTCATCCTTCTTCTTGTCGCCCTTTTCGGCAGCCGGGATTTCCTGGCCGTTGGCCTGGTCGACAACCTTCATGGACAGGCGAACCTTGCCGCGCTCGTCGAAGCCGAGCAGCTTGACCCAGACCTTGTCGCCTTCCTTGACGACATCCTGTGTCTTCGCGACACGCTCGGAAGCAAGCTGCGAGATGTGTACGAGACCGTCACGGGCGCCGAAGAAGTTGACGAAGGCGCCGAAGTCGGCGGTCTTGACAACAGTACCTTCGTAGATCTGGCCGATTTCCGGCTCGGCAACGATCGAGTGGATCCACTTGCGGGCGGCTTCGATTTCCTTGCCCGAGGAGGAGGCGATCTTGACGGTGCCGTCGTCCTCGATGTTGATCTTCGCGCCCGTCTTTTCGACGATTTCGCGGATGACCTTGCCACCCGAGCCGATGACTTCGCGGATCTTGTCGACCGGAATGTTCATGACTTCGATGCGCGGAGCGAATTCGCCGAGCTGGCCGCGGCTTTCGGTAATGGCCTTCGCCATTTCGCCGAKGATGTGGGCACGACCACCCTGTGCCTGGCCAAGCGCGACCTTCATGATCTCTTCGGTGATACCGGCGATCTTGATGTCCATCTGCAGTGAAGTGATGCCGTCGGCAGTACCCGCTACCTTGAAGTCCATGTCGCCGAGGTGGTCTTCGTCACCCAGAATGTCGGAAAGGACGGCGAAGCGGTCGCCTTCCAGGATCAGGCCCATGGCGATACCGGCAACCGGCTTGGCGAGCGGTACACCTGCATCCATCAGAGCGAGCGAGGTGCCGCAGACGGTAGCCATCGAGGACGAGCCGTTCGACTCGGTGATCTCGGAGACCACGCGCAGCGTGTAAGGGAACTGCTCAGGCGTCGGCAGCATCGGACGGATGGCACGCCATGCGAGCTTGCCATGGCCGATTTCACGGCGACCCGGGGAGCCCATGCGGCCGGTCTCACCAACCGAGTAGGGAGGGAAGTTGTAATGGAGCAGGAAGCGCTCCTTGTACATGCCCGTCAAGGAATCGACATACTGTTCGTCTTCGCCGGTGCCGAGCGTGGCAACGACGATCGCCTGCGTTTCACCGCGGGTGAAGAGTGCCGAACCATGCGTGCGCGGCAGGAGGCCGACTTCCGAAACGATCGGGCGAACGGTCGACAGGTCGCGACCGTCGATGCGGCTTTTGGTGTCGAGGATGTTCCAGCGAACGATCTTGGCCTGCAGGTGCTTGAAGACGGCGCCGATGACTTCGGCAGAGTACTTCGGCTCAACGCCTTCCGGGAAGAAGTGAGCCTTGACCTTTGCCTTGACGGCGTCGACGGCTGCGTAGCGGTCGGCCTTCTGGGTGATCTTGTAGCCTTCGCGCAGTTCAGCTTCGAAATGCTTGAGCATTTCGGCTTCCAACTCGGAGTAGTCCTCCGGCTGGAAATCGCGGGGCTCCTTGGCAGCCACTTCAGCAAGCTTGATGATCGCGTCGAGAACCGGCTGGAAGCCCTTGTGGCCGAACATGACCGCGCCGAGCATGACTTCTTCGTTGAGTTCCTTGGCTTCGGATTCAACCATCAGAACGGCATCGTAGGTACCGGCAACGACGAGGTCCAGGGTCGACTCGTCCATTTCGTCGAGATGCGGGTTCAGAACATATTCGCCGTTGATGTAGCCGACGCGCGCACCGCCGACCGGACCCATGAAGGGAACGCCCGACAGCGTCAGGGCAGCCGAGGTCGCGATCATGGACAGGATGTCCGGATTGTTCTCAAGGTCATGCTGGACGACGGTGACGACGACCTGCGTGTCGTTCTTGTAGCCTTCCGGGAAGAGCGGGCGGATCGGACGGTCGATCAGGCGGGAAACGAGGGTTTCGTTTTCGCTTGGACGTCCCTCGCGCTTGAAGTAGCCGCCGGGGATCTTGCCGGCTGCGTAGGTCTTTTCCTGGTAGTTGACCGTCAGCGGGAAGAAGTCCTGGCCCGGCTTTGGCGCCTTGGCCGAAACGACGGTCGCAAGAACCACGGTTTCGCCATAGGTGGCGAGAACGGCGCCGTCAGCCTGGCGGGCGATCTTGCCGGTTTCGAGCTTGAGAGGGCGGCCGGCCCACTCGATTTCTACGGTATGTGTATCGAACATGTCTTGTCCTTCAATGCAGCCAACGCGCCGTCTCCAACTGGAGCAGCGCAGGGTCGACCGCAATTCAATGTGACGTATCACGGGCAAGACAACGGGAAGCTTTGAACGGCCGATTTCCTCAAGGAAACCGGGCCAAAGCTCTTGTGAAGCCTTGGCCGAAAGCATCCGGCAATCCTGCCCCATGACAGGTCAACGGTTGGTCTGGCAGATCCGGCCCATCCGGGTCCGCCGGTCTTCCATCGCGGGAAATAGTGCGCGGATGGAAGATTTCATCGGGTGCGTMGTCCCGAAATACATCCGGCGGACGCCCGGAAGCGCCCGCCGGAGAATTTTAGCGGCGAATACCCAGGCTGGTGATCAGCTTGGAGTAACGGCCTTCATCCTTCTTCTTGAGATAGTCAAGAAGCGAGCGGCGGGTCGAAACCATCGTCAGCAGGCCACGGCGGGAATGGTTATCCTTCTT
Source organism: Rhizobium sp. 05L429 (assembly GCF_056397645.1). NCBI lineage: Bacteria > Pseudomonadati > Pseudomonadota > Alphaproteobacteria > Hyphomicrobiales > Rhizobiaceae > Rhizobium > Rhizobium sp. 05L429. Next base: position 24,572 of record NZ_JBFTNV010000041.1, on the reverse strand, counting down.
GTGGTCCTTGAAATGGTCCGTCAGGTTATTGATGCGTTCTGTCAGGATCGCAACCTGGATTTCCGGAGAACCGGTATCACCTTCAACGGTTGCATATTCCTTGATCAGCGCAGTCTTGCGCTCAGCAGTGATCGACATCGGGGATCCTTTCGTAAGAGGAGACTAGGTCGCCAAAAGCCGGGATGTCGTCCAGCTTTGGCCGTGAATGCAATCGGGGGATACCCCAGACGCTGGCGCTGCCTATAAACCAAATAAGCAGCGATGGAAAGAGGGGGCTTCCGTGGTGGCTGGTCAGCGCCCCGCCATGCAGTCTCGGATCATCGTATCATATCCCGCAGGATCCTGCAGCATGGCGAAATGGCTGGCATCCTTCAGGATGATGAGCTTTGCGCCAGGGATCTGTTTCGCCATCATCTCCGTGTGATCGAGCTTTACAGCCTCGTCATGGTCGCCGATGGCGAGCGTGACGGGTACCGTGATCTTCCCGAGGTCCGCGGCAGTCCAGGTGGGCTGCGTTGCCCACATTTCCGAGATCTGATTGACGAAGGCATCGTACTCGTTCGGGGTCGGCGATAGTTTCTTGTAATATTCGCCGGCGACGTTGATGTAGTCGGCGAACGTCTTGTTGTTCATGACGTCGGCCTTCACGCCGTCGGTCGTGACATTGGCCGCCTGGGCGATGACGCGGGTCAGCTTCTCCGGATTCTTCATCGCCATGTCGATGCCGATGATGCCGCCGTCCGACCAGCCGACCAGCGTAACCTTGCCGATCTTCAGATAGTCGAGAAGTGCCACATAATCCGATGTCATGAGGTCATAGCCGAAGGGCTGCTGGCTGCGCGTCGAACGCCCATGCCCGCGGCTGTCGGCAACGATAACAAGGTGGTCCTTGGCAAAATCGGCGACCTGATGGCCCCAGACATCGGCATTTCCCAAGCCGCCATGGATGAAGAGGATCGGGTCGCCCTCGCCATATTCGGCGAAATACATCTTGATGTCGTTCACATCGGCCATGCCGCTCGTCTTCGGCGTCGGCATGGGCGGGAAGGCCGGCAGTTCAGCCCAGCGCTCGGCAGATTGAGCACTGGCAAMGGCCAGAAAAAATGAAAAGAACGTCAGCATTCCGATTGTAATTCTGCGCATACTCTTCCCCTTTGACGGGCCTTCATGGCCCGCGGGAGAGCATATCGCATGGCTATCGGCTGACAACCGCCGCCATTGTTACGGCGGGGCCAACGGCGGTCAGCCGAAAACGCGCTTGGGCCGGAATTCGCCTTGTCCGATCTCGCCGATCGCAATCAGGCGGCCACGGGCAGTCGCATAGGCCTCGCTTTCGGCAACGGGCGCGTCCCGACCGCGAACCAGGATCGGATTGCCCATCTTCAACCGGTGTGCCTGATCATCGCTGATAACAAGGTGGGGCAGGGCCGACAGCGCTTCGCATGTGTCGATCAGAAGCGCGTCGAGCGCGGCAAGGCGCTCATCCATGTCCTCGATTTCTTCAAGGGCCGTGAGCTTTGCAAGCGGCACCATCGTCTCCTCGGCAAAGGGCGCGACAAAAGTGCGGCGCAGGCCGGAAACATGGCCGTAGCAGCCGAGTTCACGGCCGAAATCGCGGGCCAGCGCCCGCACGTAGGTGCCCTTGCCGCATTCGACCTCGAAATGCGCCGTATTGGCATCCGGGCAAGCGAGAAGTGTCAGGCGGTGAACCTCGACCTCGCGTGAGGGGATCTCGACCGCCTCGCCTTCGCGGGCCAGATCATAGGCGCGTTCGCCGGCGATTTTAATCGCCGAGAACTGCGGCGGAACCTGGCTGATCGTGCCGATATAGGCGGGCAGGATCTCGCGGATCTGCTCTTCGCTTGGGCGCTCCTCCGAGCTCTGCGTAACCTCGCCCTCAAGGTCGTCGGTCGCTCGCTCTTCGCCCCAGCTGACGGTGAATTCGTATATCTTGCGGCCGTCCATCACATAGGGAACGGTCTTGGTGGCATCGCCCAGCGCAATCGGCAGCATGCCGGATGCGAGCGGATCGAGCGTACCAGCATGGCCGCATTTCTGCGCCTTGAAGAGCCATTTGATCTTGGAAACGGCTTCCGTCGAGCCGAAATCCACCRGCTTGTCGAGGATCAGCCAGCCGGAAATCGGGCGGCCCTTGGGTTTACGTGGTCTGGACATCAATCTCTTCTGTTATTCGTCGTCACTGTCGAGGTCGCGGCTCACCTCGGGCGAACGCAGCAGCTCGTCGATCTTCTTGTAATTGTCGAAGCTTGTATCGTCGCGGAAGCGCACTTCCGGCATGTATTTCATCTGCCGCAGCTGCGGTCCGAGCCTGCCGCGGATGAATTTCGCGTTACGGTTCAGCGCACCAATGACGACGCTGTGGTCGGAAACGCCGAGCGGCGTGACATAGGCCGTCGCGATCTTCAGGTCGGGTGACATCCGCACTTCGGAAATCGAGATTACGGTTGCCTCGATGATGTCGTCGCGCACTTCGCCGCGCTGCAGCACCTGGGTGATCGCTGCGCGAACCTGCTCGCCGACGCGCAGCATGCGCTGCGAGGGTGCCGAGGTTGTAGGTCTTGTTGCCATTGTTCTTTATCCCAAATGGATCGGGCGCCGGACTGGATCATCCGGCGCCCGTTCAAGATTTCAATCGTCGCCCGATCAGAGCGTGCGCGTGATGTGCTCGACGCGGAAGCACTCGATGACGTCGCCCTTACGCATGTCTTCGTAGTTCTCGAAGGCCATGCCGCACTCCTGGCCCATCGGCACTTCGGAGACTTCGTCCTTGAAGCGCTTGAGGGTCTTGAGCTTGCCTTCGTGCACGACGACGTTGTCGCGGATGAGGCGGACGCCCGCGCCACGCTCGACCTTGCCTTCGACGACGCGGCAACCCGCGACCTTGCCGACCTTGGTGATGTTGAACACCTCCAGGATCTCGGCATTGCCGATGAAGGTCTCGCGACGCTCCGGCGAAAGAAGACCCGACATCGCTGCCTTCACGTCATCCACGAGGTCGTAGATGATGTTATAGTAGCGGATCTCGATCCCCTCACGTTCGGCGAACTGGCGTGCCTGCGCATTCGCACGCACGTTGAAGCCGATGATGGCAGCGTTCGATGCTTCGGCGAGCGAGATGTCGGACTCGGTGATACCGCCTGCACCCGAATGAACGATGCGGGCACGAACCTCGTCGGTACCGAGCTTGTCCAATGCGCCGGCAATCGCTTCGATCGAGCCCTGCACGTCGCCCTTGATGACCAGCGGGAATTCCTTCACGCCCGTGGACTGGAGCTGCGTCATCATCTGTTCCAGCGAACCGCGCTGTCCCGACAGGCGGGCAGCCGCCTTATCGCGGGCGAGACGCTGACGATACTCCGAGATTTCGCGGGCGCGGCTTTCATTCTCGACGACGGCGAATTTGTCGCCTGCTTGCGGCGTGCCGGAAAGACCGAGAACCTCGACCGGAGTCGCCGGACTGGCTTCCTTCACATGGTCGCCCTTATCGGTGACCAGGGCGCGCACACGGCCCCATACGTCGCCGGCAACGATGATCTGACCCGGACGCAAGGTACCCTTCTGGACAAGCACTGTCGCAACCGCACCACGACCGCGGTCGAGCTGGGCTTCGATGACAGTACCTTCAGCCGTCCTGTTCGGATTGGCCTTGAGGTCGAGAATTTCGGCCTGCAGCAGGATTGCCTCGAGCAGCTTGTCGAGGTTCTTGCCGGTCTTGGCCGAGACTTCGACGTCGAGCACTTCACCGCCCATGGATTCCACGAAGACTTCGTGCTGCAGAAGCTGGTTGCGAACCTTCTGCGGATCGGCCTCGTGCTTGTCGACCTTGTTGATCGCCACGATGATCGGAACACCGGCCGCCTTGGCGTGGTTGATGGATTCGATCGTCTGCGGCATCACGCTATCGTCAGCCGCGACCACCAGGATCGCGATATCGGTAGCCTGCGCACCACGGGCACGCATCGCCGTAAAGGCCGCGTGACCGGGAGTATCGATGAAGGTGATCTTCTGGCCGTTCTGCTCCACCTGATAGGCGCCGATATGCTGCGTGATGCCACCGGCTTCGCCGGAGACCACGTTGGCATGGCGGATGGCGTCGAGCAGCGATGTCTTGCCGTGGTCGACGTGGCCCATGATGGTGACGACAGGCGGGCGTGAAACCAGCTCGCCCTGCTCGTCGGACAGGTTGAAGATGCCGAGTTCGACGTCGGATTCGGATACGCGTCTGACGGTATGGCCGAATTCGCCGGCGATCAGTTCAGCGAGGTCGGCGTCGATGACGTCGCCCGGCTTCATCATCTGGCCTTCCTTCATCAGGTACTTGATGACGTCGACGGCACGTTCAGACATGCGCTGCGACAGTTCCTGAATGGTGATGGTCTCAGGCAGTTGGACCTCGCGAGTGATCTTCTCGCGCGTTTCCTGCATCTGGCTGCGGCGGAATTTTTCCTGCCGGCGGCGCATGGCCGAAAGCGAGCGCCCGCGAGCGTTTCCGTCGTCATCGACGTTTGCCGTGGTCACAGTCAGCTTGCCGCGACGGCGATCTTCTTCGCTCTTCGGGCGGGTTGTCACCGGCTTTGCGGGCTCCGGACGAACCGGACGGCCGCGCACCGGACTGCTGCGCGAAGCAGCGCCGCGGTCTTCCTCTTCGCCTTCACCACGGCGACCACGCACACCTGCCGGCGTACCAGGTGCCGGCCGGGCGGTCGAGGGCGACGGCGTGGTTTCCGTACGACGAGCGGCCGGCGCGGATGCCGGTGCCGCCTGCTGCGGACGCGGAGTTTCAACACGTGCTTCCGCTACAGGAGCGGCGGGTGGTTCGGCAAGGGCTGCTGCTGCGGCCTCAGCCTGGCGGACAGCCTCTTCGGCGGCGCGCAGCTTGGCTTCTTCTGCTTCGGCGGCTTGGCGTACGACCTCTTCAGCGGCGCGGCGCTTTTCATCCTCGGCGCGACGGATGGCGTCCTGGGCGTCACGAGCCTGCGCTTCGGCAAGCGCGCGGCGGCGGGCGTCCATTTCCTCGGGCGAAAGATGGTTCAGCACCACGGGGCGCGGACGATCCTGCTGGCGCTGCGGCTGGTAGGATTGCTGCGGACGCTGGTTGGTCTGCTGCGGGCGCTGGTTGTTCTGGCCGCCGGGCTGTTGAATGCGCGGGGCCGGAGCCGACTGCTGCGGGCGAGCCTGCACGGGTGCCGGCGCCGGTTCGGGCGCGCGCACTGGAGCTGCGGGAGCAGGTGTTATCGGCTTTTCGTCTTCGGGGCGCATCGGGCGCCGCTTGCGGGTCTCGACGACGACCGCCTTCGTGCGACCGCGACCCATATCCTGGCGAACGGTACCCTGGCTCATCCCTGAAGGCTTCAGGGTGAGGGTCTTCTTCCCCGTTGCGCTGATTGTCTTGTCGTCGTTGCTGTCGGTCATTCGTTCCCGTTCCTTCGGACAGGGAACGATGAGACCATCACACCCTGTCAATCACATAAAATCGATCAATGATATTGCGGCCGGCTTGCGCCGGTGACCGCATCATTGTTTTTGCTGGCCAGCGCCGCCCGGTGCCCGGGACTGACCGCCGCTACGGTACTGTTCGAGCATCTTTGCGCGCTTCACTACACCCTCACCTGCCTGCCCTGCAAGCACTGCGGCATGGATAAAAGCATTCTGGCCCATCACCCCTTCCATTTCGCTCTCCGAGAAGAGACGGAAGGAAGGTATTTCATCCTCGGTTTCCATTCCGAGGTGCCAGGCCTTGCGGGCCTGGTCAATTTTTCTCACTCCATCGGCGGCGGCATCCGTCGAATGGAACACCGCCAGCGCAGCTCCGCTGCGGATCGCGGCATCCACCTTGGCCGAGCCGGTGACGAGTTGGCCCGCTTTGCGCGCCATGTTCATCATCTGCAAGAGCTGCAGCAGAAACAGCCGCTCCACACGCTCGCCGAGGTCCTCGGCTGCCTTCACATCGGTCTTGAGCGCGCGGGCGAAGAGTTTCTTCGCCACCGCCCTTTCGACCAGTGAMCGGTCGATCTTCACCCAGCAGCCGCGTCCCGGCAGCTCGCGTTTCAGATCTGGCACCACCGTCCCGTCAGGGGCGGCCACGAAGCGGATCAACTCGTCCGGCGATCCGCTTTCGCGTGTCACGATGCACATGCGGCCGTTCACGTCGTAACCTGCAAGATCGTCGTCCTCAGGAGATGTGTCCGGCTTCAGCGTCATTATGCGTCCTGCTCGGCAGCATCGGCCTCGACAGCCTCAGCACCCTTCGCAAGGTCTTCTTCAGTAATCCAGCCGGCAATCAGGCGAGCCTGCACGACCATCTGTTCGGCTTCGACACGCGAAATGTCGAACTTCGAGAACAGACCCTCGAACTTCTTCGTTTCGCCGTTCTTGCGTTCGGTCCAGCCCACGAGATCGTCCGCTGCACAGCCTGCAAAGTCTTCGATCGTCTTGATGCCGTCTTCGCCGAGCGCGACCATCATCTGGGCAGTAATGCCTTCGATCTGGCGCAGCTCGTCTTCAACACCCAGCGCCTTGCGCTTCTCGTCCATTTCGGCCTCGAGCTTCTCGAGGAATTCGCGGGCGCGGGTCTGGATTTCCTGCGCCGTATCCTCGTCGAAACCGTCGATCGAAGAGATTTCGTCGAGATCGACATAAGCCAGTTCCTCGACGGCGGCGAAGCCTTCCGAAGCCAGAACCTGGCCGACCATCTCGTCGACGTCGAGCGAGTCCATGAAGAGGTTGGTGCGCTCGTTGAATTCCTTCTGACGGCGCTCGGATTCTTCCGCTTCCGTCATGATGTCGATGTCCCAGCCCGTCAGCTGCGAAGCGAGACGGACGTTCTGGCCGCGGCGGCCGATGGCGAGCGAAAGCTGCTCATCCGGAACGACCACTTCGATGCGCTCCGCATCCTCGTCGAGAACGACCTTGGCGACTTCAGCCGGCTGCAGGGCGTTGACGACGAAGGTCGCCGGGTCCTGCGACCAGGGAATGATGTCGATCTTCTCGCCCTGGAGCTCGCCGACGACCGCCTGGACGCGCGAACCACGCATACCGACGCAGGCGCCGACCGGATCGATCGAGCTATCGTTCGAGATGACGGCGATCTTGGCGCGTGAACCCGGATCGCGGGCAACCGATTTCACCTGGATGATGCCGTCGTAAATTTCCGGCACTTCCATCGTGAAGAGCTTCACCATGAACTGCGGATGCGTGCGCGACAGGAAAATCTGCGGGCCGCGCTGTTCGCGACGGACATCATATACGTATGCACGGACACGATCGCCATAGCGCACGTTTTCGCGCGGGATCATTTCGTCRCGGCGGATGATGCCTTCGCCACGGCCGAGGTCGACAATGACATTGCCGTATTCGACGCGCTTGACCGTGCCGTTGACGATTTCGCCGGTGCGATCCTTGAATTCGTCGAACTGGCGGTCACGCTCGGCTTCGCGCACCTTCTGCACGATCACCTGCTTGGCAGACTGTGCGGCGATGCGGCCGAAATCCATCGGCGGCAGCGGATCGGCGATGAAGTCGCCGATGGCGGCATCCGGGTTGCGGTCGCGAGCAAGCTCCAGCGGGATCTGTGTGGAATAGTCCTCGGCCTTCTCGACGACTTCGAGCAGGCGCTGCAGGCGGATTTCACCGGTCTTCGGGTTGATGTCGGCGCGGATATTGGATTCGGTACCGTAACGGGAACGCGCCGCCTTCTGGATGGCATCGGCCATCGCGGCAAGCACGATCTCGCGGTCGATGACCTTTTCGCGCGCCACTGCATCTGCGATCTGCAGAAGTTCGAGCCGGTTTGCACTGACTGCCATTGTACTGTTTCTCCGTCCTTGACTACCCGGGTTCCCGTCCCTGGAGCTTACGTTGATCGGTTATTCTTCGTCTTCCGCTTCGTTCTGGTTCGCAGCCTGCGCTTTTGCCAGCTTGTCGGCGCGCAGTGCATCGCGGATCAGATCGTCGGTCAGAATAAGTTTGGCATCGCTGAGCGCTGTGAAGGGTATGACAACCTTCTGCTCCTCGCCGTAGGCAACTTGATCGCGTTCGATCGTGAACCCATCGGCGTCCGCTTCGACGATCTTTCCGCGGAAGCGTTTACGATTGCCGATTATGATCGACGTTTCGCACTTCACAAGATGGCCCTGCCAGCGAACGAAATCGGACTTCCGCACCAGAGGGCGGTCGATGCCCGGCGAAGACACTTCGAGATGATACTCTTTATCGACCGGATCTTCCACATCGAGCACAGGAGAAATCGCCATGGAGACCTGCTCGCAGTCCTCGACGGTCATCGTGCCATCGTTCTTCTCGGCCATGACCTGCATCGTCATGCCGTTCTGATTGAGCATCCGGACACGAATGAGACGGAAGCCGATGTCGACGATCACGGGTTCGATGATGTCGGCGAGACGCTGGTCAAGCCCGGTCTCGGTAATCAGCCGCGGCTCATGTTGATTGTCTGCGTTTGTCAGATCCGACAAGCGGTGCGCTCCCTGCGATTTCTGGCATTCGGGGTGATCGCGCTAATAAAAAAGAGCGGGTCCTCGCGGCCCACTCTTCATCGTACGATCAAGAATTTGAGTGCCATATAGTCCCGTTTTTTAGAAATTGCAAGGTCAGGGGCGATTCCGCCTCTTTCGCCCCTGGAGGTGCGAGCTAACCTATGGCGAGCACTTATCTTCCGCATATATTGCTATTGAGGCATAACGATAAAAGCGGGGGGAAGCGTGGCCTATACTTCATCGACATTTGCGCCTTTGCGGCATGAGACCTACCGCACCATCTGGTTTGCAAGCCTCGCCTCGAACTTCGGCGGCCTGATTCAGGCCGTCGGTGCCGCCTGGATGATGACGGTCATCACCTCGTCCGAGGATATGGTTGCGCTGGTCCAGACCTCGACCGCGCTGCCGATCATGCTGTTCTCTCTGATCTCGGGCGCTCTCGCCGACAATTATGATCGGCGCCGGATCATGCTGACGGCGCAATCCGCAATGCTCGTGGTCTCGATCCTGTTGACGGCCTGCGCTATCATCGGCTGGATTACACCCGGACTGCTGCTCTTCTTTACGTTTTTGATCGGCTGCGGCACGGCGCTCAACAATCCCTCCTGGCAGGCCTCGGTCGGCGACATGGTGCCGCGCGCCGATTTGCCAGAGGCGGTCACGCTGAACAGTATGGGTTTCAATATAACCCGCAGTGTTGGTCCGGCGATCGGTGGCGCCATCGTGGCGGCGGCCGGTGCGGCTGCGGCCTTTGCAGTGAATGCGCTGAGCTACATTGCGCTCCTCTATGTGCTATTTCGCTGGCGGCCGAGTACGCCTGCCTCGACGCTGCCGCGCGAAACACTCGGCAGTGCCATTTTTGCCGGCCTGCGTTATGTCTCCATGTCGCCCAACCTTGAAAAGATCCTCCTGAGAGGGCTGGTATTCGGTATCGGGGCAAGCTCCATCCAGGCTTTGCTGCCGGTCGTTGCGCTCGATCTCGTCTCTGGCGGGCCGCTGACCTATGGTTTCATGCTCGGCGCCTTCGGCATCGGCGCGATCGGTGGTGCCGTCCTCAGCACCAGGCTGCGCGACATGTTCTCCAGCGAGACGATCATCCGCCTGGCCTTTTCAGGCTTTGCATTCAGCGCCGTGATTGCAGCTCTCAGCCCAAGTGCCGTGCTCACCTCGGCCGGGCTGCTCGTTGCCGGTGCCTGCTGGGTTTCGGCACTGTCGCTCTTCAATATCATCGTCCAGCTTTCGACGCCGCGCTGGGTGGTCGGCCGCGCTTTGTCGCTTTACCAGACCGTCACCTTCGGCGGCATTGCCGGCGGGAGTTGGCTCTGGGGTGTTGCCGCCGACCGGTATGGTCTTTCGAACGCCCTGCTGATGTCGGCCGCGGTCCTGCTGTTTGGAGTCGTGATCGGCCTGCGCTTTTCCATGCCGGCTTTCGCCACGCTCAATCTCGATCCGCTGAACCGCTTCATCGAACCGGCTCTCKGCCTCGATATCACGCCACGTAGCGGCCCGATCGTCATCCAGGTCGATTACCAGATTGCCGATGATGACCTGGCCGAATTCATGACGCTGATGGAAGAGCGCCGCCGCATCCGCATCCGCGACGGCGCCCGCAACTGGGCGCTGATGCGCGATCTTGAGAATCCCGGTCTCTGGACGGAAACCTATCATACGCCGACCTGGGTCGAATATATCAGGCACAACCAGCGCCGCACACAGGCCGATGCCGAAAATACCGACCGGCTTCGCGTCCTGCACCGCGGCGAGGGCTTGCCGCACGTTCATCGCATGATCGAGCGCCAGGCCATTCCGCCAGTCGATGACGTCTTCCACAAGGCGCCGATCGATCTGCACCATTGAGGCCCATTATGCACGTCTTCCGAAGCGCCCGGCAATCCGATCTCGCCGACATCATCCGACTGCTCGCCGATGATGATCTTGGCAGCACGCGGGAGGTCGTCTCGGATCCCGCAGATGCGCGCTATCTCGCAGCCTTCGCCGCAATCGACGCGGATCCCAACCAATTGCTCGCCGTTGCAAGCGACCAGGCTGATCGGGTCATCGGCTGCCTGCAGCTGAGCTTTCTTCCCGGCCTTTCGAGAGCGGGCATGTGGCGCGGCCAGATCGAAAGCGTGCGCATTGCGAAGGATCATCGCGGCTCCGGGCTCGGCTCGCAATTCATCGAATGGGCGATCGCCCGCTGCGCGGAACATGGTTGCGGTCTCGTGCAGCTCACATCCGACAAGACGCGCGTGGATTCGATTCGGTTCTACGAAAAGCTCGGTTTCGTGGCGAGCCATGAGGGGCTGAAGCGTAACCTGTAAAGCATCCGCCGGGCGTAGGCTCTTACTTCAGCTTGCCCTTCATCGACGCTTCGGGAAAGCAGGTCGGTTTCATCCCGTTCTTTTCCTGCCATTGGCCGATCGCTCGGCGCGTCTTGTAGCCGGGCAGTCCGTCTGAACCGCCGACATCGTAACCCTGCCGTTCCAGCGCCCGCTGCATGGCGGCGACATCCGAGCGCAGCATCTTCCCGACATCGCCCCATTGTCCCTGGAAGGCGCCGGAACCGAAAGCGATGCGGTCGGCAAGGTTGCCGATGTAGAGGGCATAGAGGTCGGAGTTGTTGTATTCCTTGATAATGTAGAAGTTCGGCGTGACGATGAATTCCGGCCCGTCGCGCCCGGCCGGCACCAGCATCATGCCCTGTGCTTTCAGCTCGCCGGACGGAAAGCCCTTGCCGGAAATGCGATCGATGCCGAGTGATGCCCATTGCGAGAGCGGCTTGGCGAGGTCAGGCCCTTCCTGCGCGCAGGAGACGGCTTGCGGGATCGTCACCTCGAACCCCCAGTCGCGATCGCGCTGCCAACCCTTCTTCACAAGAAAATTGGCGATGGAAGCCAGCGTATCGGGAACCGATGTCCAGATGTTGCGGTGACCGTCGCCATCGAAATCGACGGCATATTTCAGATAGCTCGTCGGCATGAATTGCGGCTGGCCGAGCGCACCCGCCGACGATCCCTTGAAGTCCGCAGGGGTCACGTCGCCGCCGTCGAGAATGTGCAGCGCGGCGATCAGCTCCATACGGAACATGTCCTTGCGGGTAGACATGAAAGCCTTTGTCGCAAGTATCTCGACCGCCGAATTGGGGATCTTCGCCGCACCGAAGCCGGTCTCGCGTCCCCAGATTGCCAGCACGATCGAACCGGGCACGCCATAAGTCTTTTCAATCCGGCTGAGCGTCGAGGCATATTGCGAGGCAAAGCCGCGCCCAGTCATGGCGAGCCGTTTCAGCCGGTCCTCGTTGAAATAGGGGCCTGGCGAGGAAAATTCGGCCTGTGTCTGCTTCTGCTCCTTCGGTGGCGGAAAACCTGGAGGGGCGAGATCGGTCAGGGTCCAATCCAGTTCGATGCCGRAAAAGGCGGCTCGGAAGGTCTTCTCCGAAATGCCGTTCTTCTTCGCCTCCGGCCAGAGATCGGCCTGAACCCACTTTTCGAATTGCGCTTCGACGTCGGCTTTCGACGGAGCTGCATGTGACGGGATCGCGGAAAACGCCAGCAAGGCGGCGCCTGCAAGAAGAAGCCTGCCGAAGAAACCCGTAATCATGTATCCCCCTAGATTGCTGTGCGCGCTCGAAGCGCTGCCGTCAGCGTTCCCTCATCGAGATAGTCGAGCTCCCCGCCGACCGGCACCCCATGCGCCAGCCGCGTGATTTTCACCTTGAGATCGGCAAGCTGGTCGGTGATGTAATGCGCCGTCGTCTGCCCCTCGACGGTCGCATTCACCGCGATAATGATCTCCTTGATGCCGCCTTCGGCCACGCGGTTGATCAGCCCGCGGATATTGAGATCCTCAGGCCCGACACCATCAAGTGGCGATAGCGTGCCGCCAAGAACATGATAGGCGGCATTCAGCGCGCCGGCGCGCTCCAGCGCCCAGAGATCCGAGACATCCTCGACGACGATGATCACGGATTGATCGCGCTGCGCATCGGTGCAGACCGTGCAGGGGTCGACAGTATCGACATTGCCGCAACGCGAGCAGATTTTCACCTTGTCATAGGCCTCACCCATCGCATGTGAGAGGGGGCCGAGAAGCTGGTCTTTCTTCTTGATGAGATGCAGTGCCGCTCGCCGTGCCGAGCGCGGCCCGAGGCCCGGCACTTTCGCCAGAAGCTGGATCAGTTTTTCGATTTCCGGGCCGGTGACTCGCTTTGCCATGCGCCGTTCTTAACTGATATGGAACGAAAACGGAATCGCAGAAGGATTGCCTGGTTGATGAAAATACTCGCCGTCTGCCGGGGGAGCGCCGAAAGGCTGCCGGGCAAGAGTTACAAGACCGGTATCTTCAAACACGCTGTCACCGGTGGCGTCATGATCGATGCCGAAGGCCTCGTCGGCGATGCCATCTGCAACAGGAAACATCACGGCGGCGTCGATCAGGCCGTCTATCTGGAGGGTTCTGTCAGCCGCGACTGGTGGTCGAACGAAATCGGGCATCCCGTTGAGCCCGGCACCTTCGGCGAGAATCTCGTCATCGAAGGGCTCGATAACCGCGATGTCTCGGTTGGCGATCGCTTCACTACTGGCGAACTGATCCTTGAAGTGACGTCCTGTCGTATTCCCTGCGCCACCTTCGCAGCAAGGATGAACGATCCCAAATTCGTCAAGCGGTACACCCAGTCGGCACGCCCCGGCATTTATTGCCGGGTGATATCAAATGGGATCGTGGAAGCCGGAATGCCGGTTGAATATAAGCCATTTCCGGGCGCCGCAGTCACGATGCCGGAAATGATGGAAACGTTCGGGCGCCGGCTGTCAGCCGCGGACCGCGAGCGCTATCTGGCAGCGCCCGTTCACTACAAGCTGCGAGCCGTGCTGGAAGCACAGCGATAGTTCAGCGGATCGCGATCGTGACGGCAGCACCCGCCATCGTTCCAGCACTCACCCGATTGGCGATCTGCACGGCACGCCGGCTCTTCAGGAAACCGCGGGCCTTGGCTGCAAGCAGCATCCAGCCGAAATCGACGACAGCCAGCACGGCGAACAGCGTGATGACGAGTTCGACCCAGCCGGCGAGCGAAACCGAGGGGATATCGATGATCGAAGGCAGAAGGGCCACGTAGAACATCATGATTTTCGGATTGCCGAGCGCAATCGCCAGGCCGGTGAAAAACATCCGGCCGCGCGAACGCTCCTGCGGCAGTTCCTCTTCCTGTACCTCTGCTTTGGCAACCCACATTTTCCAGGCGAGATAAAGGAGATAGAGCACGCCCAGCCACTTGATGACGACGAAGACGTGGTAGAAGCTTTCGGCGATAGCCGAGAGGCCGGCAATGGCGCAGGTCAGCCAGATCGCATCCCCCGCCCACATGCCGAACAGGAAGGGCAGCACGTCACGCGCGCCTTTCGAGATCACGCGAGCGACCAGCGCCGCAACACTCGGCCCCGGTGTCCCGGCAGCAATAAAAAGAGCGCCGGCGAAAACCAGCAACGTCGTCAATGTCATCATCCCTCGTCTCCTCTTCCGGATCGGTCGACGAGATCAGAAAGGCAGCTTGAAGCCGGGCGGGATCGGCAGGCCGGCCGTCAGCGCCTTGGTCTTTTCGGCGGCGATGGCTTCGGCCTTGTCCTTGGCGTCCTTGTGGGCGGCAACGATCAGGTCTTCTAGGATTTCGACATCGTCTTCCTTGAAGAGAGAAGGGTCGATCTTCAGGCTCTTCAGTTCGCCCTTGCCGGAGATGATGACGGTGACGAGCCCGCCGCCTGCCTTGCCTTCGGCAGTCAGCTCGGCGATTTCCGCCTGCATCTGCTCCATCTTGGCCTGCATTTCCTTGACTTTGCCCATCATGCCCATGATGTCGCGCATCGTCTTCTCCTTCTTGAAACTAGAATTCTATGTCGTCGCCCGGCAGGATGTCGCCCTCTTCGGATTCGGCTGCGGCGGGCGGCTTGATTTCCTCCGCTTCCTCCTCCGGCGTCGGTGCCCTCACGCGCACGTCGATGATCTTGGCGCCCGGAAACTGGGCGAGGATTGCGGCGACATCAGGATCCTGGCGCGCATCGCTAACACGCTGCTCCTGAGCCTTGGCCTCCGCCTCGACCATAGTTGGCTGGCTTTCCTCGCGGCTGAGGCTGACGATCCAGTGTATGCCGGTCCACTCCCTGAGCTTGACGGCAAGTTCGTTGAGCAGCGTGTTTGGAGCGCCTTCAGCGAGGCTGACGTCCAGCCGACCGGGCTCGATGCGCACGGGGCGCACGAAGGTCCGCAGCAGCGCCTTCATCTTCGGGTCGCGCTTTTCAGCGGCGAGGTCGACGATATCGCTGATCGAATTGACCGATACGAGCAGCTTCGGTGCTTCCGCTGGCCTCGTCTCGACGCGGCCGATATTCTGCGGCTCCGGATTGGGCACTGCGCGCAACATGGCCGTCGGGCCTGACGGTTGCGGCCGCGGTGCCGGCTCGGGAGACCGTGCCTGTACGCTTGTCTGGTAGGGAACGCGCGTGCCACCACCACCATTGCCCGAAGGCGCAGGCGAGGACGGACGTGACGCACTGCCTTCATTGGAGAATTCCGCAAGCCGCCGCGCTGCATCCTCGGGTGCCGGCAGATGCGCTGCATGCGCCAGCCGGATCAGCACCATTTCGGCCGCGCCTGCCGTGCGCGAGGAGTTTTCCGTCTCCGGAATGCCCTTCAGCAGCATCTGCCAAATGCGCGAAAGTGTCGTGACCGCGACACTCTGTGCGAATTCAGCCGCCTTGGTACGCTCCACTTCGCTGAGCGAAGGGTCGTTTGCCGCGTCGGGCACATACTTCAGCCGAGTCACCAGATGCGTGAAATCGGCAAGATCGGTCAGAACCACGACGGGATTGGCCCCTGCCTCGTATTGGCTCTGGAATTCATTGAGCGCACTTGCAACATCGCCGCGCACGACATGCTGGAAGAGATCGACGATGCGGGCGCGGTCGGCAAGGCCGAGCATGCCGCGCACTGCTTCCGCCTGCACCACGCCGCCGCCGTGGGCGATCGCCTGATCCATCAGCGACAGACCGTMACGCGCCGAACCTTCGGCAGCGCGCGCGATCATCGCCAGCGCGTCCGGTTCCGCCTCGATGCCTTCCTTGGCGGCGATCGTCGTGAACAGGCCGACGAGATCCGAGGCGCTGATGCGGCGCAGGTCGAAGCGCTGGCAGCGCGAGAGAACGGTGATCGGAACCTTGCGGATCTCCGTCGTCGCKAAAATGAACTTCACATGTTCCGGCGGCTCTTCCAGCGTCTTCAACAACCCGTTGAAGGCCTGTGTCGACAGCATGTGCACTTCGTCGATGATGTAGACTTTGTAACGCGCCGAAACCGGCCGGTAGCGCACCTGCTCGATGATCTCTCTGATATCGTCGATACCGGTATGCGAAGCGGCATCCATCTCGATCACATCGACATGGCGGCCTTCCATGATCGCCTGGCAATGCTCGCCGGGCACCCGAAGGTCGATCGTCGGCTTGTCGATCTCGGCCGTCTTGTAGTTCAGCGCCCGCGCCAGGATGCGCGCCGTCGTCGTCTTGCCCACCCCGCGAACGCCGGTCAGCATATAGGCCTGCGCAATGCGGCCCGTCTCGAAGGCGTTGGTGAGCGTGCGGACCATCGGCTCCTGGCCGACCATCAGGTCCGTGAAATCCTTGGGGCGGTATTTGCGTGCCAGCACCCGGTACCCGGTGCCCGTCGAGGCGGCATCTTGTGACTGTCGCTCGGTGTCGCTCATCGCCCTGCTTGCGCCCGGAAAGGCCGGGCTTCTTGGAAGAGAAGGTGGGAGGCTGGCACGATGACCCGTGCCGGGCTCGTTAGGGCTGCTTCCTTCCGGACCTGACCCGGTTGGCGAGTGGCTCGTCCACCACCAACCTCCCGAATGCACATATCGGCAAAATCGACATCAAAAGCAAGCCAAGCTCAAAAAAAACTGCTAGTCCATTGGAAAACATCAGGAGAATGCCCTTGAGCGATTTCGTGCTGGACCCCAGGCTCGAAAACGACAGCACCAGTATCATGGTGACAGKCCTGTGCGATGTCAGGCTGTCGAAGGACGCTCRCTGGCCCTGGTTGATCCTGGTGCCGCGCCGCGCCGATATCACGGAGATCTTTGAGCTGACGCCGCTCGACCAGGTGCTGCTCACCTTCGAGATCGATCTCGTCTCCACGGCGCTCAAGGCGATTACGGGTACCACAAAAATCAATGTCGGGGCACTTGGCAATATCGTCCGCCAGCTTCATGTTCATGTCATTGCGCGTTCCGAAGGTGATGCGAACTGGCCGGGGCCTGTCTGGGGTTTCGGCAAGGCCGAGCCTTACGAGGACGGAACAAGAAACGAATTCATAGCAAAGCTGCGGGAAGCCCTTTCATCATGAGTCATTCGCTTTTCGATTCGGACGTACCGCATCCCGAACCCAGCAATCTCACCGCCTTTGCCGCCAATGACCTTAACCGTGACAGCGAACATCGCGATGAAGCCTCGGTCGAAAAGGCGCTCGCCCGCGAAGGCACGCATATCTTCGCATTCGCCAAGGACAAGCTCGTGCTGAAGCACGACGGTCAGRTGCTCGATCCGCTCTTTGCCCGCTACGAGCTGCAGGAGCTGAAACCGGACTGGGACGAGACTGTGCTGCTCGGCTATCGCAAAACCGGGGAGYCGCGCCTTGCTGTGCCCGTCGGTATCGACGTCGAAGATATGGCAAGCCAGTACAAGCCGGTCGACGGCCGCGCGCTTTTCCGCGACGAGTTGGTGGATGAGATACTGCTCGGCGAGTTCGCCCAGGCCGCAAGCCTCATCCGCTGGAACGGCGACAATCGCTTCTGCGGTCGCTGCGCCGCGGCCATGGAAATCCGCATCGGCGGCTACAAGCGCGTCTGCACTGCCTGCGAGCATATGATTTTTCCGCGTACCGATCCCGTGGTCATCATGCTGACGATCGACGAGGAGCGTGATCTCTGCCTGCTTGGCCGCAGCCCGCATTTTGCGCCGGGCATGTATTCCTGTCTGGCAGGCTTTCTGGAGCCCGGCGAAACCATCGAAAATGCGGTGCGCCGCGAAACGCTGGAAGAATCCGGCATCAGGACCGGCCGCATCCGCTATCATGCCTCGCAGCCCTGGCCGATGCCGCATTCCCTGATGATCGGCTGTTATGCCGAGGCGAAATCGCACGAGATTCACCGTGATGAGGCCGAACTCGAGGATTGCCGCTGGTTCACCCGTGAGGAAACCATCGAAATGCTGGAGCGCCCTGGCGCCAACGGCAAAGCGCCGCCGCCAAAGGGCGCGATTGCCCATCGTCTGATGCGCGACTGGGTGGAGTGGAAACGCTGAGCAGGAGCCGAAACGCGCGGGTGGTCGTCACCCGGCCTCGGCCATGCTGCAAGAAGGTATAATCATGGTCGCCCGTTCGGAACGGCTGTTGGCCCTGCTTCAGACGCTCCGGCGCTACCGGCGGCCGGTCACCGGCACTGTGTTGGCCGGGGAAACCGGCGTCAGCCTGCGCACGCTCTACCGCGACATTGCGAGCCTCCAGGCGCAAGGTGCGATGATCGAGGGAGAGGCCGGCATAGGTTATGTGCTGAAGCCCGGCTTCATGCTGCCGCCGATGATGTTTTCCGAAGAGGAACTGGAAGCTCTCGTGCTCGGCTCCAGATGGGTGGCGCGCGCTGCCGAGCCACGCCTGGCCAGTGCCGGCGCGGATGCGCTTGCGAAGATCGCCGCCGTGTTGCCCCCCGACATGCGCGACATGGTCGATTCGGCCACACTTTTTGTCGGCAGGAAGCGGCAGGATGAGGATAAGGCGGATGTCTCAGCCATCCGCAAGGCGATCCGTCTCGAGCGTATCCTCGAACTGCATTATGGCGACGAGCAGGGCCGCGTCTCCCGCCGGCGCGTCTGGCCTTTCGCGCTCGGCTATTTCGAGCATGTGCGCATCATCATGGCCTGGTGCGAGCTGCGCCAGGATTTCCGCCATTTCCGCACCGATCGCATCATCGATATGGCGATCGATGAGACGCGTTATCCACGCCGCCGCACGGCACTTCTCAAAGAGTGGCGGGCCACGCAGGATACTCCGATCGAGCAGTGACACTGCTGCCATAAACTGTCAGCAGGAAGCGCTATTATCAGTACCAGTCCAGCAGGAAAGGAGTACTGATCATGGGAATGCCCCAAGTCGTTCAATATGCCGGCCGTCGTACTTCCGTCAAAGCCGGAAAGACCCTTCGCTCTCGCCTGGTACGCTTGTTTTCGGATCGCTTCGTAACGCCGTCACTGCGCCGTCCGCGCCTTGATATCGAGACGATGCCGCTATGGCACAAGCGCGATCTCGGCTTCAGCGATGGGCAGGACTGGCGCGTCGGTGACGATCTCTTCCGCTAAGGCCGCACGCCGACATCATCGACATTCTTCCCGGTAACGAAGCGGCGCTCTCTGCAGAACCGTGACAGGAGAACTACTGCCATAACTTGGCAGTAGCCGTTTTCGGCCGTGCATCTTTCAACCCCGATGGAGAACCGAAATGACCAGCCCCAATCTTATTATCCTTTATGTCAAGGATCCCGCCGAAAGCGCCGCCTTTTACCGCAATATCCTGAGCCGCGAGCCGGCCGTGGAGGCGCCGAATTTCGTCGCCTTCCCTCTCGATGGCGGCTTCACTCTCGGCCTCTGGCGCCGCAGCAAGGTCGAACCGCAACCCTCGGCCATCRGCAACCGTGGCGAAGTCGCTTTCATGGTAGCAGGCGAAAATGCCGTCGCCAGGCATTACGAAGACTGGCGCAGTCGCGGCCTGCCCGTCGCCMAGGAACTGACCGARCTCGACTTCGGCCCAACCTTCGTCGTGMTCGATCCGGATGGGCACCGGCTGCGTGTTTGTGAGCCGGATAAATAAGTTTGAACATGAAGCCCCTCCGGCCATCTGCCAGAGGGGCTTTTTGCAATCTATAGAAGCCCGCGCATCGGATGGCCCTTATAGACGCCGAGGATGCGGACCTTCTCGGAGAAGAAACGCAATTCCTCCAGCGCGCGGCGCACATGCGCGTCGTTCGGGTGGCCCTCGATGTCGGCGTAGAACTGCGTCGCCACGAACTTGCCGCCGAGTTGGTAGCTCTCGAGCTTGGTCATGTTGATGTTGTTCGTCGCAAAGCCGCCGAGCGCCTTGTAGAGTGCTGCGGGAATGTTGCGGACATTGAAGACGAAGGTGGTGACGATCTTCTCGTCATGGGTCGAGCGTTCTGCCCATTCCTCGTCACGCGACAGCACCACGAAGCGTGTCACGTTGTTTTCCGTATCCTCGACATTTTCAGCGATGATGTCGAGCCCGTAGAGGTCGGCGGCAAGGCGCGGCGCGAGCGCTGCCATCGAGCGGTCGCCGGTTTCCTTGACGAGCTTGGCAGCCCCTGCCGTATCGCCGGCGATGACGGGCTTCCAGCCGTTGGCCCGTACGATCTTGCGGCACTGGCCGAGCGCATGGATATGGCTATGCACGGTCCGGATTTCATCCTTCGTCACGCCCGGCAACACCATGAGCTGAAACCGGATCGGCATGAAATATTCGCCGATGATATGCAGGCGTGATTCCGGCAACAGGTGGTGGATGTCGGCGACGCGACCCGCGATCGTGTTTTCGATCGGGATCATGCCGATATCGGCGTCACCATTGTCGACCGCCGTGAAGGCATCCTCGAAGGTCTGGCAGGGCAGCGGCTCCATGGTCGGAAACATGTCGCGGCTCGCCATGTCGGAATTTGCGCCGAATTCGCCCTGGAAGGCGATTCTGTTGGTCTTGATGTTCATGGGGAAATCCGTCAGTTGGCCTTTGCAGAGAGAATGCGCCGCGCCTTTTCGAGGTCCGCGGGAGTATCGACACCGAGCGGAACAGTGTCAACGATCTCGACATCGATCCGCATACCGGCTTCGAGCGCCCGCAACTGCTCCAGCGATTCGCGTTTTTCCAGCGTCCCACGGTCGAGGGAGACAAAGCGCTCCAGTGCTGCGCGCCGATAGGCGTAAAGCCCGATATGGTGATAGAGCGGCCCTTCGCCATAAGGCGCGGTCGTGCGCGTGAAGTAAAGCGCGCGCAGACGGCTTTCGGAGACAGGCGTGCCTACGACCTTGACGATGTGTGGCGCTGTCTTGTCCTCCTCGTTGTCGATCTCGGTCGTCAACGTGCCGATATCGACCTCCGGGTTATCGAGGGGACGCAATGCTGCACGCACCGTTTCCGGATCGATTGTCGGAAGATCGCCCTGGACGTTCACGATGATTTTCGCCTTTTTGTCCGGATCGACGATCGTCAGTGCCTCGAAGATGCGGTCCGAACCGACCTGATGGTCCTTGCTCGTCATGATCACTTCAAAGCCTGCTGCGGCCACAGTGTCGAAAACCTCCTGGTCGTCGACGGCCACGATGACGCGCCCGATCGCCGCTTCCTGTGCCCGTTTTGCCACCTGGACGATCATCGGCAAACCGCAAATATCKGCCAGCGGCTTGCCCGGAAGGCGGGTGGAGGCCATGCGTGCGGGGATCAGCACCAGCACGTTATCTAATTTTGAATCAGTCATTGTTCGGGCCTTCTAATCCGGGCTGAAAAGTGGCAAAAAGTCTCACGCACAAGACCATTTAGACAGTTGCAACGAATAGCCAAAAGACATAGGTTCCGCGCAATTTCAAGATGGTCCGGTTTCTGGTCTGCCGGCTGCAAGGGGAGCATTGCAGATGAATTCATACGTCAATACGGCCGTGGGGGCGCTGCTTGGAACGGTTTTCGTTCTGATGTCAGTCTCCATTGCCTCCGAGGGGATCTTCCATTCCGAGGCACCGGAGAAGGAAGGTTTTGCCATCGTCGCCGAGGAGGCACCCGCCGCCGGCGGTGAAGGCGCACCTGTTGCCGTTGCCGTTCCGATCGCAAAGCTTCTTGCAAGTGCCGACGCCAAGGCCGGCGAAACCGTATTCAAGAAGTGTCAGGCCTGTCATGACGGCACCAAAGGCGGACCGAACAAAGTCGGCCCGAATCTCTTTGGTGTCGTAGATCGCCCGATCGCCTCGCATGAAGGCTTCGCCTATTCTTCTGCCATGAAGGACTTCTCCAAGGGCAGCAGCGAACATTGGACCTTCGAGAACCTCAACAAGTTCCTGCTCGCGCCGAAGAAGGACGTTCCAGGCACCGCCATGGGCTTTGCCGGTCTGCCGAAGGATCAGGATCGCGCCAACGTCATCCTTTACCTGCACACGCTGGCAGATTCACCGGCTCCGCTGCCGGATCCGAATGCTCCGACAGCAACGCAGTAAGAGCCCTCGAAATTTTTCAAGAAGCCCGGCCGCAAGCCGGGTTTTTTTGTTGCCTCATGCGCCGAGAATATAGGCCCAGAAGGAAACGGTGATGGCGCCGAGCGCCGTGGTCACCGTGATCGTGGAGGCCGCAAGGCTGTGACCGACGCCGAAGCGGTTGGCGATCAGCCAGGCATTCACCCCCGTCGGTACCGACGAAGTCAGCACCAGTGCTGCCGTCCATTCAGCGCTGAGGCCGAGCGCGTGGCTCGCCGCCCAGACGCAACCGGGCAGCAGCAAAAGCTTGAAGGCGGAAGTCACGCTGGCAATCCCGACATTGCCGGAGACACCATATTTTTGCAGTGCCATGCCTAGCGAAATCAGCGCGGCCGGTCCGGCCGTGCTGGCGATCTGGCCGACGACGGAGCTGATGGTTGCCGGCATGGTCAGGCCCGAGACATGAAAGACGGCGCCGGCAACGATACCGATGACCAGCGGATTATGCAGCAGGTTCAGGCCGATTTGCTTCAGTACCAGGATCATGCTGCGGTCGCTCTTTCCAGAGATCTTGCGTTCGGCATGTTCCATCATGATCGTGCCGGCCACCATCATGATCGGCAGATGCACGGCCAGCAGGATGGAAAGAGCGACAAGCCCCTCGCTGCCAACGGTGCGCTCGACCAGCGGCAGGCCAATGAAAATATTGTTGGCGAAGGCCGAGGATACGCCGGCGAGCACGCCGATCCGCTCGTCGCGGCCGAAGAAACGCGTGGCGACGATGTGCCCCGCCGTCCATGTCACCGCGACGCCAGAGAAATAGACGATCCAGAGCCGGAACGGCGAAGCGCCGTGGAAATCTGCCCCGGCGATGGTGCGGAAAAGCAGCAGCGGTACGGCAATCTTGAAGACGAACTCGCTCAAGGCATCGCCGACATTTGCCGTCAGCACCCCGATGCGGACGATCAGCCAGCCGATGAGAATGAGAAGGAAGATCGGAAGAACGTCGAAAATGATGGCTGACATAAACTGCTGCTCTGCGCGGGATTGCCGAGGTCTAGCAGCAAATTGGCGGCCATGACAAATGCAGCGGATACGATTTCTTTTGCGTCGCAACAAAAAAAGCGGGCCTAGCCCGCTTTTGCGCATCCGGCCTTGCCGGATATCCGGTTACGATACTGCCAGTTCATCCGTGGTCAGGCTCGTTCCGGTAAGACTGAAGGGATCATCCCTTCCGTAACCGGCCATACGAGATACCTGCATGCCGGTCTTCCTGATGCTGTTTTTAGGCAGGCAAAGTGACAGCGGCATGACGAATAGGCGGCAGTTTTACGAAGACTTAGAGGATGATCTGCTCTTTATCCTTTCAATGCCGGCAGATTTCGCTAAGACCGATTACCGGCTATCACAAATCCGGGACTTCCCATTTCATGACCAAATTCGATGTTCTGACAGTCGGCAACGCAATCGTCGATATCATCGCCCGTTGCGACGACCAGTTCCTCATTGACAACAAGATCACCAAGGCGGCGATGAACCTCATCGATGCCGAGCGCGCCGAATTGCTCTATTCGCGCATGGGTCCGGCGCTCGAAGCGTCCGGCGGCAGCGCCGGCAACACGGCTGCAGGCGTCGCCAGCCTCGGCGGCAAGGCCGCCTATTTCGGCAAGGTGGCGGAGGATCAGCTCGGCGAGATCTTCTCGCATGATATCCGTGCCCAGGGCGTTCACTACCAGACCGAGGCCAAGGGCACGTTTCCGCCAACCGCACGCTCGATGATCTTCGTTACCGACGATGGCGAACGCTCGATGAACACCTATCTCGGCGCCTGTGTCGAACTCGGGCCGGAGGATGTCGAAGCGGATGTCGTGGCCGAGGCCAAGGTGACCTATTTTGAGGGTTATCTCTGGGATCCGCCGCGCGCCAAGGAGGCAATCCTCGATTGCGCCCGCATCGCCCACGAGAACGGCCGCGAAATGTCGATGACGCTGTCCGACAGCTTCTGCGTCGATCGTTATCGCGGCGAGTTCCTGGATCTGATGCGGTCGGGCAAGGTCGATATCGTCTTCGCCAATCGTCAGGAAGCCCTGTCGCTTTACGAGACCGACGATTTCGAGGAAGCGCTGAACAGGATCGCCAAGGATTGCAAGATTGCCGCTGTGACCGTGAGCGAGGACGGCGCCGTGATTCTGCGGGGTAACGAGCGCCATTACGTCGATGCCATCAAGATCAATGAAGTCGTTGACACGACCGGTGCCGGCGATCTCTTCGCCTCGGGCTTCCTCTACGGCTACACGCAGGGCCGTACGCTGGAAGATTGCGGTAAGCTTGGCTGCCTTGCCGCCGGCATCGTCATCCAGCAGATCGGCCCGCGGCCGATGAAGTCGCTTTCCGAGGCGGCCAAGGAGGCGGGTCTTATTTAAAGGCCTCGCCCGGATAGGCACCCCAGATTTCCGACTGCGCCACCCAACCCTCGGCGCCGTCGGTTTTTGCGAAGCACCACTCTCCGCTGCATTCGCCGATCGTGATCATCACGCCGGGCTCCAGCTTGGCGACGATGGAGGAGGATGGTTGCGCCTCGCGGCGGAGGTTCACAAAGACGCTCTTGCCCTTGCCTTTCATCCACGGCGCGGCGATGGCGGCACGCTGGCCTGAGAGAAGCGACTGGTTGACCCAGCCCTCGGTGCCGTCGGCATCGCGGATACGTCGCCAGTTGTCATATTCCTGGATGATTTCGACCGGCAGCCCCGACTTCAGATAGAGCCAGGAAACGGCG